>JASEHH010000079.1 GCA_030017685.1 Thermodesulfobacteriota bacterium | reverse complement strand
GTCTAACGGTAAGGGTAACGAGGCCCGCCCTGTACCATGCTAGGTTCAGGGCCCGTATCGTTTATAAAAGGCTACGTTTGTCGTCTTTTAATTCTTTTTACGTAACCGTTACCAAATTACGAACCGGGCTTCGTCACCGTAACCTTAACCCAAGCCCCCGGAGTATTTTCATGATTCGAGGGTGGCTCTTCAGCCATGACCAATTAGATACAAAATATTAATTGGACGACTGTGAAAAGAAACCCCCTCATCTATTCCCTAACCAGAAGAGTTGCCCAACTGGTCTTTTCCTTTTTCTACAAAATCGAGACAGAGGGGAATGGGTCCCTTGGAGATCAGGGCCCTGTCGTTATTCTTCCGAAGCATCAGTACTGGACGGATATCCCTCTGGTGAGTCTTGCTTTCCGTCCGCGGCTCTATTTTGTGGCCAAGAAGGAACTCTTCCAATATCCCCTGATCCGGCATTATCTCTCCCTTGCAGGGGCAATTCCGGTGGATCGGGAGAAATCGATCCGGACACTGGACTCTTTCAAAATGCTCATCGCTTTGTTGAAAGCTAATGAGAGAATCGTCATCTTTCCGGAGGGCACCTATTTTAGAAACATCGTGGGCGCCGGCAAAGGCCGGCTTCTTCAAATGATCTTGAAATTTCAGGAAGAATTAAAACAGAAAATCTCTTTTATTCCGGTTGGGATCCGGTACGGAGAGAGAGAGGGATGGAGGAGGCGAGTGGAGATTTGCATCGGCTCCCCTCTTTTTGCAGAGAGAGAATCGGATGCGATCGCTCTCACTGAAAGAGCGATGGAAGAGATCAGTCGTCTGAGTCGATTACCAAGATGTCATATGAAATTCGAAATTCGAAATCCGAAGCACGAAACAAATTCGAATGACCAAAATCCAAAATTCAAAACAACATCATCAGAAAATGTTTCGAGCATTTGATATTCGGATTTTGGATTTGTTTCGAATTGATCCCTTCGGGAAGCTTCGCCCGGTATTAGGATTTCGGATTTTATTTTTGAAAAAGGAGGACATATGCCACAACGGGAAAAGGACCGGGTATTAGCGAGAAGAAGAAAACGGAAGAAGGAAAGAAAAAAACTCCGCGTAAAAGGGCTTCTGCCCCCTTCCGCACCCAAGGAGGCCGCGAAAGAGGCGGGAAAGAAGAAGGCCGAAAAAGCAGCATCCAAGGAACCCCTTAAGGCTACGGGAGAACCCTCTACAGGGGCCTAGTGCGGAAGTAGTCGAATAGTCGCTTAGTCATATAGTGATGGTCTCGTAAAAAGTCTAAAAAGGCTATTTTCTGTCATTCCTGCGCAAGCAGGAATCCAGTATTTTCATGTAGTTAGAATTTTCTGGATTCCCGTTTTCACGGGAATGACGACTTTTTACGATTCCGTCATATAGTCACTTTGACTAAAAAACGATACGACTATCTGACTATTAGACCATTTTGCTATTTGGATTTCATGGGGATGAAATACCAGGTTCCCTTCTTCATCTGCTTGATCTCCCGAATGAGCTGATTGAAGTCCTCTTTCCGATTGACAAAATCGATCTCACTCGTATCGACCACCAGCAGGGGGCCCTGGTCATAGTGGAAGAAGTAGTAGTTGTAGGCTTCTGTCAATGTCTTGAGGTATTCTAAATCCACATCTTTCTCATAGGCGATATTTCTCGATTTGATCCGGTGATGCAGCACCTCAGGCTTTGCCTGAAGAAAGATGACCAGGTCCGGAGTGGGGATCTGTCCATTCAGAAGGCTATAGATCTGATCATAGAGGGCTAATTCATGGTCGTCCAGATTCATGGAGGAAAAAATCCGGTCCTTGGCGAAGAGATAGTCACTCAGGGTGATCTGATTGAAGAGGTCGTACTGGGCAATCTCCCTCTGCTGCTGAAAGCGGTTGAGCAAGAAGAAGATCTGGGCCTGAAAGGCATATTTTTTCCTATCCCGATAAAACTGGGAAAGAAAAGGGTTCTCTTCCGGCTTCTCGAGGATCAATCGCGCATTAAACTCCTTTGCCAGGAGTCTGGTCAGGCTCGTTTTGCCTACGCCGATCGGCCCTTCGATCACGATATACTGAAACATCATCCCTCACCATCATCCTCCCGTCCCCCCTTCGGTAAAAAGGGGAGAGAGGAAAATCTGTGTCATCAAGAGAGCGTGAAGTAGTTCTTTAGATCTCTCCCATTTAATCCTTGACAGACCCTCATTTCAGTTTTATGTTTCTTCATATTTACCACAACTCTTCATATCTTTGCTACAAAAATCTTTACCCTGTTAGAAAGAGTGCCCCGCTCGGTTTCGAGCCGTTCGGCGGTGCTCACGGCCCTGAGTATGTCGAAGGGTCGCAACGACTGTAATTTCTAACGGGGTGAACCCCAACGAGGAGGAGAGACAATGCTGAGGAATAAACAGATCGGTTTTGTGGGGTCGGGCAATATGGGAGAAGCCCTGATCCACGGGCTCCTTCATGGCCATCTCTGTCGACCGGAGCAGATCCTGTGCTCGGATGTCAGACCCGAAAGGCTGAAGACGATCCGGGAAAAATACGGGGTGAGGGGGACCTCTCACAACTCGGAAGTGGTGAAACAATCCGATATCGTGATCCTTGCCGTGAAACCCCAGATTATGAAGCAAGTGATAGAAGAGGTGGCCAAGCATCTTGACCTCACGAAACTGATCATCTCCATTGCGGCCGGGGTTCCGCTCGATGCGATCGAATCCTGCGCCAGGAAAGAACTGAAACTGATCCGGGTCATGTCCAACATCTGTGTCTCCGTCCGGGAGGGGGTTTCAGCCATCGCCGGAGGAAGGCATGCCTCGAAAGAGGACTTGATGATGGCAAAGACGATCTTCGATTCCGTGGGGAAATCGATCCTCATCGAAGAATACCTTCTCGATGCAGTGACCGGTTTGAGCGGGAGCGGACCTGCCTACATCTTCCTGATCATCGATGCCCTGGCGGATGCAGGGGTCAAGGTGGGGCTATCAAGAGATGATGCATTGATTATGGCTTCTCAAACCGTTCTGGGTGCGGCGAAGATGTTGATCGAGACAGGTGAACATCCGGGAAAACTAAAAGATATGGTTACGTCACCGGGGGGAACAGCCATTGCAGGTCTCCATACCCTGGAGCAGGGCGGGTTGAGGACGACCCTGATCAATGCGGTCGAGGTGGCGACCGAGCGGTCAAAGGCCCTCGGCGAGATGATGAAGAACAACCTGGCCAATGAAAAACCCTGATTCCAAGAATGTTAAGGTTGAGGTTAAGGTTAAGAAACCTGTAACCCTTTAACCCCAGTCATTCATTTATGCAGGAGGAGAGAAATGGCGAAACCGGAGATTGAATTCATCGATGTCGATACTGAGTATGAATGGAGACCCGTGGAAGGAGATACCCTCGGAATCAAGGAGAAAATTCTCAGCCTGGACCCTGAGACGAAATCCTATTCTCGCCTGCTAAAATTCCCGCCGGGCATCAGAACGCCTCAGACCCTGGTGCATGATTTCTGGGAGGAGGTCTACATCGTCGAAGGCGAGCTGATCGACCTTGCCAAGAAGAAGACTTTTTGCAAGGGATTTTATGCCTGCCGGCCTCCAGGAATGAAACATGGTCCCTATGAGGTTCCGAGGGGATGCATCACCTTTGAGATCAGGTATTATAAATGATGGTTTCGTAAAAAGTCTGAAAAAGCTATTTTCTGTCATTCCTGCCCCGATTTTCATCGGGACAAACTCCAGCAGGAATCCAGTCTTTTCAGGTAGTGAGAATTTTCTGGATTCCCGTTTTCACGGGAATGACGACTTTTTACGATTCCATCACAAAGATGTCCGTTCAATTATGAGTTCCTTAATATAAATGATGTGCGAGGAGTCTGAAATGAAGACCCTGAAATTCTACCTTGAAACGAATGGCCGGGAAGAAGAGATCCATTTTGAGATGAGGCGGATGGTCAACGCAGGTTATACAGGAAGGGACCAGGAGAAGGTCAGAAACCATATCGAGGAGCTGAAGAAGGAAGGGGTGCCGGCTCCGGAATCGACACCCACGGCCTATGAAATGATCACTCAATTAGTCTATCTTAATGATGAGATCGAGGTGGTTAGTGAAAGAACCTCCGGTGAGGCAGAATACGTCCTTCTCTGCTCTGGGGAGGAGGTTTATGTCGGGGTCGGAAGCGATCACACGGATAGGGAATTGGAATCGGTCAGCATTATCAAATCGAAGCAGGTCTGTCCGAACATCATGTCCGATCGCCTCTGGCCGCTAAAGGAGATCAGAGGGGATTGGGATGAGATCATCCTGAGAGGCTGGACGAAAAATGAAGAAGGCAAGAGGGTTCTGTATCAGGAAGCTCCACTTTCGGCCATGATGACCCCTGAAGACCTGATGGATTTTGTTAAGAATAGATCGATTGATAAGAGCCTCGACAGGACCATGATCTTCTCCGGGACCATTCCCATCCTTATGGGGAAATTTGTTTACGGGCCCTATTTCGAGGCAGAACTCTTTCATCCGCGAAGCGGAAAGAAGTTAAATTTTTCGTATCAGGTTCAGGTGCTGGATTACTTAAGGGGATAAGGGAGATGTTTAAAGTCGCATCGATTCAGTTGTGGGTCGGAGAGGAGAGTAAATCGCAGAGGATCGGCCGGGTTGAATCGCTCCTAGATCAGGTGAAAGGCGCAAACCTTGTCATCCTTCCCGAGATATGGAACATCGGCTACTTCTCCTTCGATCTCTATTCGAAAGAGTCGGAGACGGTCAGCGGGGAGACGGCCCGGAGGATGTCACAAAAGGCCAAGGAGCATGGATTCTATCTCCATACCGGAAGTTTTGTGGAAGAAGAGGATGGAAAATTATTCAACACCAGCCTTCTTTTTAATCCCGATGGGAAGTTGATCGCCAGATATCGGAAGATCCATCTCTTCGGATATGGATCCCAGGAGAGCCAGATCCTTTCGTGCGGCAGTGAAGTGGTTGTGGTTGAAACTCCCCTGGGTAAAATCGGAATGTGCACCTGCTACGACCTCCGGTTTCCGGAACTCTTCAGGATGATGCTGGATAAAGGAGCTGAATTATTTTTGGTGGCCTCGGGGTGGCCCTATCCACGACTGGAGCACTGGTTAATGTTTAACCGGATCAGAGCCATTGAGAACAGCGCCTTCTTAATATCGAGCAACTGCGCGGGAAAGAGCCGGGGGACTCAGTTCTGTGGCCACAGCATGATTGTGGATCCCTGGGGGACCATTCTTGCAAGCGGCGGGGATGAGGAGTGTATTATTCAGGCCGAGATCGATATTGAGAAGGTGTCATCCGTCAGGGGGGAATTCCCAGCGGTCAAGGATAGGATACTGTAAATCCCAATGCGTCTCAGGCGTTTTGAATTTTTTAATCCCTCTTCCCTTTTGGAAGTCTTTGACCTACTCGCCCGGTACGGAAAAGATGTTCGATTGATTGCCGGCGGAACGGACCTGCTCGTCCAGATGAAACAGAAGCTGGTCCTTCCGCAGAAGCTGATCAATCTGCTCACTCTGGCCGGGTTGAGAGGGATAGAAAGAGATGGAGATTCACTTCGGATCGGCGCCCTTGCAAGACATGCGGATATTGAAAGATCAACTTTACTTAAGGATGGATGGAAGCTTCTCGCATTGGCCGCCCATAAAATAGGCTCTCCTCAGATTCGTCATCTGGGGACGCTGGGCGGAAATCTCTGCAATGGTTCTCCCTCAGCCGATACTGCATCACCCCTGCTCGTTCTAAAGGCACAAGTTTGTCTCGCAAGCGGAAGAGGAGAGCGACGCCTTCCCCTTGAATCCTTCTTTACAGGGCCCGGGGAGACGGTTCTTGAGAAGGATGAGGTGCTCAAAGAGGTCATCGTTCCCAAACCGCCCGTCAATAGTTCGTTCTCATACCTCAAATTGGGACGAAGAAAGAGTATGGACCTTGCACTGGTGAGCGCGGCTGTTCTGCTTACCGTAGATCCGGGGAGAGGAAGTTTTGAAGAGGTCCGGATTGCTTTGGGCTCGGTCTCTCCGACCCCTATAAGAATCAAGGAGACAGAGATGGTCCTGGAAGGGAAACCGGTGGATGAGGATATGATCCTTCAGGCGGCAGGTCTTGCGCAAAAGGAATGTCAGCCTATCTCCGACATTCGCGCCTCTGCCGAATATCGGAAGGAAATGGTCAAGGTGCTGGTCGAGAGGGCGATCAAAGCAGCCCTCGGCCTTCCCATTCCTCCAACAGGGATCTGAATGAAGGTAACAGTTTAACCAAATAGCATTGCGACACGCAGCGGAGATGGGCAAACCGCTCTCCAAGGCTTCGAATGGCGGTTTTTAGATGGAATGGGAAGCAGGCGATTTCATCTGAGCCAGTCCCATCGATCAGGATGAAGGCCGGTGCCGATTATCCGAAAGGTGCGCCACGAAGCCTTTCCGACCGGCTTGCCCATCTCCGCGATACGATTTTGTGCTTGATTTGGTTAAACGGTTTCCACAAAAAAGGATACGTTCAATGAAATATCCTTTGGAGTTGAATGTGAATGGAGAGCTTTTTGAACTCGAAATTCCGGCCAACCGGACGCTTCTGGATGTATTACGGAATGAACTGGGTTTGAAAGGCACAAAGGAGGGCTGCGGGGCTGGAGAATGCGGTGCCTGCACGGTTCTATTGGATGATGAGCCTGTCAACTCCTGTCTGGTTTTGGCTTTGCAAGCAGATGGCAGAAGAATCACCACAATAGAAGGTTTGTCCGGAGCGGGGAAGCTCCATCCCCTCCAGGAGGCATTTATCCATCACGGAGCCATTCAATGCGGATTTTGCACGCCCGGAATGATCCTCTCCACAAAGGTCCTTTTGGACAGACATCCGAATCCAACAGAGAGGGAGATTCGTGAAGGCCTGGTGGGAAACCTCTGCCGGTGCACAGGATATCAGAAGATTGTCGAGGCGGTCTCTTCCCTGGTAAAGAGGAAGGATTGCTGAGGAGGGATTGAGGGAGATTCAAGAATGGTGAAGTATTCCGTGGTCGGTCATTCTGTTCCACAGATCGATGCGAATGAAAAGGCAAGGGGCGTTGCGGAATTCGTCTCAGACCTCCAGTTTCCGGGAATGCTCTATGGTAAAATTCTTCGGAGCCCTCATCCTCATGCCCGCATTCTCCATATCGATCCTTCAAAAGCCAGACGCCTCAAGGGAGTGAAGGCCGTCGTCACGGCGGACGATACGCCCAAAATCCCTTTTGGTCCGAGAACAGAGGACTGGAACATCTTCGCTGTGGAGAAGGTCCGATTCATCGGGGATGAGGTGGCAGGCGTGGCGGCTGTGGATGAGGATGCGGCAGAGGAGGCGCTTGATCTGATCCGGGTGGAATATGAGGAGCTTCCTTCGGTCTTCGATCCCATTAAAGCCATGCAACCCGGAGCGGTCCTGATTCATGATAAAGAGAGAAATATCGTCTCTGAGTTTAAATTGAACAAAGGGGATGTGGACAGGGCATTTCAAGAATGCGATGTCGTCCACTCGGAACGCTACTATACGAATCAGGTTTATCAGGCTTACCTCGAACCCATGGCCTGTGTTGCCCATTTTGAGCCCACAGGGAAATTGACCCTTTATCTTGCCACGCAGATTCCTTCGATGACGCGAATCACCTATGCAAAAGCCCTGGGGCTGCCGCTTGAGAAGATCCGGGTTGTCGTCCCCTACTATGGCGGCGCCTTCGGAGCAAAGATGGAGACGAATCTCCATCTTGCCGCCGCTGTCTTGAGTCAAAAAACAGGGAAACCCATCCGGATGGTGAACAGCCGGGAAGAGGATTTCATAGCCGGCAATCCACGGGTCCCCATGTATATCGATCTCACAGTCGGCGCCAGAAAGGATGGGACGCTGGTCGGCAAAGAAGTAAAGATCATCGGTGGTTCCGGAGCAAGGGCAATCTATTCGATGGCCATTGTGGCGACCGCCTGTTACCGTGTCGATTCCCTTTACCGGTTCCAGCATCTGAGGACAGAGGGCCTCACTGTTTACACCAATACCGTTCCCACGAGTTGTTTTCGCGGCTTCGGAAATGCCCAGATGACCTTTGCCCTTGAGAGTTCCCTCGATATGATTGCAGGCGATTTGAATATGGATCCGGCGGAACTGCGCATCAGGAATGGACTCAAGACAGGGGAGGTTTCCATCCATGGCTGGCAGATCGGCTCTTCCGGGTTGGAGGAGTGCGTCCGGAAGGCTGTAGAGGCATCGGGATGGGAGGAGAAGCGACGGGAGAAACGTTTTGCCCGTGGAGTGGGACTGGCCTGCTGTAACCATGTCTCCGGAAATCGTGCCTTCTCCCGTGAATTCGATGGCGGAGCAGGGATTGTTCGCATCGGCAGGGAAGGCAAGGTTCTGGTCTATCATGGGGAGTCGGACATGGGGCAGGGACAGCGAACGGTTTTTGCCCAAATCGTTGCAGAGGAACTGGGTGTCACCCTTGACCGGATTGAGGTGGCTCCGGTCGATACGGATATCAGTCCGTTTGGCCTGGGAAGTTTTGCCACGCGTGGGACGGTCTTCGGTGGAAATGGCGTGAAAGCGGCCGCACAGGATGCGAAACGACAGATTCTCGAAGTGGCGGCAGAGGTATTTGAGACGATCCCTTCCGAACTGGAGGCCAGGGGAGGGAAGATCTATGTGAAAGATGAGCCTGAAAGAAATCTTTCCTTTGAGAAAGTGGCGGAGATCTGTCTGCTCAGGCGAGGCGGTTCTCCTGTTGTGGGGACCGGATTCTGGGCTCCGGATACGGTCCTTCCAGACCCGGTGACCAAGTATGGGAATGTCGCACCCGCTTACCCGTTTGCCTGTCAGATTGCCGAGGTGGAAGTGGACACAGAGACAGGTCATGTGAATGTGATCCATTACACCGCAGCTCACGATGTTGGCCGGGCCATCAATCCGCAGACCACCGAAGGGCAGATTCATGGCGGTGTGACGCAGGGAATTGGATGGGCATTGATGGAGGATATGGTCGTTGAAAAAGGAAAGGTTCTTAACCCCGATTTCAGGGATTATGTCATTCCAGGTCCACTGGATATCCCACCGATAAAGTCCATTCTGGTGGAGCCGGTTGATCCGAATGGCCCGTTTGGAGCCAAAGGAATCGGAGAGCCGGCGCTCAATCCTTCGCCTGCAGCAGTGGCCAATGCCATCTATCATGCCATCGGGGTGAGATTTACAGAGCTCCCCATCACTCCGGAAAAGATCCTGAAGGCACTGAAGAAAAAGTAGGCAGGGTTTTTTAAGTCATTCCTGCCCCGTAACAAAGTACGGGATAAACTCCAGCAGGAATCCAGGCCAGTTCCCGCACAAGCAGATGAAAATACAGAGGCGCTTAATTTCCGGCCCCATGGGAAAAACTGGATTCCGTGCCCAGCACGGAATGACAGGTCGCAGTAAACCCCGTTAGAAATTCCAGCGGGGCATTATTTCTAACGGGGTAAATTCAAAAGATGAGAAGAGAGGTAAATTCCAATGGCCGATTTGAAGGTTCAATTTTGCGGGGTGAATTTTAAGAATCCCATTATTGCGGCCTCTGCGGAGCCAACCCTTTCCGCCCGAAATATGAAGCATGTGATCAGGACAGGGGCGGGAGGGCTTGTGGCCAAGACGGTCACCGACTCCGAAGCCATGCGCCGTTTGACCCGTATGTCGAAATGGCGTTACCTCGACGAAGAGCACAATGTCTGCCGGGGAAAAGTCCCAAGGCTCTTCACGTTCTACGGCCGGACCGGTCTGGCTGAAGAGACTCCGGAAGAATGGATGAAAGAGTTAAAAGAAGCTCAAACCTCAGCCCTGAAGCATGATTGTGTGCTCATTGGAAGCGTGGCCGGAACAACAGTGGAAAGCTGGGTGACCCTTTCGAAGATGATGGAGGATACCGGAATCAGATTGATTGAGCTCAACTTCGGATGTCCCCATCCATCAGAGATGAAAGGGACCCCCACGGGCATGCTGGTGGGGCAAGACAAAAACGCTGCCTCCGACATTACCCATCAGGTAACGAGGTCGGTGAAGATTCCTGTAATCATCAAGCTTACTCCGCAGGTGGCGGATGTGGTGGACATGGCGAGGGCGGTTCAATCCGCAGGCGGTTCAGCCGTGACGATTATCAACCGCTTTGTCGGTTTTTGTCTCGATATTGAGACGGGCAGACCCTATATTCATGGATGGGCGGGTGTGGGAGGTCCGTGGGTGAAACCTTTGACCCTGCGCTGGATTTCAAAGGTTTACACTGCCCTGGGCATCCCCATCACCGGGACGAATGGCGTCTACGACTGGAAGGATGCAGTCGAATTCATGATGTCCGGAGCCACTCTGGTGCAACTCTGCTCCGTCGTGATGCTGAAAGGATATGGTTATCTCGGAAAGGTGATCAAAGGGGTAGAAGAATTTTTAGATCGAAAGGGCTATCCATCCGTCCGGGAGATCATCGGGGTAGCGGCTAAAGCCGCCATGAGCTACGAAGAGATGGAATCCCTTCCCCGTGAATGCGCTCTCATCGTTCGGGAGTTATGCACGAACTGCAAGAGGTGTATGCGCTCCTGCTTCTATAATGCAATCGAAGTGAAGGGAAAAGAGGTGACGATCGGCGAAGCCTGCCGGGGGTGCGGCATCTGCACCTGTGTCTGTCCTGTTCCCGGAGCCATCTTTTTAGATAGAGTGTGAAATTGACTTTCCATCTCGAACCCATTAGAATAAAACCGCCTTAAAAAAAGGGTTCAGACATTTTGACCACTTTTTATCCGAGGAGAGGCGAGTCCCCGAAAAAATATTTAAAGATTTTTGCGGCATCGTCGAGACGGACAAAGAGAAAGAGTTCCAAAAGACAAGAAACCTCGTGCAGGATCATGTAAAGCGGTTTGATCGCATGATGGAAACAAACTGGAGCAAAGTGTTTCCCAAGAAGGAGGTGATGAAGAGATAAACTTGAAACAAAGGGAGTGAGGTTTTGATCAGGCATCTTTGACACGGAGGATTCCATTTTAAGGAGGGAAAGATGAAAAAGGCAACCATATTGATTTTAAGCGTTTTCATGTTTGTAGGAATAGGATTATTGGTCTTCACGCCCAAAACCACGGAGGCGCAAACCCTCACCTGGAAGATGCAGACGACCTGGCCCGCTGGGATAGCCCTCCACAGAAGCGCTGTAGGTCTGGCCAAGAGAATCGAGGAGATGTCCGGCGGACGAATCAAAATTGATATCGTGCCTGCCGGGGCCATCGTTCCGGCCTTTGAGGTGTTGGGGGCTGTTGATAAAGGGACCCTCCATGCCGGCCACGGCTGGTCGGCCTACTGGATAGGGAAGCATCCGGCAGCCAATCTTTTCTCCAGTGTGGCGGGCGGGCCATTTGGAATGGATAATGTGGATTATGCCCAATGGCTCTATCACGGTGGCGGCCTCGAATTATACCGGGAACTCTATCTGGATGTGATGAAGATGAAGGTGATGGTCTTTCCAACGGATATCATTGCCTCCGAACCTCTCGGTTGGTTTAAGAAACCGATCAAGTCCTGGGCGGATTTGAAAGGCATAAAGATGCGGGAGGCGGGGCTGACGGCGGAGATCTATAAAGAGGCTGGAATAACAGTCATTACCATGCCGGGAGGCGAAATCCTTCCCGCACTGGAGCGAGGGGTGATTGACGGTGCAGCCTGGATGTGCCCCACGATGGACAAGGAATTGGGATTGATGGATGTGGTTAAATTTTACCATGCACCAGGGATGCACAGACATACTGGGACTCTGGAGCTGCTCGTTAATAAAGATACCTGGGATAAACTGCCTGCAGACCTGAAGGCGATCATTGATGTGGCGAGCAGGGAGAACCTCTTTCGTTCATGGATCGATCTGGTGGATCAGAACATCAAAGATCTGGAACTGCTCAAAACGAAACACAGCGTGAAGATGGTCGAAACTCCCAAAGAGGTCATCATGGAAATCCTGAAGGCATGGGACAAAGTGGCGGCAAAGTATGTGGCCAAGGACCCTTTCTTTGCCAAAGTCTATACCTCGCAGAAAGACTACGCCAAGAAGATCGTTGAATACAGGCGGGACTTCTATGTGCCCTATGAGACGGTGGCTGATTATTACTGGCCAAAGAAGAAGTAACAATCTATCCACCCTCCCCCTTCGATGGGGGAGGGTAGGGGTGGGGGTGGACGCACGGATTTGTCCCCCTCACCTCAATCCTCTCCCACCAGAGACTGTGTCGTAATTCCGTTCATGGTTCGAGAACCTCACCACGAACGGAATATGACATGTTAAAATTCAATCAGTTAGCCGTTCGTCCTGAGCCTGTCGAAGGGCGAATGGCTAATTACGACACAGTCTCCCAGGGGAGAGGAAGTATCTATTGGAGTTATTTTTTTAGTAAAATATTGAGAGGGTAAATCCTATGACCCAACCCTTTGCCAAATTGTTAAAGACGGCCAGATTCATTGACAGGATCAGCATCTGGTCGGGAAAGACGGCGGCTTGGCTCATCCTTCCACTTGTTTTCGGGTTGACCTATGAGGTCATCTCACGCTATGCATTCAAGGCTCCAACGATATGGGCGTATGATTTAGCCTATATGCTCTACGGAAGCCTCTTCATGTTAGGTGCGGCCTTCACCCTTTATAAGAAAGGACATATTCGAACCGATATCTTCTATGACAAATGGTCCTCCAAGAGGCAGGGATGGATCGATGCCATCCTCTACCTCTTTTTCTTCTTTCCAGGGATGATCTTCTTTATGGTTGCGGGATTGGATGAAGCGGCCCTTTCGTGGAGCCTCCTCGAGAAGTCCGAGGCAGGCGCATGGCGGCCGCCTGTCTACCCTTTTAAAACGGTCATTCCCCTCACTGCCCTCCTTCTTCTGGTTCAGGGGGTATCAGAATTTTTAAAAAGCGTCTATGCCGCAGTCAAGGGAGAATGGCCATGAAACCCGAATATTTAGGATTGATGCTTTTAGGCTCTCTTCTCACAGGAATCTTTGTCGGATTTCCCATTGCTTTTACACTGATCATCCTGGCCGTGGTATTCGGCTATATCGGGTTCGGAATCGGAGTCTTTGATTTGATGGTCTTTCAGACCCTGGGCCTGATGAAAGAGGAGACCTTTGCGGCAGTTCCCCTCTTCATCTTTATGGGCCATCTTCTGGAACATGCCGGACTGATGGAGCGCCTCTTTAAATCCTTTCAGTCGATCTTCGGGGGGATGAAAGGCTCCTTATACCTTGGCGTCCTATTAACCGCAACCATCTTTGCGACAGCCACGGGGATTATCGGCGCTTCAGTGACCGTCATCGGTTTGATGGCGGCTCCCTTGATGATCAAGAGCGGGTATAACACCAGGCTCTCGGCTGGAGTGATCACAGCCGGAGGAACCCTGGGGATTCTCATCCCTCCGAGCGTAATGCTCGTCGTCATTGGACCGATCGTGGGCGTTTCCGTCGTTAAACTCTTTGTGGCGGCCATCATGCCCGGCCTTCTCCTTTCGGCGCTCTATTGCAGCTATTCATTGATCAAATGTCATATCTGGCCTGAATTAGGGCCCACGGTGCCCCGTGAAGAGAGAATCACTTCTACCAAAGAGATACTGAAAGAGTTATTCACGGGTATTGTTCCAATGGGATTCATCATCTTTGCAGCACTTGGAAGCATCATCGCCGGATTGGCTACTCCAACCGAAGCCGCAGCCATGGCTGCCTCAGGGGCCCTGATCCTTACGATCGCCTACCGTAAGCTGAATAAAGAGGTATTAAAAGAGGCGGCCTTTAAAACGATCCAGACCTCGAGCATGATCCTCTTTCTTGCGATGGCCTCCAATATCTTCGGGTCGGTCTTTACCCGTCTGGGAACGAGCTCGATGATTGCCAAGGCGATGCTCGCCCTCCCCATTCCTCCAATGGGCATGCTTGCCCTTCTGATGCTGGTCATCTTTCTCTTGGGATGGCCGCTCGAATGGCCGGCCATTGTCTTTATCTTTCTACCTATCTTCCTGCCCGTGGTTCATGAATTGAAGCTGGACAAGGTCTGGTTCAGCACCCTGGTGGCGGTCAACCTTCAAACAGCCTATCTCTCTCCACCGGTGGCGATGGCCGCATACTATCTTAAAGCCGTTGTTCCGAAGTGGGACTTGCTCGACATCTACAAGGGAATGGCTGAGTTCATGGTTCTCCAGATGGTTGGCCTAGCACTTGTCTTCTTCTTCCCCCAGATTGCCCTGTGGCTTCCGAACCTGCTGCTAAGCAGATAAGAAATCAGGAAGGGCGGGATGGGAACCTCTCATATGAACGGAGAACGGAGTTTTGATCTTCTCATCATCGGCGGCGGCGTGATGGGGTCGAGCATCGCCTACCATCTGGCCAGCGAAGGATTCGGTGGCCGCATCGCTGTCTTTGAAAAAGATCCGACTTACGAAAAGGCTTCCACTGAACTCAGCGTGGGAGGGATCCGGAGACAGTTCAGCACAGAGGTCAATGTTCTTCTCTCCCGGTACAGTCTTACCTTCTATCAAGAGTTTGGCGAGAGGATGGAGACAGAGGGTGGGCGGCCGGAGATAGATTTTAAGCCCAGGGGATATCTCTTTTTGGGAAGCGAGAAGAACTGGCCTATTCTTGTGAGACATCAGGCCTTTCAGAAATCGCTGGGCGTGGAGACTCAGCTCCTCAATGTTAAAGAGACTCTTCAGCTTATTCCCGATCTCAACACGGAGGACCTTGTCGGCTCTTCCTTCTCCGCCGGGGATGGATATATGGATCCGCACAGCGTGCTCCAGGGGTTCGTGAGGAAGGCGAGACATCTGGGCGTGGAGTATATCCATCAGGAGGTGGTGGAGATCCTGCGGAAAGGGGATCGTCTCGAAGGGGTGAAGACAAAAGATGGAACAACTTATTTCTCCTCTTCGGTTGTGAATGCGGCTGGTCCCTATGCGGGTGAAGTGGGAAAGATGGCAGGGATAGAGATCCCGGTTGTTCCTGTGCGGAGGATGGTCTATCTTGTTAAGCCGCCGCGGCTCTTTGACTACGACCTTCCCCTCACCATCGATACCTCCGGGGTCTATTTCCTTCACGAAACCGGACGTCAGATCCTCACCGGGAAATCCCGAAAGGAAGAGCCCCCCGGATTCAATTATGTGTGGGACCGCAATTATTTCCAGGAAGCGATCTGGCCCTCTCTTGCTCACCGTATTCCCCTGTTTGACAAGCTGAAAGTGGTCAGCGGGTGGGCAGGGCTCTATGAGGTCAATCAGTGGGACTCCAATGGGATCATCGGAGAGGATCCGGAGGTCCGGGGCTTCTACATGGCTGTGGGTTTCAGCGGTCACGGGTTTCAACAGGCGCCTGCTGTGGGCAGGGCTCTATCCGAGTTGGTTCGTCTTGGGCAATATGAAACCATAGATATCCGTCCATTAGGTTATGAGCGGATCCTTGAAGGAAGGAAAGTGCTGGAGGAGGAGGTTATTTAAACGAAGGACGATAGACGATGAACGATGAAAATTGATAACCCCCCTTACCCCCCTTTAGCAAACTGATCTTTACCCATAAATGGGGGGGCTGGACACAAGGGGCAAGGGTTGCCATACTGATCATATTAATATCAATTTGAAATTATTATCATTTTTCAGATATGTCATTCCTGCGGAAGCAGAGATTTTAAAGGTGCAATTTATTTTACATTGGCGGCTTCTACTTAAACC
>JASEHH010000078.1 GCA_030017685.1 Thermodesulfobacteriota bacterium | reverse complement strand
TTGATGAGGAACTGAAGAATCAATGGAATCGGTTTAAGGATGATCGTTTTTCCTACCGAATTCCCGGAGCGGAGAATTATACGGATGTGGCCAATCGGTTAAAGCCTTTTATGGAGAGAATTTTACAGCAACATGAAGGGGAAGAGATCTTGATTGTCGGCCACAGGGTCGTCAACCGGTTACTGATCGGGATGTTTCTGGGATTCCCTCTGGAGAAGACCCTCAAGATCGAACAGACCAATGATTGTCTCTATTTGATCGAGCGGAATGAAAAGATAAGAGTCTTTTACTATCTTGACGGAGAGGTTAGAGAAGGGCTTCTTCTCGTGGGCAGGGAGATAAGTTTATAACGAAAGACGACAGACGAAAGGACGACGGAAGCGTGACGGACATTAAAGCTCAAAACATGAAGATCCGCTGTGTGATTTATGACTGTGATGGGGTTCTTTTCGACTCCATTGAGGCCAATATGAGACTCTATAACGATCTCTGCGCGGCCGTAGGCCGGATCCCATTAAGGGAGGAAGAAATACAGTATGTCCATACCCATACGGTCTATGAGGCCATTCATTTCATCTTCGGCAAGGGAAACGGACTGGAGAAGAAGGCATTGGAAGCGCTGAAGCAGATCGATCTGAGAAATTACATCGTCTACCTGAAGATGGAGCCCCATCTTTTTCAGGCTTTAAATCGATTGAAGGAGAATGGAATTCTCCGCGCCATCAACACCAACCGGACGACCTCGATGAAACATATTATGGACCGGTTTGATCTATGGCCGTTCTTCGATATGGTCGTGACCGCCCTCGATGTGAAACATCCCAAACCCCATCCCGAATCGATTGAAAAGATCCTCCAAAGTTTTAGCTTAAGTAAGGGGGAGGTTGTTTTTATAGGGGATTCAGAGGTCGACCAGCAGGCGGCCCGTTCATCAGGCGTTCCGTTTATCGCTTATAAAAACGGAGAGATCGAAGCCGATTTCCATATCGACGATCATCTCGATTTAATCCATTTCCTCGTTTAAACCCTCCCTTCTGGCATTTCCACTTAAAAGAAAAATTGCCTTTCCAAAGAGTTTTTGATAAAAAGGATTTATCATGACCATTGGGAGAGAAGACTTTTCCTTTCAGAAAAGACTTGAAAGCGAAGCGGGAGAAAAATCGAGTCTTCAAGGGATGCGAGAAAGGTAATCATTGAGATTGCCCTTCGCAAAGATGGGAAAGGGACCATTACAGCTTTACTGATGGAAGGGAAGAGGTTCGAATAGCGTGGCACGCGGTGGTGGGCCCGGAGGAGAGTGGCATGACCAAGGAATTTTACCCAAAGATGATCACGGATCTGCCTGAAGCGGACATTCCCTTCAGAGGGGTGAGGGGATGGCTGCTCCAGGGGATAGGGAAGCAGGTTGTATTCTTGGATATAGAGCCTATCGGGGTGGTCTCCGAACATTCCCATGGAGAGCAGTGGGGCTTTATGATCGAAGGCGAAATGGAACTCACCATCAGCGGGGTCAAAAAAGTTTACCGGAAAGGTGATCATTATCATATCCCTGCCGGGGCACTTCATTCAGCCGTATTTAAAACCCAGGTGAAGGCCATCGATGTGTTTGCCGATGTGAATCGATACAGAGCGAAAGTTAAGGAGTGAATGAGATTTTTGTTTTCAGATTTGGTGAGAAGAGGGTCTTTCCTTCCTGATCCACGATGAAACATTCCACACCCTCGAGCCTTTGACATAGAGCGTATCCTTTTCCAGGGCCTAAGACAAAAACAGCGGTGGCCAGTCCATCTGCCGTCATCCCATCTTTAGAAAGGATCGTGACACTCTGGCATCCGTCCGCCGGGAAACCTGTTTTCGGATTGAGGATATGGTGGTAGCGTTTTCCCTGATGGAAAAAGAATTTTTCATAATCTCCCGAAGTAGCGATGGCTGAATCAGACACGGAAATCGTTGCCATAACTTTCTCGGCTGATCTCGGGTGCTGGATTCCGATCGACCAGGGTTCATTATTTTTTAACCCTCCGGTTCTCAAATCTCCACCGGCATTGACGATCAGGTTTTTATATCCCAGAGACGTTAAGATTTCGAAGGCCCTGTCCACGGCATAGCCTTTGGCAATTCCTCCGAGATCAATGGCCATTCCCTTCCTTTTCAAAAAGACTTTTCCATCAGGACGATTTAAAAGATTTCTGAAATTTACCAGGCCTAAAACCTTCTTTATCTCTTCGGGTGGTGGAGGAACTCCTCTTTCCCTTGCCTTCCTCCAGAGCTGTGTGAGGGGGGCGATGGTGATGTCAAATGCGCCTTCGGAAAGTCCGGAAATCTTCTGTGACCTCTGAATGACATCGAATGTCTCCGGAGAGACCTTGACCCAATCCTTTCCGGCAGAGCGGTTAAGACGGGAGACATCGCTCGTCCCAATCCACGGGCTCATCAATTGCTCGATCCTCTTTATCTCCTGAAAAGCCTGGAGGGTTGCCTTTTTGGCTCCTTCTTCATCATCGGTTTGGAGCGTGATCTCGATTACAGTCCCCATAGCGATTTGGTGATATTTGTATAGGTTTGAGGAATGGGAGGGAAGGGGATAGATGGACAGGATAAAGAAGAGGAGAGGAAAAGGAAGGCGAAAAAATCTCCCCTTCATCAAATTATCTGACATATCCTTCCTTCTTCAGTTTCTCAAAGATCTCTTTGGCCTTATCGAGACTGTCGAAGATGAGAACCGCGGTGACGGTTGCCCCTGAAATGGAATCGACTTTGGCGTCGAAGGAGAAGGGTTTGAGGATCGATTTTCCGATGGTCCGGCTCTTCAATTTTTTGATGTCCTCCTCTGTCCAATGGAGATTATCGATTTTAGTTAATTGAACAGGAACGATATCAACCACTTTTCCCGTTGAATCGAAGGTATAAATGAAAAAGGTGTCATGGCAGATATCACAGACGGCCCGGCGGCTTGCCAATTTTGCAAAGAAGTTCTCCTGCCGGCCTCCCAGATCGACCTTCCCAGCATAGACCGGGTCGCCATCCTTGAGGGTGATCTTTTCAATCTGAAGGACTTTTCCTCCGGACGCCTCCATTCCCTTTCTTGCCCTTTTTAATAACTCTTCTTCTGTAAGGGGAGGTTTCAGGGCATCGCCTTCATAGATGCCGCCTTTCTTAGGTTTGAGAAGGGTGAGGTTATACTGGAGGACGGCTCTTGTTTCAGCAAGGACATTCTCCGCTGATTCGGTCAGACCCAGATGAGTGCTCACCACCACCCCATTTCCCTGCGCATCCTTTCTCACCCAGATGGTGAAAGGTGTTCGAGGACCTCCCAGAGCTATATGGGCATCGAATTTCGGATCGCTGAAGATGGGATAGGGGATTTGATGGACTTTTTTGAAGGTCTCTACTTCCCCAGGGTTATTGCCGGCGGCAATTCCGATCATCTTCACCTTTCCCTTTAATTTAGGATCCTTCTCAATGGATGAATATAATTCAGTGAAGATCGGGGCCTGCCTCTGACAATTGACACAGTAGGTGCTGATCAATTCAACGAGGATCAAATCCCCTTTGATCTCCCGAAAAGAGAATGGTTTCTTTTTGGGAATTCCGAGGTAGACCTGTTCTCCTTTAGAGAGGGACTGCGAGAAGGTGAGATTGGGGAAAGGAATAGAAAAACCAATCTGCTTGGTTTCTGCATAGGCAAGTTCACAGCAGACGAATAGTGATAAAAGACTCGCCCAAACGGCATAGGTGGGTATTTTCTTGCTCATAGTTGCTTGGTGCTTGGGGTCACATCTTCAATTGTCATTGACAATTGAAGATGTGACCCCTTTTACATCTCCAGCCAGGAATCGGAGTAGAGGGTCTGACCCGTCAGGACCCTGGTGGTTTTGACATAATCAGCTTCTTCCTTACTTAGAGATTTAAGATCGATTTGCTCTTTATCCATTACTCGATAGATGAGTTTTTTCAAATCCTCTCGTTTTCCTCTTGCAAATATTTTTATTTCCTCATCGAAGGCATCGATGATGGCTGAGGACATGCCGTACCGTTCGACCATGACGAGATAGGTCTGATTGAGGATGGGTCTTAACTTATCCGGAGCGCCGTTGGAGACATTCGAGAGTCCGCAGGTTGACTTGATCCCAGGGACGATCTCCTGGAGGTCTTTGAACATCTTCATAAATTCGATGCAGCCCGGGACCTGAACCTGGCTCTGGGGGCTGGTGATCGGGGTGATAATGGGATCGATCCAGATATCTTCATTCGGGATGCCGTATTCCATGGCCTTTTGCATCAGTTCAGCGGTCAGCACCCCCCTCTCGTTGGCATCGCGGGGAAGACCGGAAGGCCCCCAGAGGAGAGCAACGACCCCTGCGTCATACTTCTGGGCAAGAGGGAATTTGGCTTCCATACTTTCCGGACGGGCCATGATCGAATTGATCACAGCCTTTCCCTTTTTATTTTTATAGACACGGAGTCCTGCCTCAATGGCTTCTGCATTGATCGTATCGAGATAGAGGGGAGTATCCACCACCTCCTGAACGGTTTTAACGACCCACTCCATCAACTCTCCCCCGCCCTTTCTTGCAGGACCGATATTGATGTCGAGATAATCCATGTTGGCGCTGGCTTCGGCAATGGCCATCTCCTGAATGGGTTTGGGGTCATTTTCCCTCATTGCTGTTCCGATCTTCTTAATGATCACATTAAGATTTTCACCGATGAGGATCATAGGATCTCCAATAATAAGGGTTCTAGGGTTCAAGGATTCAAGGGTTCTAGAAAATATTTTTTTCCCTTGCCCCCTCGAACCCTGGACCCCTTGAATCCTTTTATTTAGTTTCCTGTCTTCAGATAGGCAGGTATATGCGCGGCCTCTCTTGGACCGACCTTGATTTTCCATTCCGGACCGAGTTCTTCTTCAAGGTCGCCGCTCACAACTGCCACCGCCCCGGGGATGATGACCTGCCGGTGTTTCACTCGATCGGCAATGCCACTCTTTTTAATAAATGTGCCGATCGCATCTCCCACAAATTTTCCGGCGGCCCAGGCCGTGAGAACGGAGAGCCCTTCGGTATCCATCACCAGAAGCCAGCTTGGAATCCGGCTCGATTCGATCTCACCGGAAACGATAAAGTAGGTCAGTGAAAAGTTGACGGTGACCAACACAGGAGAATCCTCTCCGGGATTGCCGATGGGATAGATTCCCTCCTCCATCACCATGGGCCGTTGCGGATCGGTATAGATATTGAGCCGTTCAACGAGAAGAGGAAAAAGGCTTTCTCCACGGAAGTCTGAAAGGACGATAATACCCGCATACTTTGCCACAAAGGTTGCGGCGATGAGAGCTTCTTTCATCGGATCTTTCGTCATTTCACAGGGAAAGGTGATGGTCGGAAATCCGAGAAAGCGGTTTTTCTGGGTAAGAGCGGCCCGCCGGATGAATATCTGATCCTCAAAAGCCCTGCGGAGCGTCCTCGAGCCGGAATCGAGGACAAGGTCTTTGAGGCCTGCGGCCATCAGTTTTTCAGTCAGCCCGGAGAGGACCTCCAGATGATCGGCCCTCACCGCTAGAGGACATCCGCTCTCCCGGGCAAGATTGGCGATGGCTTCGAGATTGCCATCGGTAGCCGCATAGATCAATGGGATGCGGTCGGACGAGACTTTGACTCCTGCCGTTAAAGCTTCAATCTTTTCACTCATCAAAATCAGGGCGGCATCCGTCTCAGACTTCACCTTCTTAACCAGGGCCTCGAATTTCCCCGGGTCTCCGGACTCATTCTTTATAGCAATCATTTCAGGTCTCAGGGTTAGCCCCACTCTTTCATACCTCAACTCATTGAACCGCTTCAGACGGTCTTCGATTTCAGCCTCAGACATCGCATCGCTGACGAGGATGGCAAACCCGGGTTTGTTCACGAACGTTTTTTCATGACGAAAGAGAACGGTCTCCCCCCCGATCTTCACCACATTTTCACCTGATCCAATAGAGAGAGGCCGTATGGGAGGGGCGGAGGCTTCGGAGAGCATCGCCTTTGCTTCTTCTGACACATAGGGACACAAAGTGAGTTCAACCTTCCCCGCGGCCAGATTCATGGCAAAGGCGAGACAGGTTGGGACGCCGCACTCCTTACAATTTGTTTTAGGCAAGAGTTTGAATATCTGGATTCCGGTTAAACCCATGGATACTCTCCTTTCAAATGCCGGATAACCCCTTAAAGTGTCTAAAGTTATGAGTGCCTAAAGTGCCTAAAATTATTTCACTAAACTTTAGTTCACTTGTAACTTTAGCTCACTTTAGTCACTTCATTTTATCTTTAACGCTATGCCCCATGCGCTATGCTCTATGCTTCTTTTACTCAAGAATCGGGTCCATCGAGAGGGCAGGGTGATTCTTCTCCGTGAGGAAAGGAAGAATCTCCTCTTCAGTGGTTCCGATCGTTTCGTCCGCAATCATATCGATTAAATCCGGAATGCCGATCTCCTGAGAGCGTCTGATCAACCGTTCACGGATCTCATCCTTAAGCATTTTAGGCATCCAGACGAGCCGCTTGATCCCGCCATCTCCGACCAGCCACTTTCTCTGCGTAATATTATACTTGCTGTGACCGACAAAGCCAGGTGTGACCTGCCCCCCTCCCACTGAGCCCGCCAGGGTGGTGAACTTCATCCCGCATGGAGTCATCCCCGGAAAGTCGCGGTTTACGGTCATCACACCGTTACACATCGGAAGCACTGCCGCAATACATTCACAGCACCCGCAGGTCGTCATTGGGTCGTACATCAAACTGTAGAAGTTATAGTGGTCAACCTTCTGGCGGGAGGCTTTATAGACGAATTCGTTTACACCTTTCCACTGTCCCAATCTGGGATCGATAACCTCCCCCTTTGGAACGGGCTGGTTCGGCCCGGTGGAATTGATCTCGAAGGAAGCTTTGCAATCCATCCAGTTGTAAGCGCCGCATAGCCCTGTCCTTTCCGGGCTGATGACACAGACGTGGCTGGGCGCAAAGGACTGACAGAGAGTGCAGGAGTAGAAGGTGTCTATGGTCTCATCCGTCATCCCTTCGATACGGATGTCCCTCTTCTGGTAGACCTCCCTTGCCTGTGCGAGAATCTGATCGACTTTTTCCTTATCGGTATAGATCTTGACCTGGACTTTATCGAAGATGGCTCCGAAGTCCTGGTGAAATTTTGCGTGAAGGATTTTACCGAGATGGGAGAAGCGAAATCCCTTCTCCACAGCCCCTTTGCTAATCCTAATCCAGGCGATGTCCCTCTGACCGATATGCATCACTCCCTGGGCATAGTTGATGAGATGGTGGATCTGACGTTCGAGAATCGGTTCAAAGTCCTCCTGCATCTGCCGGCCTGCCACCTCAGCGACGATGGCAATGGGGAAGCGTCCGGGAGATTCTGTCTGGTCGAGATCAGGCCCAATGAGGGCCACCTTGCCGTCTTCCACTTCATCCATGGGACGGGAGGTGACCCATTCCACCGCATGGGTTCTTCCTCCTCCGCATTCCATAGCGATATCCTCGCCCCTTACCCTTTCCCCTTCAAACGCAGGGCCATAAGAGACGGGAATGGGAACTTCGGCGACAGCCACCTTTAACCCTCTCACCTCTACCGCTCTCTGAACGATCTGGTCATGGGGGATGTTTGAAACGACATGCTCATAAGTGCAGACACCTGTCGGCAGAATTTCCGGAATGGGGGTGTCTGCGATCGTCGGAAATCCCCAGTTGATGGCGCCAGCGGCATTGGCATACCATTCATCCGAAACAAATCCGAGAGGCATGACGAAGGCAAAGGTGCGGTCCTTGTTATAGATCAGATTTTTTCGGAAGTCACCCGGCTTGACTCCGCCAAAGGCCATGGCAACTCTGCAGGCAAAGCCAATGGCAAAGACAGCAGCTGAAACATCGGGGCCAAAAGAGACCAGCCTCGTGGGCCACCCAATCTGGACTCCTGCCTCTACCAACTGTTCGGAAAAACGTTTTCCTTCATTTTCGGCACACATAAAGACATAGAGGTTTTTCTCCTGAAGCTCTGTGGCGATCTTTTTTGCAATCTCGGGTGAGGGCGCAGCCCCCACGATTGCGGCAAATCCTGGCGCAGTGCCATCCACAAATTCAACCCCGCGTTTACGAAAGATCACATCATCGGCTGCGCCCAGCCAGATATTATCGGGCAAGGGGTCTTCCTGCTTCGTATAGAAGTTGGGATGCTCCAGGTAGCGGATGGCTTCAATGATCTCCTCTGCGAAGAAGGCAGCCATTCCCGCGTCGAGTGCCGGGCCTAAATAAGGGAGATTCACCCTTTCTTTGACCAGAGGAGGAAGAAGGGATCTGGTTCTTTCGAGAACGGGTTTCACATCCCCCAATTTCTGGATGGGGACTCCGAGGATGGCGTAGATGATGGGTAGATAATACGCCGTATTGGGAAAACCCACCTCCTGATTGGGCCCCCATTTTTTTAAAGCCTCTTCATACTTCTTCTCAGCCCTTTCGACAATCTTATGGGCTCCCCTGATGGCGGCAGAAGCAATGATCTTGGACACAGGTGAACCTCCATTATTTTCGCCATGCGCAAAGCGCTAAGCGCTTAGCGTCAGTACGATCAGGCGGCATCCAGCTCGCGGCGTTTGGCCATATCAAAGAGGACGCGCTCCCTTGCCCTATCGATACCTAGGGCCTTCCGTTTTTTATCGATATGCTCGATCATTAATTTTGCTGCCTTGCGAGGGTCGGGTTCAAAACCCCATTTCCCCTTAAGACTATTTTCAAGCTCTTCAAAAAGAAATCTACTTACTGGTTCGCTTCCCGTCGTGGGCCATACCGTACCAAATACGGTAAAGACCCCTGAGGCCACAAAGTAGTGACCAATGGCGATCGCCTTTTCGTGCATCCACTCCAGCGCCGCACCGGCTGCGGGGAGGTCGCTGATATCATCACCGAGGCCTCCATCCTTGACGACAGCAGTGGCGGCCATGAGAATTCGACTATTATCCACACAGGCGCCCATATGGAGGACAGGAGGAAGACCTACCGCCTCACAAACAGAAGCCAAGCCATCCCCTGCATAGAGCTTTGCTGCTTCAGGTGTTAGAAGTCCAGCCTTTCCAGAAGTGATCGCTGCACAACCAGTAGTCAATACGATGACATCGTTTTTGATCAATTCCTTAATCAATGTGAGGTTGGGATCATCATGAGTCGTACGGGCATTATTACAACCCACCACTCCTGCAATACCTCTTATCCTGCCGTTAATAATATTATCATTGAGGGGCCGGTAGGAAGCCCTGAAGAAACCTCCGAGGAGGTAGTTGATCGTCTCGTGACTGAATCCAACCACCATATCCGCCACATGTGAAGGGATCTCCACATTGGTTTTTCGATTACTAAAGTTCTCAATGGCCTCCATCAATATCTTCTTAGCCACCTTCTGCGCTTCGCGCTCCTCAAATTCGATGTGAATCGCCCCTTCAATCTTGGCTTTGGGAGAAGTAGTGATCAGTTTGGTGTGATAGCATTTAGCCACCTGGGCCAGAGACTGCATCTCACACTGGATATCCACCACCATAGCATCTACCACCCCTGTCACGATGGCCAACTCCTGCTGGAGAAAGTTCCCTGCGACAGGAATACCATGGCGCATCAGGATTTCATTGGCAGAACAACACATACCAGCGAGGTTGATCCCCTTTGCCCCAACTGATTGAACAGCTTGTTGGATATCAGGATCGTTAAGCACCCCTACCATGATCTCCGGTAGAAGGGGTTCGTGCCCATGAACCACCACATTGACCTCATCTTTTTTTAGCACCCCGAGGTTGACCTGACCTAATATGGGAACTGGATTTCCGAAAAGGATGTCCTGAAGCTCTGTGGAGATCATCGAGCCTCCCCATCCATCAGCCAAAGCGCAACGGGCGGCTGAGATCAAGAGGTCCTGATAATCTTGATCCACTCCCATACAGGTTCGATGGAGAAGTTCCACAACCTCCCGATCGATCCCTCGAGGGGCCACCCCAAGATTTCTCCATATCTCCTGCCTTTTGAGAGGGGCCCTCTTAAGGAAGATAAGTTCTCCCTCTTGACGGCCGAACTCAGCCAAAGCCCTTTCACCGATATCGATAGCAATCTCTCGTATTGGACGGTCACCAATCTCAATACCGAAGTCCATTGCAACCTGATAGAGTTTTTGTTCATCCTTGATCTGAAACTCGGGGACTTCTCCCTTTGCAGTTGCAAGAAAGACCTTAGCCACTCCCCGGGCGTGATCACAGTGGGCTGCTGTTCCGGCGGCTACCATTCGAGCAAAGTTGCGAGCAGAGATCGTCTCTGCAGTTGCTCCGCAGAGGCCGATCCTTCTGATCTTTTCTAAAGCCCCCTCCTTCTTCTTGGGTGCTGGAACACGGCAGGGCCCCATATAACAGTGTTTGCAACAACTCCCTTCTGCCCCAATCGGGCAGGGCTTCATGACATCTGCCCGGTCAAAAATAGTCTCACATCCGTCGATGTGGGCCTTCTCTATCATCTCGATCGTTGCTGGATCAATACTCTTCTTTTCTATATCGGACATGGACTCCTCCATTCTATTGTTCTGTCATTCCGCACTTGATGCGGAATCCAGTTTTCTCTGATTAAGAGGTGTTACCCCTCGGTAAGAGGTAAGTTACTTCGCCATTAAATCCGAAATCACGTCCCGAACCAGCTTGATCGCTTCGGGATGTCTCATGACGAGAATATCCGCTCCTGCCAGAAGGAGGGTAACCGCAGTTACAGCCTCCATGAGGATGCCCCTCTTTTTGGGATCGCCTAAAGCAGGGGCCTCTTCAGCCGATGCCTTGGCTTCCTTCGTCTTCCATACCTCTCTCGCCATATTGCAAATGATGGGGAACTGGAGTCTCTCGTCCTGCTGGCTGAGGGCCGCCATCCTGTCCCTTTCCATCACCGAATAGGTATATTCGATTCCATAACCCAATCCACCTGTTGTCGGATCGACTATGATCTGACTGTCAGGAATTCCCAGGTTTCCGAGGAGGATGTTAAGCTGTTTGGCGAGATTGATGTCGATGGGAGAAGAGGCAATAACCGTATGTCTGTATGCAATGGCCCCTGCACCGATCTGCTTGTAATTGCCTTCGACAACCGGCCCGATAATGAGGTTCATCCCATCGCAGGCCTCAGCCACCTTTCGAAGGACATCCCCATCCTTCTCCGCATTTGCGCTTCCCCATACGATCAAGGGAACCTCTATTGAAGTGGCGACTTTTTTGACGGTTTCCACCGCCTCCTCAGCGGACCGGTTTAGACCATTTGGATCCGTGCTAACCAGTTGCAGTGCAATTAGTTCTGCTCCGTAGGTTTCAACACATTTCCTCGCCCAGGCCACCGGATCATGGACCACATCCCTGAACGGTTCAAGGGCTGTCTCCGGCCAGTCTTCAGGAGGAATATCGTATACCTCTATGGCTATCCGGGGAGGATGGTCCATCCCTCCTTCGAAGAGATGATAGGGGTAGGAGTTTTCTCCTCCGATGGTCACCGCCTTAGACCCTTTTCCGAGGGTGACCTCTTTGATGACTCCTGAGTAGGTGATCTGGGGAATTTGAAATGCCACGGGACTTACCTCCTTCTATTCATTCATTTTACGGGTTACTGAAAAAAGCCAGTTTTCTAGGGCTGCTCAAAAATGGCCAGATGCAAGGCGCCCGAAATTCTGAGGAATGAGGCGTACTTAAATGTACGCCGCAATGACGAAGGATGAGGGCAACGCCGCAGATGGCCGTTTTTCAGCAGCCTGTTAGGCCTTTGTCTTCCGTTTCTCACTGCCAACCCATTCGTCACTGAACCAGTAACGTTCCCCCGTCTTGAGATAGGCAAGTATCTCTTCCCGATTTCTCAATTTTTTTCTCCAGTTCATCGGGGTCTCTGGTTTTCCCTCCTCAAAAGTGGAGCCCAAAATCTCCACCTTTTTTCCGTTGAAAGCGACTTTTTCATCCCTTTTATATTCGGCCATAAGACGCCTCCTTTTTAAGAGATCCCCTAATTTTTATCGTAACACTCGACCCCCAGGTTGTCCAGATTTCAGAAGATGGAGGGGGTGGCCGAAAAAACGGCCCCATATACAGACCAAAATATCACAACATCCTATGACAGATCATTGACTTAAATCAATATCCGGTTTAGAAATATAAATACGTTTACTTTTTATAGCAATCCTTCATAACAGAACGTCACCATCGAACCATGAAAATAATCACTACGAACGAATTCCACGAATAGTGACGAATGGTTCTCCTTTCGTGTCATTCGCTGTCATTCGTGCTATTCGTTTCTATTTTTTGAGCAACACCAAAAAAAAGGAGGAAGAAAATATGGAGCAGTGGCAGCATTGGTTTCAAGAGAAGCAGGTCGAAAGAACGATTAACGCATTGAAGAAGAATAACTTCGAGGCCCTCTTTGTTCCGGATTCCAAATCCGCCTGCGAAGAGGTGATAAAGCAGATACCGGATGGAGCGGCAGTTGGGGTGGGAGGGTCTATCACCCTGACACAGATCGGTTTGCTGGACGGCCTTGGAAATCGGAATGTCCGTCTCATCTGGCCTTTTCGCCAGGGCAAGACGCCGGAGGAAATTCTCGACCTGGTCCGGAAATCCTTTTCGGCAGATGTTTTTCTTTCAAGCACGAATGCGGTGACCGAGGATGGAAAATTGTTCAATGTCGATGCCTCGGGCAACCGGGTGGGCGCCATGTTCATCGGCCCGAAAAAGACGATCATCGTCTGTGGAGTGAATAAGATTGTAAAGGATATGGAAGCCGCAGAGAAGAAGGTGAAGGAATGGACCGCTCCCCAGAATGCCAAACGGCTCGGCAGGAAGACCCCCTGTGCTGAGACAGGGGTGTGCGCGGATTGTAAATCTCCCGATCGAATCTGTAATATCTATGTCACCCTGGCAAAAAAACCGAGCCGGATCGAAGTGGTCGTGATTTTGGTGGGAGAAAGTCTGGGAATCTGATCCAGAATTGCGGATTGCGGATTTCGGATTGCGGAATTCTAAAACACATAGCACTGAGAGCAGAGTGCATAGCGTAAATGATTTTGGCTTTAGGTAACCTCTAATAATTCCCAATTTGTCACTCCCGCCCCGTAACAAGTACGGGATAAACTCCGGCGGGAGTCCAGTAATGTCAAAAACTTATGGATTCCTGCTTTCGCAGGAATGACATTTTTAGAGGTAACTTTTACTCGTATGCGCTATGCTCTCTGCTCTTTGCTTAAAACGATGCGGGCATCCACTGCTATTGCCCCTTTCTCCAACGCCATCACCGGATTGATGTCAATTCCTTCGATTTCGGGAAAGTCCACCATCAACTGAGAGAGCCTGAGAAGCATCTCAACGATCGCCTCGATATCCGATGGTCGTTCCCCTCGAACTCCTTTGAGGATGGCGGAGGATTTTAACTCCGAAATCATCTCCTCTGCTTCGGAGCGATTGATGGGAGCCACCCGGAGAGAGGTTTCTTTCAGAACCTCCACATAGATTCCACCCAGACCAAAAAGGACGACCGGACCAAAGGAGGGATCCCGTTTCGCCCCCAGGATAACCTCTTTTCCACCGGAGATCATCTTTTGAAGAAGCACGCCGGTCCTATTCCCCGATTTCAGGCTCATCACCCTGTCATAGGCCTCTTCTGCCTTTTTCAGAGAATCGATATGGAGAATCACTCCTCCCACATCCGATTTGTGTGAGATTTCCGGAGAGATGACCTTCATGGCTGCGGGAAATCCAGTCTTTCCAAGGGCCTGTTGCAAATCTTCTTTTCGATAAACCAACTCATAGTCAGCAACGGGAATGCCGCATGCCTGGAGCAATTCCATTGCTTCTGGAAGGATGAGATCCCTTTTCTCTCCGATTGCTTTTTGAAGAACCAGGGCAGCACGGCTCTTATCAATGGGATAGAAAGGAGATTCTTCCTTCGATGTTGTCAATCTACGGTAGTAATCCCTTGAGATGGCCAGGGCTGTTAACGCATCTTCAGGTTCAGTGAAGATGGGATAGTCGAGGGCCCTCTTGATATAAGCCAGCTCCTCTTCATCGGTGTTGTATTGAAGGGCAACCGGTTTCTGGTAACGGAAAGAGAGCTCCTTGACGGCCTGGACAAATTTTCTGGAAGGCTCTTTCTCCTCAGCCGTTGCCCCGTGCTGGAAAAGAATTCCATGGACCATCGGGAATCTAAGGGCCTGTTCAAGGATGCTCGTGTAGAGGTCGAAGTTGAAGAGGTCTCCAAGATCGAGCGGATTGGTGGGCTGGATCACCTTTGCCCGAAAGAGACTATGGAACTGCTCCTGGAGTTTTGGGTCAGGGGGAAGAAGTCGAAATCCGTGCCGTTCTGCCGAGTCGGCGGCCACCACACCGATCCCTCCGGAGCGTGAGATGATCACCAGGTTTTTACCTTTGCAGGGCGGCAGAGAAAGGATCTTCACAGCATTTACAAAGGATCGGAAGTCCTTTGTGCGGATGATATCAGCCTGTTTCAAGGCGGCCTCCACGACCCTGTCGTCGTTGGCTAAGGCGGCGGTGTGAAGCTTTGCAATCTGGCGGCTTCCCTTTCCGGTGTTGGCTTTGTGAATGATAATGGGTTTGGATGTGGAGTGGGCAATCTCCATCAATTCCCTTCCCCGCCCAAGGCTCTCAAGGTAGAGCCCGATAATGTCGGTCTTAGGATCATCGATCAAATACTTCAGATAGTCGATCTCGTTGAGGTCTAATTTATTTCCCATACTCACCATTTTTGACAGGCCCACATTGGCGCTAATCATGTGGTTTGCATAGGAGAGAAGGACTCCTCCGCTCTGGGCCAGGATGGAGAGCTTGCCTTTGCTCACCGGTCCCCTCTTCAGTTTGACAAAGGGAACAACAAAACCGTTATCGACATTGGTGACTCCGATCCCGTTTGGTCCTACGATCCGGATTCCCCATTTCCGGGCAATCTGAAGGACGGTTTGCTCAAGCTGGCCTCCTTCTTCCGAATATTCTCTAAATCCTCCGGTTTCAATGATGGCCCAGGGGATCCTCTTCCGGCCACAGGCCTCGATCAGGTCAGGCACGGTTTGAGCAGGAGTGAGGATGACGGCCACATCGATGCCATCGGGAAGTTGATCTACAGAGGTGAGGATCCTTCGTCCGAAAAGGACACTGTCTTTCCTTCCCACAAAGAAGATTTCGCCATCAAATTTAAATTCGAAGAGGTTTTCTACGATATTTCTGGCAAGGTTGTCAGGTCTTTCTGAGACACCGATGACCACCACGGATTTCGGATAGAAGAGCTGATGCATCTTAGACCTCCCTCCTTTAATCTTCAGTATAGCAAAGGATGAATCTTTTATAACCTCTTTGACCAACAAAATTCCAATCACCAACTCCCAATATCCAAATAATCTCCAATTACCAAATCTCAATCATCAAACAAAAATTACCCCTCTTTGACAAAGAGGGGATAGGGGAGATTTTCAAATGAATATGTTTTCTCAATTATGGACTCATTAGTAGTACACTTCTATTAAATTCCTTTATTAAACGGTTTCGCATATCCTGTCAATTCGGCATAGCCTCTTCCTTTGATGGGATTGCCCTGGTATTTTCCTTCGATCTTGATGCTTCCCTCCCAGTAAGTCACCCGGGTGGAGGCCTCGGTGATCAATTCCTGATCCTTTATCGTTGGAGATAGGGTCAATTCGA
>JASEHH010000077.1 GCA_030017685.1 Thermodesulfobacteriota bacterium | reverse complement strand
ACCGGATTCTCCTCGGCGAACCCATATCCTAACGGAGTTAACGCCATAGCGATGACCTCTACATCCCTGAAGTAGGTTCCTACCCCCGGCCTCCCTAACTCAATGCCAACGCCCACTTCCCCAGGGCGAAATCGGCCCGATACATCATTGGTCTTCATCTCCTCAGTCCCACGACCCGGAACCTGGGATCCCTTAAACTCAATGAGAGGATTGCTCAAGACGGCTCTGACCTCACGGGGCCAGGGTTCTGCAGGTTGGTAAAGGGCATTGACCGGACAAATCTTGGCCCGGTAACACATCCCACAGTCCGAACATTTATCCTGGTCGATCTCAATATAGACCCTCCCCGGAAACTTCTCATGCCGTTTAAGATTCTGGATCCTCCCAAAAGGACAATAGGGGAAACATCTCTTACAACCGATGCACCGATCTTCACGAACCCTCATAAAAACCTCCTTCCAACTGTCGCGCTCTTGAAAATTTATCTATGATCGAATCTTATCACTCACGCCTTCTTGAGTTTTTTCAAATAGGGATTGTTCAGCATCCACTTTGGCTTCATGGATGTGCTCGCGCATCATCCGCTCGCAAAGATCAGGATCTTTCAATCTCAGTGCCAACATGATTTTCCTGTGGCCGTCGATAGTTCTCTTAGCTCCATCGAGATAGTGAAGCGTATCCTTTCGGTATCTTAATACATATTTTCTTACGTTTGTAATCATACTGTATATCCTGGGTTTATGTGCGATCAAGTCATGAAGCGTATCATGAAACTGTGTATTCCATTTAAAAATCTCTTCGATATTTCTCTGTTTTAATGCATGTTCTGCCTTTAAGATCAGTTTATCCATTCGTTTAAGAGTTTCTTCAGAAATAATTTGAGATATGAGTCTCAGTGCATATCCCTCCAAACTTGTCCGAATATCAAACAATTCTTCTAATTCCTCCTTTGAATCAGCAGAGATAATAAACCCTCTCGTCTCAAGGGGTTTGATCAGCCCTTCTGATTCCAATTTATGGAGTGCTTCCCTTACAGGGGTACGGCTAACCCCTAACTTTTTTGCCAGATGCTCCTCGGTAAGCCTTTCTCCAGGATTGAAATGGCCAGAGAGAACTGACGATTTTAAAAACTCATAAGCTCTCTCCCTCACCGAGATGGAATTCTTTTGATAGGTTTTTCGAGAGAGGAGTTTATTCAATATTGTATCCAATTTTAGGTTTTGTTTTTAATTTGTCACATATTAAAATTATATTTTTGTAATGTCAAGAAACTTTTTATAATAATAATATTCATAAAATTCGATAAGTTATATTCTTAAAGCAAATGAGGTAAGCCAAGCCTCCAAAAAAAGGGGCCCTTGTATTCGGTTAATAAAAAATCATTTTGGGATACAATTTTTGTTGTCTTTAAAAAGAACCTGTGTTAAAAAGGAAAGAATAAGTGAGAACATAGAGGGACATTCAAATGGAGATCGATAAGAAGAAATGTGTCGGATGCGGGAACTGTCATGCCATCTGCACCATGGGTGTCATTTATTTAGATGAAGACGGCAAGTCCGCTATCAATCAGGATGAATGTGTAGAATGTTACACCTGTTACAGGGTGTGCCGAAGTGAAGATTATCCGCCCTGGTTCGTCCGCGCCCTTCGGAAGGTATTATCTCTCTTCCGATTGGGTTATTTGGCCGAGGTGGATGTCTGCCCCACAGGCGCCCTGACACCACCTCAGTTGGAGTGGCCGAGGAACTTACGGGCCCTGTTTAGCGATCCCACTACCGTCCATCCTGGCACAGGCGTCTCCGGCAGGGGAACGGATGAGATCAAGAGCAATGATGTGACCGGAAGGCTTCTTAAAGGAGAAGCTGGATTGGTAGTCGAAATGGGCAGGCCTGGCACCGGAGCCTATTTTCGGGATATCGAGAAAGTGGCCATGGCGCTTGCCAAACTAAGACCCCATTTTGAAAGGGAGAATCCCGTCACTCAGCTGATGGTAGACATAGAAACCGGAAAGATGAAAGAGGAGATCCTCAATGAGAAAGTGATGTCGGCCATCATTGAGATAAAGATAAACCTGGAAAGGATCCCTGAATTCATCCAAGCCCTGGAGAGGGTTCAGCATAAAATAGATACCGTGATGAGTCTCGGGATTGCCTCAAAATGTCTTCCCGATGGATCTATCCCTCACCAGGAATGGGTGAGAAAGGCCGGCTATACGCTTTCTCCCAATGGGAAAACCAATATCGGCTTGGGGCGTCCACTCTTTAAGGAGGATTAAACCATGACCAATACACTGCACCGCCAGGGCCCAGCAGAGAGCTTGAAGAATGATTACATCATCTTCGCTCATACAGCAAAGGGAATTACCCGTGAAGGGTCAGGCCCTAAGATTCAGGAGTTCATGCGAATCTGTCTGAAATATCATCCTGTCAATATCGGGGATGGACAGCAGGGGAGTATTTACAAGGATAACACCGATATCCAAACATTGATTGTCAATCGGGGAGATGGGGCAGGAGCAGCCGCTGTCTTTACCGATCTCGATACTCTCGGGAAAGTGGTGGTCGATCTGATCCGTGCCGATCTGGGCATCTCGATCAACATCAGCGGGCTCCTTGAAGAAGTTCAGGCCTGTTGCCGGAAAGCGGGTATCGAGAGGCACAGCGCTGAGCACTCCCTCGGTTTCTGGGGGGCGAAGGACCGATTGCCAGAGCGGGAGGTTTTGGAGTTCAATACCCTGTGTGGCCACGGAATGGTCTCCTTTAACCTCATTCGAAAGATGTTTGAATATGTGAAACTTCGGAGACTGACGCCTAAAAAGGCAGCCAAGATCATGGCCAAATGCTGTGAATGTGGTGTCTTCAATCCCGTCCGTGCTGAGATGCTTCTTGAAAAAATAAGAAAGGGAGATAAGGTGATGGTGAAATAGGATGATGGGAAGAGTTCAGGAAGAGAAAGAGATACTGAGAGACTTACGGAATACCATCGAAGGAGAGGTGCTCTTCGATGAAATCAATCGAACCATCTACAGCAGTGCTGCCTCGTTATACCGGATCAGGCCTCTTGGAATCGTCAAGCCAAAACATATAAAAGATGTCATCAACGTAGTGAAATATGCCAGCCAGCATGGAATCCCCATCACCCCGAGGGGTGGAGGAACGAGCCGCACTGGCAATGAAGTGGGAGAAGGTCTCCTCCTCGATTTTTCTAAATATATGAACAGGATTCTGGAATCTGATGTGGGAGCAGGCTGGGTCCGTGTTCAACCCGGCCTCATCCTTGCTTCTTTGAACCAATTTCTCAAACCTCATCATCTTTTTTTCCCCATCGATCCATCGACAAAAGATCATTGCACCATCGGGGGTATGGTTGCCAACAACTCCAGCGGCCCCCACGCTGTCAAATATGGGGCAACCAGGGATTATGTTCTTTCCTTAGAGGTCGTTCTTTCAAACGGAGAGGTAATCACGACCGGTTCTGTCTCGGAGGCAGGGAAAGCAACGAAGGAACTGAAAGATTCTGAGACTCTCGAAGACAAAATTTACAGGGTGATGCCCGATCTTCTTAAACGATATAATCAGCACATAGAAGAAGAAAAACCTTTTGCCATGAAAAACTCTTCCGGCTATGACCTCTGGAGGCTCGAGAACAAGGGATTCCTGGATATAACCTCCCTTCTGGTTGGATCAGAAGGAACCCTTGGGATCATTACAGAGGCGAAACTTCGTCTCATGCCCCTGCCGGGAAAGGCTTTAGGTGGATTGATCTATTTTAACAACCTTGATCATGTTGGCATGGCAACGGAAAAGATTCTGGAGTTCTCTCCTACCATGCTCGAGATTATTGAAAGGCAGATTCTCGATCTGGCCCGAAAACAGAAAGCTGAGTTGAAACCCTACCTTCCTGAAGGGATTGAAGCGATTCTTTTTGTTGAGTTCCAGGATGAGAATGAAGACCAACTCCGTCAAAAATTTAGAGAGCTTGAGGAAAAAGTGATCCAGCAAGGAAAGCTTGCCTTTGACTTGATAGTGGCCAAGGACGATAAAGATATGGCCATGCTTGAAAAGGTCAGAAGCGTTTCAGGCCCGATTCTTAACAAGATCAAAGGTCCTAAAAAACCGATTGCCTTCATTGAGGATGCCGCTGTTCATCCGAACTATCTTTCTCAATATATGAAAGGGTTGAGGGAACTTTTCAAAAAATTCGAAGTGGATGCAAGCATCTATGGCCATGCAGGTGACGGGAATCTCCATCTCATGGTCTTTTTAGATCCCACGCAGGAGGAAGACGTCAGAAAGATGATTTCTCTTGCGGACGCCTGTTACGATTTAGTCCTTTCCCTAAAAGGGACGATCAGTGGAGAGCATGGAGATGGAAGGCTAAGGACATTCTATCTTAAAAAACAGTACCCAAAACTCTATCCCGCTATGGTGGAGATCAAGAAGCTCTTTGATCCTGAAAATATTTTCAATCCCGGGTGCATTATAGGAACCGGTCAGAACCCCCTCGGCCAACATTTAAAATTCGTGAGTGAGGCTCAGAGGGGTCCAGGAATCAGTCTCTTTGACAAGGAACCGGTCAGGACAGCCATTGAGACCTGTTCGGGCTGTGGAAAATGCCGGTCCTATTGCCCTGTCGCCCGGGAAGTTTTTGAGGAATGGGCGATTGGGAGAGCGAAGGCAACCCTCCTCAGAGAGTTCGTTGCAGGCACCTTGGATCTGAAAATCCTCGACTCCCCTCAATTCAAAGAAGTCATGGACTCATGTGTCAATTGCAAAAGATGCTTGACAGAATGCCCTTCGGGTGTCGATATTCCCTGGCTCGCTCTGAGCAGCCGGTCCTACTATATTGAGAAAAACGGAGAACCCCTGGATCAGAGGTTCTTCTCAAAAACCAGGTCCCTCTGTCGTGCGGGCAGCGCCTTAGCTCCCCTGATCAACCTGGCCAACTCTTTAGCGCCGGTCAGAAGGTGTGTAGAAATGGCTGTCGGTCTTGACCGGCGCCGAAATCTCCCTTTGTTTCGGAGGAAAACATTACGAAAGATATTAAAGAATCGATCCCCTCTTCCTGGAAAAAAACAAATCGTCTACTTCCTCAGTTGTTACTCCAACTTCAATGAACCGGAAGGAGACGGACTGGCCACATTGGAGGTTCTTGAGCAGAACGGGTTTTCCGTCCTCCTGCCTGAGTTTCCATGTTGTGGAATTGCCCGTATGAACTCAGGGGCCATCCATCCTGTGATGAAAGACATTCAAACCAATGTTAAAAAGATGGCCTCTCTTGTTGACCAGGGACTCAGCATTGTTTTTAGCGAGCCCAGTTGTGCGCTGGCGGTCAAGATGGAATATCCCAAAATACTAAACTCTGAGGATTCCCTGAGAGTGGCAGAGAAATGTTTCGACATCCATCAATTCCTGATGATGCTTCATCAAAAAGGAGAGCTCGATCTGGAAATGGGAAGGATGGACCTTGCCGTGGGATATCATAATCCCTGCCATTTGCGCGCCCTGGGAGTAGTAAAGGAACCCGTTGAATTACTTCGTCTGATTCCAGGAGTGACGGTCCAAACCTTGGGTGACAATTGTTGTGGTATGGTGGGAACGTTTGGATTGAAGAAGAAGAATTACGACCTCTCCATGGCGATTGGGAAAAGGCTCTTTAAAGAAATTGAAGGTTCGGAAGTCAATCGGTTAGCTACCAGTTGCGGGGCCTGTAAATTACAACTCTTTCAGGGAACTCATAAAGAGGTCCTCCATCCCATCTCTTTACTGGCCTTGGCTTACCAGAGAGGAACTCAAAGGCTTACTTCATCAGGATATAGATCGCAATGAAGATGACAAAGATGGCAAACAATTTTCCCATCCTCTCTCGATGACGCAGATTTCCGTGATTTCTCAAGGTATTTCTTATCTGTGGAATCGGTCCCCAATCAGTGTCATCAGAGATTTCAGGGCTTTTCCAGAAATCTTATTAAAATTGCTTGACAAAAGTAAAAATTTCTATATAAATGGAATCTGAAATTGGTCTGATCTTTATACCAATTTCTTCCCTCCCTGGAGAATCCTCTTCATATGAGTATCGAGCTTGAGTTAAAGGTAACCGAGGCCCTGGCTGAAGATGTGGGCAAGGGGCTTGCCCGACTTGACCCTGAAGATATCAAGGCCCTGAGTGGAGTTTTAGGCGATCTTATCGAGATCGGCGGAGAAAAAAAGACGGTCGCCAGGATTACGGGAACCTTCCCGGAATTCTATGGCAAAAAAGTGATCCAAATTGATGGGGTCACCCGTGGTAATGCCAAGGCCAATTTAGGGGAAGTGGTACGAATCAAAAAGATCTCCCGTAAAACCGCTACGACCGTTCTGATCAGCCCTCTCGATTTTACAAATGTCTTGCCTGAAGAAAGAGAGTTGGAACAGTTTGCAAAAGTCCTCCAGGGATTGCCCGTGACCGTGGGGGATAAGGTCAATGTTCCTTTTTTAGCGGGAAAAGAACGCCTTTTCCAGGTCGAAGCCACCTCCCCCACAGGGGGAGTCATCATTAATCAAAAAACTAAATTCCTCTTGAAGAAGCCGGACTTCTCTTTAGAATTACCTTCTCATGTCTCTTATGAAGATGTGGGAGGGCTTCAAAATGAATTAAGGCTCATTCGGGAGATGGTAGAGCTTCCCTTGCGTTATGCGGAGGCATTTGAAAGACTGGGGGTTGAGGCGCCGAAAGGGGTTCTCCTTTATGGTCCACCTGGAACAGGGAAAACCCTGATCGCCCGCGTCATTGCAAGCGAGACCAAACTCCATTTTACCAGAGTGAATGGGCCGGAAATTATCCATAAATTTTACGGTGAAAGCGAAGCCCGCCTGCGGGAAATCTTTGAAGAGGCAACCCGTAATGCCCCCAGTATCGTCTTTATCGATGAGATAGATGCGATTGCACCAAAGCGTGCGGAGGTTTTAGGAGATGTCGAAAAAAGGGTGGTTGCCCAGCTCCTCGCCCTGATGGATGGCATGGTTTCGCGTGGACAGGTGGTTGTGATCGGGGCTACCAATATCCCGGAAATGATCGACCCTGCCTTGAGGAGACCAGGCCGTTTTGACCGTGAAATCGCCCTCCCCGTCCCTAATGCCGAGGGACGCCAGGCCATCCTCAGGATTCACAGCCGTCATATGCCTCTGGCACCTGACACTGATCTGAACCGTCTTGCCCAGATTACCCATGCCTTTGTTGGAGCGGATTTAGAGGCGTTATGCAAAGAGGCAGGGATGGTGGCTTTAAGGAGATATCTTTCCCTTGAGGGAGAAAATCACCTTGACGCTATTCTCGCTACCCCGGAACGGTTGCAGATCACGATGGAGGACTTTTTAACGGCCCTTCGTGAGATTGAACCCACGGCGACGCGCGAATTTTATACCGAAAGGTCTACGGTAAAATGGCATCATATCGGCGGATTGAAAAAGATTAAGGAAACTCTCATTTCCATTGTCGATTGGCCCCGCAAATATCCGGAGTTTTTTTCGACAGGAAAAGTACTTCCGCCAAGGGGAATCCTTTTCTCCGGGCCTTCGGGTACCGGAAAGACGCTTATGGCAAAGGCACTGGCTGGCGAAGCGGGTTTAAATTTCATCTCCATCAGCGGTCCGATCCTTTTTTCAAAATGGCTGGGAGAATCAGAAAAGGCCCTCCATCAGATCTTTAAAAAAGCAAAACAATCGGCGCCCTGTATCCTGTTTTTTGATGAAATCGATGCCCTGGTGACAATCCGTAGCCATGGTAGCGAGGGAGGCTCTGTCGAACGCATGGCCAGTCAGTTTTTTAACGAGCTGGATAATTTAAGCGACCTTTCCCAGGTCATTGTCCTCGGGGCAACCAATCGTGAAGACCTACTGGATCCCGCTTTGATGCGTGCCGGTCGACTTGACTATATTCTTAAATTCCCCACCCCTGATGAGGAGGGGCGGTTAGAAATATTTCAGGTCCACACCCGAGAAAGACCTCTTTCCGATGATGTCAACTTACCGGAATTAGCAAGACAAACTGCAGGGATGGCGGGTTCCCATATTGCTTTCATCGCCAAGAGGGCAACGATGTTGGCCATTGCCGAGTTAATTAACGATCCGCAAAAGAGCAAGTCAAGGAAGCTTTTAGTCTCCGCTTCTCACTTTAACGCGGCATTAAAAGAGGTCCAGGGAAAAGAGGGATTTTCTTCATGCTAAAAGCCGTTAAAAAAAAGCGGGTCTACGAGGACATCGTCCAACAAATTCGTAACCTCATCCAAAAGGGGAAATTGAAACAGGGCGACCAGCTTCCGACGGAAAGGGAATTGGTTGACACCTTTAAGGTGTCCCGTGCTTCAGTCCGGGAGGCCATTCGTTATTTGGAATCAATGAAGTTTGTTAAAAGCCGCCAGGGTGATGGGACTTATGTGATCGCCTCCAGTGAAGAAGCCTTGATCCAGCCTTTGGCGGCAACCCTCTTTCTCGAAAAAGACAACATCATGGACATCTTTACTATCCGTAAAATCATCGAACCTCAGGTAGCCCAACTCGCCGCAGAAAATGCAACGGCATCAGAAATTAATGAGTTGGAGGAGATCCTTGAGGAACAGGCAAAAGATATTGGGAATGGTCTCAATCTCACCAAAACCGATTCTGAATTCCATAACCTTCTCACCCGGACCGCAAAGAATCGAGTTTTAGAAAGACTTCTCTTTGCCATTCTCGATCTTTTAGCACAGACCAGAGAAAAATATCTTCAGGTGGAGGGGCGGGCCAAAAAATCGTTAAAGGGCCATCGGGAAGTTCTCTCCGCCATTAAGGCCCGCAACCCTGTTGCCGCCCGACAGGCCATGCGTCGGCATTTAGAGGAGATAGAACATATCCTGTTCAATAAGAAGAAAGGGGGTGTAAAGAGGTCATCAACTCCAACGGGAAGCAGCCCGCCACAAAAAAAGGTTTAGTTAGAAGGGTCAGCTTGACTGATCAACCTTAATTGAAGGAGGTGTAGGTTTATGGCAAAAGTGACTGAAATAACTGTTTGGACACGAGGGGTGGTGATGGATAAAGAGGCCCGTGATATCGCCAATGCCTTTGGCCAGGCTGCAAAAATGGAAGGAAAATTTGTCCAAGCCTTTGATAATTATGAAGACCTACCCGACCGTGTGCTCGTGACCACCCGTAAATATGTCAGGATCAGTGACGAAGACATTGAGATGAAGTACCTCTATACGAACGATCATCCCGATGTGGTGGTGGCCGTTGAACCCACGATCATCAAAGGGATCAATTTGCTTCGGGGGATGCCCCAAGGAGGCCTTCTCATCATCAATACGAACCGTCCCATCGATTATATGCTCAAATTCATTCCCAACGCCGATGTATTGGGCGCGATTGCTACGGTGGATGCGGATGGAATCTCAGGGATACGTACGGTTGACTTCTCCGGTTCAGAAGGTGGCGTGGATGCGGCAGGTCTTGGAGCTGGCATTGCCGCCCCTATCCTTGGGGCCATGGCCAAGGTGACGGGTATGGCGAAAAAAGAGAATCTTGCAAAGATCATCAGTGACGTAGCAGCCATGGAACGGGGTTACAACGAGGTTAAGATCCAGAAATTTCGTAAATCTCGCGCCGAGTATTTCTGGGGAGGATAATAGTTCGGAGTTGGGAGTTAGGAGTTCGGAGTCAAAGGCTAAAAGCGAAAAGTCGAGAATGAAGAGATAATATGAAGGAAAAACGAAAGAAAGGAGAAGGTTATGGCGATCAAAGTTCCCAAAGATAGAGAAGTGCCCTTCGGAGCGATCACTCCCGCTCCGGTTAATCAACAGGAGCTTTTCATCACCTCAAACTGGCGGGTTTTTCGTCCGGTCATTGACCATGAGAAATGTACTCGCTGCCTCACCTGTTATATCGTCTGTCCAGAGCCCTGCTGGTCTTTTAATGAAAAGGAAGATCAGATGGAATGGAACTGGAAGTTCTGCAAAGGCTGTCAGATTTGTATTCATGAATGTCCGGCGGATGCCCTGAGCGCTGTCCCAGAGCTTGACTTTGAGGATGGGGTGTTCCGTTTGGAAAAACCTTTTTAAGCCTGCCTGCGGTAGGCTGGAAGGAGGAAATACTATGGCTCAAGAGAAGATGCTCAGCGGCTGCGCTGCAGCGGCCCAGGGAGCGAAATTTGCAGAAGTGGAAGTGGTCTGTTCTTATCCCATCCGTCCCTATACGGCGATCATGATGGAACTGGCCAGAATGGTTGCCAACGGTGAACTCGATGCGGAATTTATCCATGGCGAAGGGGAACATGCCCAGGTCTCAGTCGTCCTGGGGGCCTCGGCAGCCGGAGCACGCGCCTATACTGGAAGTTCAGGGGTTGGAGTGACCTACGCATTTGAAGTCTATAGTCCGGCAGCAGGCGGTCGTTATCCCATCCAGATGGCCATTGCGGATAGAACCCTTGATCCCCCTGGTGATTTCGGTTCGGAACACACCGATGCGATGTCTGCAAGAGATCAGGGTTGGTTAATGGGTTGGGCGGCCACACCTCAGGAAATATTTGACAATACACTGATCAATTACCGGGTAGGGGAAGATCCCCGTGTGATGTTGCCCCAATTCGTATGTCAGGATGGCTATTTCCTTTCCCATATTTCGGACAAGGTCATTTTACCGGAACTCGCACAGGTGAGGGAATTTTTGCCTCCCTTTAAAGCTCCACATCCATTAAGTCCACTCTGCCCTGTCTCGCACGGCCCACAGATCCGCCCCGATCAAGGGGCGCCGATGGATGCACAAAGGGCAATCACCTTTTTAGAAGTCCCGAAGGTGATTGAAGAGGCGATTGATGATTTTAATCGTATTTTCGGACGACACTACGATCCCTTTCTTGAAAAATATAAAATGGAGGATGCGGAAATCGCATTCTTTATTCAAGGGGCTCATGCCAACACCTGCAAGTCGGCGATCACCCATCTCCGGAATCAGGGAGTGAAAGCGGGCATGGTCAGGCCACGTTGGGTTCGCCCCTGGCCAACCGCCCAGATCGCAGAAGCCTTCTTCCGTGTGAAAGCGGTGGCTGCCGTGGAAACCAGCACTTCTTACGGCGGTGCGATGCGCGGCGGAAACCTGATTCATGAGGTACGGGCTTCCCTCTATGATTTAGACAATAGGCCTCTGGTCACATCTTTTATGGCCGGCCTGGGTGGGGATGTCGTTCTGCTCGAAGATTTCTATTATATGGCTAAGATACTGATGCAGATGGTTAAAGATAAAAAGACCCATCAGCACGTCTACTGGATAGGGTTTGAAGGAGAGTAGATCCCAATTTCAGATTTCAGATCGTGCCTGCCTGTCGCAGGCAGGGATTGCAGATTGAAAATCCGAATTCCGAAATCTAAAATATATTTGAGGAGGTATTCAACGATGCAAACATTTGATTATAAAAAACAGATTTTGGAGCCCATCAAGTCTCTTCGTGGTGCGCCGAGAGAAGAGATGTATGTGCCAGGGCATCGGACCTGTGCAGGTTGTGGGCCGGCTCTGAACTACCGTCTCGTCGCAAAGGCAGCCGGCAAACATACCATATTTATTGGGCCAACGGGCTGTATGTATGTGGCCAATTCAAGTTATCTTTGCACCCCTTATGCAGTTTCCTGGATCCATTCTCAGATCACCAATGGCGGGGCCGTGGCATCGGGAATTGAAGCGGCCTATAAAACTTTGATTCGTAGAGGGAAGTATGATGGCCCCTTCCCGAATGTGATCGTCATGGCAGGGGACGGCGGATCCGTGGATATCGGTCTTCAGGCAATGTCAGCATTGATGTATCGAGCTCATGATGTCCTCTTCATCTGTTACGACAACGAAGCTTATGCCAATACGGGCATTCAGACCTCACCCACGACCCCTTATGGAGCGAATACGACCTTTACGCCGCCGGGCAAAGCCATTCCAGAGGGTAAAACCCTTTTTCCCAAAGATCCTCCACAACTGGTCATTGGCGGACATCCGGCAGTCAAGTATGTTGCCACAACCTGTGTCGCCTATCCCCTTGATTTAATGAACAAGGTGCGCAAGGCCCTGAATGTGGATGGCCCGACCTTCCTTCATATGCTTTGCCCCTGCCCCAAGGGGTGGAAGTTTGAAGAAAAATTGACATTGGAGATAGGCCGCTGGGCAGTTGAAACAGGGATGTGGACCCTTTACGAGTGGGAGAATGGAGAATATAAATATTCACACATCCCGAAGAAGTATCAACCGGTAAGCGAATATATGAAATATCAGGGGCGTTTCTCACACCTGAAACAAGAACACATTGCGAAAATGCAGGCCTTTGTCGATGAAAAGATTCAGAGGGTTAAAGCCATAGCCGTCGAGGCTCCCCTCCCAACACCAAAGGCAAAAGCCTAAATGGGGTAATCAAAAGGAGTATAGAATCCGATTGAAACTGTTTGACAATCCAAGAAAGGAGGTAATATCATGAAAATTTTGGGAGTCTCAGTTTGTTGTTTGGTTCTGTGCTTTCTATCTATCGGCATAGCAGATGCAGCCTGGCAACCTACCAAGCCCATTGAGTTCATTGTCCCTGCTGGGGCAGGCGGTGGAGCAGACGTGATGGCCCGGTTTATCTCTCCGCTCGTCTCGAAATACAACCTTTCTCCAAAGCCTTTTGTCGTGATCAATAAATCTGGCGGGGCAGGAGCAGAAGGGTTTATGTCTGTCAAGGGGAATAAGGGTGATCCACATGTTATTACCCTCACCTTATCCAATCTCTTCACAACGCCTTTAGCCACAGGCGTCCCCTTCAACTGGAAAGATCTTACACCCATTGCCCGTCTTGCCCTTGACTATTTTGTCCTCTGGGTAAATGCCGAAGCTCCTTATAAGACGGCTAAAGAATATCTCGACGCTGTGAAGAAAGAGCCGGGAAAATTCCTAATGGGTGGCACAGGTACTGCCCAGGAAGACCAGATTATCACCATTATGATGGAGCAGGCCTTTGGGTTAAAGTTTACCTACGTTCCCTTTAAGGGTGGTGGAGATGTGGCGGTCCAACTCGTTGGGAAACACACCAATTCAACTGTCAACAATCCCGCAGAGGCTGTAAGTCACTGGAAAGCAGGAAGGCTGAGACCGTTAGCGACCATTGACCACGATCGAATTGCCCTCCCAGACTGGAATGGTATTCCAACCATGAAGGAAGCTATGGGTGTGGATATGAGCTATCTCATGCTTCGTGGTATCTTTGCAGCCCCCGGTATCACAAAAGAACAGCAGGATTTCTATGTTGACCTCCTAAAGAAAGTGACTGAGACCGAAGAGTGGAAGAAATATATTTCTGATATGGGTCTTAAGGGCGCCTTCCTCTCCGGGTCTGATTATGCAAAATGGGTTGGAGAGCAGGAAGCAATACATAAAGACCTCATGACAAAAGGAGGTTTGATCAAGTAATCCAAAAAGGACGGGCCTGACATAAGGGGGCGAGATATCTTCTCGCTCCCTTATATTAAGCCTTAACCTTCAATTACAAAAGAGGAGGAAAGATGCGAAAGGCTGATATTATCGTTGCCTTGGGTTTAATGCTGGTCGGGTTCATTGTACTGGCAGATACGATCAGACTTGGTTTCGGATGGGGAATGAGCGGTCCTGAAGCCGGTTTTTTTCCATTCTACATGGGGTTGGGTATTGTCATATGCACTTTCTTTATCGTGCTTAGGGGCATCAAAACTTACAAGAAGGAAGGGCCGGGTAAACCTATCGTCGTAGAAGGAGGTTTAACGCAGATCCTCTGGGTATTAATCCCTGCTGCCGGTATGGTTCTATTATCAGAACTCATCGGGCTTCACTTAGCAACTGTCCTATTCCTCGCTTTCTATATGGGGGTGGTGGGAAAGATGCATTGGATCAAAGTCGTCCTCGTGAGTCTTCTGATACCTTTGGCCACCTATATCGTTTTTGATAAGTTATTCTTGATTCCCCTGCCTGAAGGTTTGTGGGGGAAATATCTTAGACCCTTTTAATCTGGTAAACCGGAAGGAGGAACTAAATTGGACATCCTTAATAATTTTAATAGTTTGATGATGGGGCTTAGCGTGGCCATGCAGCCCTATAACCTCATGATTGCCGTGATCGGTCTCATCTTAGGAATCATCGTGGGTGTGCTGCCTGGCCTGGGTGGAGCCAATGGATGTGCCATACTCATCCCTATTACTTTTGCCATGCCACCTACGGCAGCAGTGATTTTATTGGCATGTGTCTACTGGGGAGCACTCTATGGTGGGAGCATCTGCTCCATCCTTTTCAACATCCCTGGAGAGCCCTGGGCTGTGGCAGTCACCTTTGATGGATACCCCATGGCTAAAAGTGGAAGGGCTGGGAAGGCCCTCGTATTGTCTTCTCTGTCCCATGGTGTGGGAGCTGTGATTGGCGTTATCCTTCTCACATTTTTTGCTCCGATCATTGCCGAGTTCGCTTTAAAGTTTGGGCCTCCTGAGACCGCTGCTGTCATGATTCTTACATTCAGCGCGATGACCAGGCTGGGAGGAAAATCCGCTTTAAAGTCATTGGTCGCCATCTTCCTCGGATTCATTCTGGCAGCCGTCGGGATGGACATCGTGAGTGGAAAACTTCGTATGACCTATGGCACCGTGCCGTTGATGGGAGGGTTTAGCTTTATTGTCGCGGTTATTGGACTATTTGGTCTTGGGGAAATCTTTCTCACCGTAGAGCAAGGCCTTAAGATGGAGGGGATCAAAGCCAGGGTGCGTTTAAAAGACGTTTGGGATGCATTGAGAGAGATGGTCCGATACCGAAAGATACTCATGATGGGTTCCCTGATCGGATGCTGGCTGGGCATTCAGCCAGGAGGGGCAACGCCTGCCTCTTTTATGGCTTATGGCTTCGCCAAGAGTTCAGCAGCCGATAAGGACCAATATGGGAAAGGAGCTTCGTCTGGCATCATCGCACCAGAGGCAGCAGGCCATGGCGCTGGGACCTCTGCCACACTTCCCATGATTACCCTGGGGATTCCGGGTTCACCCACGATGGCTGTCATCATGGGTGGATTAATGATCTGGGGTCTTCAACCTGGGCCAATGCTTTTCAAAGAACACGCCGATTTTGTCTGGGGACTGATTGGCAGCATCTGGGTGGCTAACTTTTTGGGCCTATTCCTTGTTTTAGCCTTTGTACCCCTTTTTGCAGCTATCCTCAAGATTAGGTTTAGCATCCTGATGCCTGTGATCATTTATGTTTGCGCCATTGGCGCTTATGCGGTCAATAACCGGATGATTGACATCCATTATATGATCCTCTTCGGTATTGTAGGGTTTTTATTCAAGAAACTTGACTACCCCATTGCTCCAATGGTGCTGGCTTTGGTTTTGGGAAGTATGGCTGAATCGGCCGTGAGACAGGCCCTCATCATGGGTCGAGGGAATCCGCTCATCTTCTTTAGGCCACCGATTGCCCTGCCATTGATGCTATTGGCCCTCTTCCTCTTCTTCTTACCGACCCTCTCTAAATGGAAACAGAGGTTATCCGCTAAAAAGGAGACTTAGATGAAAAGGTGAGCCACGATGACATTCTTGATTTCAGGTGGGGCAGGATCAGTGGGGCAAGCCCTCACCCTATCTCTTTTAGAGAGAGGACATACCGTAAGGGTTTTAGACAAAAAAGTCGATGGACTACAATCTTTGAGTCACAAAGATTTTGAACTGATAAAAGGAGAGGTAGAAGACCTTTCCATAGTAAAAAGAGCTGTCAAAG
>JASEHH010000010.1 GCA_030017685.1 Thermodesulfobacteriota bacterium | reverse complement strand
TACCCCCTTTTTATACAAAATCTCGTTACTGGAGTCAAGTAGATATGCCTATAAGTTTTAATTACTGTATCGCAAAAAAAGCATTGAGTCTTCATAGATGTTGATGTTTATTATCTGCCCTGGATATATTGTGATAAAAAGAACTTTCATTGGTTGACATTTTAACATTAGCATTGCATTCATATAATATGATCTATTCAAGAGAGCTTGATCCCCATTTCAAGTTCCTGATCGCCAAAGAGCCCGGTGGAGAGAACATCACAAAATGTTTCTCCTGCGGAACCTGTACAGCCGGATGCCCTGTCCGGGAGATTACGGACCGTTATAATCCGAGAAAAATTATCCGGATGGCCCTCCTGGGGATGAAGAAGGAGGTTCTTGCAAACCAGTTCATCTGGTTATGCTCCTCCTGCTACACCTGTTACGAAAGATGCCCTCAAGATGTGAGAATCCCCGAGTTGATGAATGCCATCAAAAACATTGCCGTCAGAGATGGTAAAACCCCTGCGGCCATGAAAACCCTGATCGACCTCCTCTCTGCCCATGGCCGTCTCTTAGAAATTACCGAATTTGAAAATGACAAGCGCAAAGAATTCGGTCTTCCTCTGATACAGGGCCGGACCGAAGATGTGAAAAAGATTCTGAAAGAGCTTGGACTTCATAATGAAGAAGAAAGAGGACCGTCTTAAGAATACCTCTTATACCCTATTTCTCGGATGTACGGTTCCGGTCAGGGCCTTAAACTACGAGATTGCCGCAAGAAAGGTGGCCGGAGCTCTTGACATCCACTTCAACGATATCCCTGATTTCGCCTGTTGTGGCTATCCCGTCAAATCAATCAGTCACGATGCCTATCTCCTGATGGCCGCAAGAAATTTAGCCCTTGCCGAAGCAAAAGGCTATCCGGTCTGCACGCTCTGCAGTTCCTGCTGTGGCTCCCTTACGGAAGCCAACCACGAGCTTCAGGAAGATAAAAACCTCCGAAAACGCATCAACGAAGACCTCTACCGCTGGGTGGGAATGCGTTACGAAGGAGAAGTGCAGGTCTTACATCTCACCCGCATTCTTCACCAGGAGATAGGAGTGGGGAAGATAGGGGAAGAGGTTCGGGCTGATCTCTCCTCGCTCCGGGTCGCGCCACATTATGGTTGCCATTATACCAAACCGTCGGCTATCTATGGAAGAGCGGAAGATCCCGAAGATCCAAAAAGCCTCGATGAATTGATCCGGGCAACCGGAGCGCATTCTCTCTCCTATGAGGATAAGCTCTCGTGTTGCGGCGGCGGAGTATTGGCGATCGATGAACAGGTCGCATTGGGGATGGCGCAAAAGAAACTGGAACATATCCAGGCAAAGAAGGCGGACGCCATTGTCCTTATCTGCCCTTTCTGTAGTGTGATGTACGAATCAAATCAGAAGAAGATCGAAAAGGTCTTTGAAAAGGAGTATAAACTCCCGGTGCTCTACTATCCCCAGCTTCTCGGATTGGCTCTGGGGTTTGAACCGGACGAACTGGGACTGAAGATGAATCGTATCAGGACAACAGACCTCGTAAAAAAGGCTCTGAGGAGGCCGGCCTGAGATGAATCCTTCCTCAAGGAAGCCGATCGGGTCGGTACTGGTCGTGGGCGCTGGAATCGGAGGAATCCAGACCTCCCTTGATCTTGCGGAGTCAGGATTGAAGGTCTACCTTCTCGAAAAGAGCCTGAGCATCGGCGGGACCATGGCTCAGCTCGACAAGACCTTTCCCACCAACGACTGCTCCATGTGCATCATGTCTCCCAAGCTGGTGGATGCGGGTCGTCACCGGAACATCGAAATCCTCACCAATGCGAAAGTTGAAAGAGTTGAAGGAGAACCCGGAAATTTTAAAGTTTCAGTTTATAAGAAGGCCCGCTATGTCACGATCGAAGACTGCAAGGCCTGCGGCGAATGTTCAAAGGTCTGCCCGGTTAAAATCCCAAATGATTATGAGCAGGGCCTCGTTACTCGTGCGGCCATCTATCAACTGTTTGCCCAGGCCATGCCCAGCGCTTACGGCATCGAGAAAAAAGGGGATCCTCCCTGCCGGGCTTCCTGCCCTATCCATGTCAATGCGCAGGGCTATATTGCCCTGATTTCGGCAGGAAAGTTTGAGGAGGCCCTTGCCCTGGTGAGAGCGAAGAATCCCTTTCCCGGCATCACCGGTCGTATCTGCACCCACCCCTGCGAATCTGCCTGCCGGAGAAATGAGGTCGAAGCGCCTGTTGCCGTCGATGGTCTGAAGCGATTTCTGTCGGATTTTGAGAAAGAGGATAATACCGACCTTTCCGTTCCTCCTGAAAATGGAAAGAAAGTGGCGATCGTGGGCTCTGGTCCTGCAGGCCTTCTTGCCGCCTGGGACCTGAGAAAGATGGGCTACGGAGTGACCATCTTCGAAGCCCTTCCTGTTGCAGGCGGAATGCTGGCGGTAGGAATCCCGGAATATCGTCTGCCCCGCTCTGTGCTCCATAAAGAGATCGACTACCTGCGCCGCATGGGAGTGGAGATCAGGCTCAACGCCCCTGTTGGGAAAAACCTCTCTCTTCAGGTTTTGAAGGATCAGGGTTACGATGCCATCTTCATTGCCACAGGCGCCCATCTGAGCAGAAAACTCGGCCTCGATGGAGAAGAGGCTTCCGGTATCATCCATGCTGTTGACTTCCTGAGAAGGGTCGCCCTCGGCCAACCCATAGAATTGGGCGAGAAAGTAGTGGTCATTGGGGGAGGAAACGCGGCCATCGATGCGGCAAGAACAGCCTATAGACTCGGGGAAAAAGAGGTGACCATTGCCTATCGAAGGACCCGAAATGAGATGCCTGCCCAGGAGGAAGAGATCGAAGAAGCCGAACACGAAGGGATCAAAATCGAATATCTCACGGCTCCGATTAAATTGCTCGTCGAAAACGGAGCGATTCGTGGAGTTCAGTGTCATCGGATGGCGCTCGGTCAGCCCGATGAATCCGGCAGGCCCAGACCTGTCCCCATCTCCGGATCGGAATTCATCATTGAAGCCAATATCCTTATTCCGGCAGTCAGTCAGTCGCCTGATCTTTCGTTTCTAAATGAGAAAGAAGGGATCCGAATCAATCGCTGGGGAAATATCGAAGCCGATCCCCTAACGCTCGAGACAGGCATAAATGGAGTCTTCGCCGGAGGGGATGCAGTGACCGGACCCCAGACCTACATCGACGCCATGGCGGCAGGAAGAAAGGTGGCCATCTCCATCGACCGATGGTTGAGGGGAGAAGACCTGAGAACAGACAGAGAAGGCGAAGGAGCGCAGAAGGATTCCATCCTCTTTGATGTGGAGGGTATTGAGCGCCGGCCGAGGGCCTCCATGGTTTCACTCCCTCTCGAGAAGAGGAAGAGTTTCGATGAGGCCGGCCTCGGACTCAGAGAAGAGGATGTAATCGGAGAGGCCCAACGCTGCCTCCAGTGCGCTGGTTGTTCGGAGTGTCTCGAATGTGTCAAAGCCTGTGAGGCAAAGGCCATTGACCATCGGATGAAGGATGAGCAGGTCGAGATCGAGGTGGGCGCCATCATCCTCTCTCCCGGCTTTGATGAGTTTGACCCCTCGATCAAGAGCGAATATGGCTACAAAAGGTTCCCCAATGTCGTCTCGAGCATCGAATTTGAGCGATTCCTGTCCGCATCGGGCCCCTTCAGAGGAGAAGTCCGCAGACCTTCCGATGGAAAGCATCCCGAAACAATAGTCTGGATTCAATGTGTGGGCTCGAGGGACCCCCATATCGGAAAGGGTTACTGCTCCTCTGTCTGCTGTATGTACGCCACCAAGGAGGCGGTCATTGCCAAAGAACATGCTCCTGAAATGAAAGCCGCCATCTTCTTTATGGACATGAGGGCTTACGGAAAGGATTTCGATAAATACATTGAGAGGGCAAAAAACGATTACGGTGTTCGATACATTCGCTCCCGCATCTCCCATCTCAAAGAATCTCCGGACACAAAAAATCTGATCATCCACTATGAAACCGAAGAGGGGGAGATGGTCTCCGAAGAGTTCGACCTCGTCGTCCTCTCCGTCGGCCTCGAACCGGTGAGAGAACACCGAGAGATGGCAGAGATTTTCGGCGTCGATCTCAATCCCTACGGGTTTATAAAGACCGATACCTTCCATCCCCTTCAGACCTCCAGGCCTGGAATCTATGTGAGCGGCGTCTTCTCAGGTCCCAAAGATGTTCCGGAGACTGTGGCGCAGGCATCGGCCGCTGCGGCGGAGGCCTCCTCCATCCTTTCTTCTGTTAGAGGCGAACTGGTCACTGAGGAAGAATATTTTCCCGAGAGGAATGTGGATTATGAGGGGCCTCGCATCGGAGCCTTCATCTGCCACTGCGGGATCAACATCGGAGGCGTGGTCAATGTCCCGTCAGTGGCCGAATATGCCCGAACGCTGCCCCATGTGGTCTATGTGGCGGAAAACATCTATACCTGTTCTCAGGACACCCAGGAAGCGATGAAGAAGGTCATCGAAGAGCACCGGTTGAACCGGATCGTTGTGGCCTCTTGCACGCCGAGGACCCATGAACCCCTCTTCCAGGATACCATTCGTGAGGCAGGGCTCAACCGTTACCTCTTTGAGATGGCAAACATCCGGGACCAGTGTTCCTGGGTCCATATGCATCAACCCAAAGAGGCAACGGAAAAGGCAAAGGACCTGGTGAGAATGGCTATTGCCAAAGCCGCTCTCCTCGAACCTCTTCCCACTCAGATGGTTGAGATGAATCATAAGGCCCTGGTCATCGGCGGGGGGCTATCAGGAATGGCCGCGGCCCGGAAGATCTCAGAGGCAGGATTTGAAGTCTATCTCATTGAGAAAGAGTCCCGGTTAGGCGGCAAGGCGAGAAAGATTCACTACCTCCTCGATGGAGATGGCGTCCAATCCCATCTCGAGAAGATGATCAAGGAAGTGGAAAAAGACCCGCGGATTCACCTTCTCAAAGGGACGACCATCGAAAAGGTCAATGGCTTTGTCGGAAATTTCAAAACGCAGGTCCTCAACGGCGATGGCATAAAAGAGATCGACCATGGGGTGATCGTCGTGGCGACCGGCGCCGAGGAATACCGGCCCCACGAATTCCTCTATGGCCAGGACTCCGGAGTCCTGACGCAGAAGGAACTTGAGGAGAAGATTGCCCTCTACCCCGGATCTCTGGAAGGATCGAAGAATGTCGTCATGATCCAGTGCGTGGGCTCAAGGAATGAAGAAAGGCCCTATTGCAGCAGGGTCTGCTGTTCCGATGCGATCAAGAATGCTTTGAAACTGAAATCGATCCGTCCGGAGATCAATCTCTACATCCTCTACCGGGACATTCGAACCTACGGGTTCAAAGAGAACTATTATGAGAAGGCGAGGGAGATGGGGATTCTCTTCATCCGTTATGATCCTGAAAGAGAGCCCCAGGTCGAAAAGGGAGAAGAGGGTCTCCGGGTCATCGTCCACGAGCCCATCCTTCATGACGATCTCCTCATCGAGACCGACCTTCTCATCCTGAGCCCGGGGATGGTGGCCCCCCGTGAAGAAAACGAGCGCCTCTCCAAGATGCTCAAGGTCCCTTTAAATACGGATGGTTTTTTCCTCGAAGCACACATGAAACTGAGGCCTGTCGATTTCGCAACGGAGGGGATCTTTCTTGCCGGGCTGGCTCACAGTCCGAAATCGATCGATGAGAGCCTCTCCCAGGCCGGCGCCGCTGTCTCACGGGCATTGACCCTATTGACGAAGACACAGCTTGAAACCATTGGCGCCATCTCCGAGGTCAATGAAAAGACATGCGCAGGATGCGGTCTCTGCGAGAGTCTCTGCCCTTATCAGGCGATCGAAGTCGTGTGGAAGAGGACCGTCGTCGGCGAAAAGCTGGCGGCCCAGATTAACAAGGTCCTCTGCAAAGGATGCGGGGTCTGCACCGCCTCCTGCCGCTCCGGCTCCATCGATCTGAAAGGATTCGGCACGGAGGGAATCGTCTCGCAGATCACGCAACTCGCCATGGGGTGAATGAAGTAACTCCCCCTCCCCCCCTCTTAACCTAAGCTGATCGTGTCCCATAAGTCAGCGGCTGGACACAGGGAGACGGGGTATAATTGGTTCAATTGAGGCTCCAACATAACATATTTGTGTGTCATTCCCGTGAAAACGGGAATCCAGGACCAACAGGAAATACCTGGATTCCTGCTTCCGCAGGAATGACAAACTTAAAGAATAATAATGATTTCGACTTGTTAACAACATAGAACTTAGCCCCTTGTGTCCAGCCCCCCCATTTATGGGTAAGGATCAGTAACCTAAGAGGGGAGTATTCCTCCCCTTAAGGTAAGGGGAGGATAGGAGGGGTTATGATTGGTGATTGGAATTTAAATTCCTACGATATGTTCTGTTAGGAAAATGATGGAAAAAGATTGGCAACCCAAAATCTTAGCCTTTCTCTGCAACTGGTGTTCTTACGCCGGAGCAGACCTCGCAGGAACATCGAGGGTTCAGTATTCTCCCAATATTCGGGTCATCCGTGTCCCCTGCTCCGGAAGAATCAACCCACTCTTCATCCTGAAGGCCCTTCAGAGCGGAGTGGATGGGGTGCTGGTTTCAGGCTGCCACCCGGGAGACTGCCACTATCTCTCAGGAAATTATGCCGGGAGAAGGAAGTCCGCTACCCTGAAACGTTTCCTCGAATTCCTCGGGATCGAGCAGGGCCGTGTTCAGTTCTCCTGGGTCTCCGCGGCAGAGGGCGGGAAATTCTCTCAGGTTGTTGACGAAGTCACAAGGGATATTAAAAGATTGGGACCTCTGAAGAAATTTAAAAAAAGTTCGTAGTTCGCCTGCCTGCCGGTCAGGCAGGGAGTTCAGAGTTCGGAGTCTTAAACCTTTTAAGATTTTACTCCGAATTCCCCGCCTGCCAAAGCCTTGTGCGGCGGACAGGCGAACTAATTGCTCCGAACTTCAATCATGGCCATGATTCAAAAAAAACTTCGAGAAAAAACTAAGGAACTGCTTGCTAAGAAAGAGGTGGATCTTGTCATAGGGTTCAGTGACTGGACTTTACCGCTCAGGACTACCCCCATTTTCATCAGGACGCCAGAGGGGGCAGAGCATCTGGTTTGGAACTCCTTCTGCGAGAACAATCTGGCCGCCTACCTTCATAAATTCAGCCGTTTAAAAGTTGGGGTCGTTGTCAAAGGCTGTGACGCCCGCTCTGTGGTCGCTTTAAATCTCGAAAAGAGATTTCCGAATCATCCTCCTCTTCTCATCGGAGTGGTCTGCCAAAGACTGGTGGATCGGAAAAAAGTGAAGAAAGCCGTAAAGGGAGAAATCCTTCAGGCTGTTGAGCAGGGAGACCTTCTCCTGGTCAAGGGGGAAAACTTTGAAGTCTCTCTCAAGCGGGACGACTTTCTCTATCCCTCCTGTCAGAGTTGCACCCATCGAACGCCGCACCAGGCTCATATCCTGATAGGAGACCCCGTGGAGGAAGTCTCTCTCGTCGAGACGCATCCGGAGGTCGGTGAATTTGAGAGAAAGTCTCCCGAAGAACGATGGGACTTTTTTGAGAAGGAGACGAGTCGCTGTCTCCGATGCTACGCCTGCCGGGAAGCCTGCCCCATGTGTTACTGCGGGGAATGCTTTGTGGACAGCTCCCGTCCGAAGTGGATCGAAAAAAGCCTCTCTCCATCCGATCTCGCATTCTATCATATCGTAAGGGCCTACCATCAGACAGGGAGATGTTCGGGCTGCGGCGCCTGCGAACGGGCCTGTCCCATGGATATTCGGCTTACCTATCTGACACAGAAATTAAATCAGGAGGTCAAGGACCTCTATGGGTTCGAAACAGGAATCCAACCGGAGGCCGCTCCTCCTCTTTCGACGTTCGATCCGGAGGATCAACAGGGATTCATCAAATGAAATTGAAGCTGGATAAGAAGAATTTTGAAGATTTTTTGAAGAGCCTGATGGAGGAATACGATCTCTACGCTCCTGTTCAACCGGTCGAGGGGGTTTCCGTCTTTAAAAAGATTGAGCAACCTTCAGAAGTCAATCTGACACAGCTTGTTCCTCAAAAACCGGCAAAGGATATCTTCTTTCCTCAATCCGAGGTGATGTTCTGTTATGAGATGGCCGGGAAACAGAGCCGGATGAACTCGATGGAAGAGATAAAACGGGAAAGGATCTTGTTTGGAGCCCGGCCCTGCGACATCGAGGCGATTTCAATCATCGAAAAGATCTTTGTGGGAGAGGAATATACTGATGTCTATTTCCTCGAGAAGAGAAGAAAGACGACGATCATCGGTCTGGGCTGTAACCACCCTCTCTCCACCTGCTTCTGCTCCTCGGCAGGAGGGGATCCTTTCCTTAGAGCCGGATCCGATCTCTTCTTCATCGATCTGGGCGAAACTTACTTTGTTGAATTGCTCACCGAAAAAGGTGCGGCCCTTCGAAAGAACAGATTCTTCAAAGAAGTTGATCCGAATGATTTAACCCTGGTCAAAGAACTTGAGGGGAAGGCTTTTGAGAAAGTCGGCTACTCCATCCCTGTGGAAGGCATCGAGAAAAGATTGGACCTCATGACGGAAAGTTCTTTCTGGGATCGGGTTCATGAGAAATGCATCGGCTGTGCTGTGTGCACCTATCTCTGTCCCACTTGCCACTGCTTCGATATGGTTGATGAGGCTCTAAACAATAAAGGCCAGCGTGTAAGAAACTGGGATTCCTGCCTCTTCCCGATCTATTCGCTTGAAACCTCCGGCCATAATCCGCGGCCCACGGGCCGAGAGCGAACCCGGCAGAGATTGATGCACAAGTTCAACTATTTTCCGAAGAACTTTGGCAGGGTTGCCTGTGTGGGTTGCGGACGATGTATCCTTTACTGTCCGGTTCAATTTGACATCCGAGAGGCGCTCCTTTACGCCTCTGCCAAGAGGGCAAAAGGACTGAAACGAAAGTTCAGATAACAGATCCATGAAGAACCCATATCTTCCCATTCCAATGATACTGAAAAAAGCTCAGATCGAGACGAGCGACCGATTGCTTCGGACCCTCGAATTGGGCTTTAAAAATAAGGAGGATGAAGAATCCTTTCGGTTCATTCCAGGGCAATTCTGTGAGCTCTCTATCCTGGGGAAAGGGGAAGCTCCTCTCGGGATCGCTTCTTCTCCGACAGAAAAGGGGTTCTTAAAATTTACGGTCAATAAAGCCGGCGTAGTGACGACCGCGCTTCATCATATCGAAGAAGGTTCGGAGATCGGAATCCGCGGTCCCCTCGGCAATGGATATCCGATCAACCTTTTCGAAGGAAAGAACCTTCTGGTGATCGGTGGTGGATTTGCCTTTACCACCCTGCGATCACTGGTCGCCTATTTTCTCCACCCGGAACACCGGGCAAAAGTAAAGGAGATTACAGTCATCTATGGAGCGAGGATGCCGGGCCTCCTGCTCTACAAGGATGAGCTGCTTGAATGGGAGCGGAGGAATGATTTAAAATTGGTGACGACAGTGGATTGGGAAGATAAGGACTGGAAGGGAAAGGTGGGTCTCGTCCCCAATGTCCTCGAAGAGATTGCGCCCTCTTCGGAAAATACCAGTGCCGTAATCTGCGGACCGCCGATCATGATCAAATTCACCTTTCCTAAATTGATGGCTCTCCGGTTTCCCAACGAAAGGATTTTCACCTCCTTGGAAAGGAGGATGAAATGTGGTATAGGAAAATGTGGCCGTTGCAATATTGGCCATCTCTATGTCTGTAAAGACGGGCCTGTCTTCAGTTATGCCCAGTTATCAAAATTGCCGAAGGACTACTAATAAATGGTTCTACAGGCTCGCCAACCGAATCCCGAAAACGTTTAGCTCTTCATCTTCAAAAACACCTTTTCGATCCCATTTTCCATAGGAATGGGGAAAGAGAAAAAAGTTCTAAAGATGAATCGGAGGACTTTTCTCAAACTATCGGCTCTCACCGGGGCAGCGGTTGGGCTTCATCAGATCACCCCACCCTGCTCTGTCCTCTCCGCCCCTCGTTCCCAGAGAAGACCTAAGGAAGTGATCGAAGAGAAATGGGTCCATACTTCCTGTCTGTGTTGTTCGGGCCGTTGTGCCCTAAAAGTCAGGGTCGTCAATGGCAAGGCAGTAAAGATCACCGGCAACCCATTCTCTCTGCTTTCTGATGGAAAGGTTTGCCCCAGATCCCATATCGGCCTTCAGATCTTGTATGATCCTGAAAGGATCGGTTCACCATTGAAGAGAAGAAACAGAGAGAAAGGAAGGGGAATCGATCCCCAATGGAGTCCCATCTCCTGGGATCAAGCGATCAAAGAGATGGAAGATCGTTTGAGATCGTTGAGGGAAATCCATAAATCTCATCAGATTCTCATTCTCAACGGATTAAATTCAAAAAGCACAGAGGATATGATCTTTCGATTTGCAGGGGCTTTTGGGACCCCAAACATCGTCTCCGGAGATGGACTTGATGGGGAGTCTGAAAAATCAGGCAACTGGATGGCTGACGGGCATTACGAATTCTCTGCTTACGATCTCGATCAAACGCAATATCTCCTCCTCTTTGGAGCCGATCTCCTCGAATCGGGCAGACCTCTCTCCCACCTCTTAAGAAAATGGGGGCGGATCCGCCGGGAGAGACCGAATCGCGCAAAAATAGTGATGATCCATCCGAGGTACTCTGTCACCGCTGCCAAATCGGATGATTGGATCCCCATCTCCCCCGGAACAGAAGGAGCCCTGGCCATGGGGATGGCTAACGTTATCATTCAGGAGAAACTGTATGACAAAGCTTTTGTAGAGCGTTGGACCGCAGGGTTCGAAAACTACAGAAAAGTGGTCTTCCAATATCCATTGGAGCAGGTGTCCAGGATCACCACCATCCCTACCGATACGATTCAGAGATTGGCAAGGGAATTTGCCGTGACAAAACCCGCCATCGCCATGAGAGGAAAGGGAGTTCTCTATCTGCCCGGAGGTTCTTATAACAGTTATGCCATCCACTGCCTAAATGGTCTGGTCGGAAGCATCGACGTCCCGGGAGGGGTCCTTTATCAGGAGAAACCCAATTATAAACCACTTCCTTCCATTGTGGAGGATGGGATTACTAAAAAGGGGAGGGATCGGCCTCCTCTCCACTTTGGAGGGACAGAAAAATTCCCCTGTGCAAGGTCTGTCACAAACCAGGTGCCTGAATCCATACTGGAGGAAATCCCTTATTCGACTGAGATGGCCATTGGATTTAACTCTAACTTCATGATGACGGCCCCCTCAACAAAACGCTGGGAGGAGGCAATGAAGGAGGTCCCTTTTTATGTCCACCTATCCCCATTTATGAATGAGATGGCGCTCTATGCGGATCTACTTCTGCCCACAACCACCTATCTCGAAGAATGGGGATATGACCACTCATCTCATGGAGCGGGTTTTGCAGAGGTGAGGATTAAACAGCCTGTGGTCAAACCCTACGGGGAGGCAAAATCTTCGATAGACACCCTCTTGATGCTCGCAAAGAAACTTGGCGGAAGTATCGAGAAATCTTTTGCTTCTCTGGGGGATGGGCAGGAAGGGTTCGTTAAGCTTCGAACTTCCTCACTGATGGACTGGAGAGATTTCCTTGCAAAAGGGGTCTGGGTCGGTCCGGAGTATCAGTATAAAAAATACGATCGAATTTTTAACACCCCCTCTAAGAGATTCGAATTCTCTTCAGGAAACCTCGAGGCCCTCTTTGTAAAAAATGGGAAGAGAAGAGACCGCCAGAGAGATGATCGCCATCGATATGATGAGGTCCGATTTTTAGGAGAGAAGGAGAGCTATCCGCTCATCCTCCATCCCTATCAACCTTTAATGGCCTTTGAGCACGGCAGCCAGAACTATCCATGGGCACAAGAGATCTACCTTCCTCTACACGGAATAGGCTGGAATACACCTGTTGAGATCAATAGCGAGACCGCCCGTCGACTGGGCATCCGAGAAGGGGATGAGGTATGGGTCGAATCTCCCTTCTCCAAAATCAAGGCCAGGGCCAAGTGCTCCGAAGGCCTTCAACCCGAGGTGATTGCCATCCCCTCTGGACAGGGACATTATGCCTATGGCCGATGGCAGAAGGGGATCGGAGTAAATCCAAATGAACTGATCGGCGTCGATTTCGATAGGATAAGCGGTCAGTCTTCCTATTTTAATACAAGGGTAAAAGTCTACAAGGCCTGAGGAAGAGAAGATGCCGAAATGGGCAATGGTCATCGATCTCGATAAATGCACGGGCTGCCAGGCTTGCATCGTGGCCTGTAAAGAGGAGAACAATGTGCCTCATGGCTCCCCTGAAGAGCAGAGGAGGAGAAGAGATATCTACTGGAACAAAGTGATTGCCGTGACCCGTGGCAGATATCCACGGATCCGAACAGAACTCATCCCCATGCCCTGCATGCAATGCGATGATCCTCCATGTGTGACCGTCTGTCCGGCCAAGGCGACCTACCGAAGAGAGGATGGAATTGTCATTCAGAATTACAGAAGGTGCATCGGATGCAAATACTGTATGATCGCCTGTCCGTATGGGGCAAGGAGTTTCAATTTTAGAAAGCAGGACGAAAAGGAATATCACCGTCCTGATCCACCCCCTGACCATCGTTCCCGGGAAGTCTGGCCATTCCCGGTGAGAATTCATGGTGTGGTTGAAAAATGCACTTTCTGCTTTCATCGGATTGACAGGGGGATCAGAGAGAGTAAAAAGATCGGAGTCGAGGTCGTCCCGGCTTGTGTGGAGGCCTGTCCATCATGTGCCATGGCCTTCGGAGACCTGGATGACCTTACGAGTCCGGTGTCTAATGCCTTTGGGTCCAGAACCGCATTTCGACTTCGGGAAGAACTGAAAACGAATCCGAAAGTGATTTATCTTCCCAGGTGAAGGTCCCCGTCCTTCCGGACGGACCATTCTGCGAAGGCGGATGAGGTGGCTGATTCATGGAGAGAAGTTATGTAACGATTGAGGGAAAATCAAGAGGCTACTACCTTCTTGTGACCCTGCTGGGACTGGGAAGCGGTTCTCTGGTAGTGAGCTTCTTAGTCGCCTATCTGAAAGGCCAACAGGTGTGGGGGGTGAGCAATATCATCCCCTGGGGACAGTTAATCATCTTTTATATTTACTTCATAGGCCTCAGCGCCGGAGCCATCATCATCTCTTCTCTTGGCTATGTCTTAAAGTGGGATTTTTATAAGCCGATCGCCCGACTGGCCGTCTTCCTGGGGATTCTCCTGATGGTGGGCGCCATGCTCTTCGTTTTCGTCGATCTGGGTAGGCCAGAAAAATTCTGGCGACTCTTCGGCTACTACTACCTCAATAACATGACCTCTCTGTTTGTGATTAATTCGATTTTCTATGTGGGATACATCACCCTTATGGTCCTTTATCTGTGGCTGATCTTCGAAAAGAAAAAGAGATGGGCAACCATCGTCGGAGCGCTGGACGTGATATGGGCGGTCTCTGTCCACATGGGAACCGGCGCCATCTTTGGCCTCATTGGCAACAGAGAGATCTTCTTCTCTCCCATTAAGCCATTTGAATTTCTTGCCGCAGCTTTGACATCAGGGACTTCATTAATCATCCTGATCACATTGGGGGCGTTCAAGTTCACCGGAAGAAAGATCCAGAAGGAGTTGATCTTTTCCCTCGGCAGGCTCCTCTCCGGGTTGATTCTCGTGCTCCTGATCCTGGTCTTCGTCGATAAACTGACTCATCTCTATTTTCCCGGCCGGGAGCCCACGCTCTACCTATTTACCGGTAACTACTGGTGGCTCTTCTGGGTATTTCAGATCGGAATGGGAATCCTTATTCCCCTATTCCTCTTGATCTATCCACGGACGGGAAAAACAGTCAAAGGGGTCTTTACTGCCTCCCTTTCTGTGATGATCGGGGTCTTCGGAGAAAGGGCCGCATTGGTCATTCCCGGCACAGCCTATCCCCAGCACTTCTTTCCCGGTTTCATGGAAGGAATGTGGGGAAAACCCGGGCTCTTCCCGGTTACAATTTGGGAGACACTGCTGAGTCTGGGAATCGTTTCATACGTCGCACTCCTTCTTGTTCTTGGTTTGAAGTATCTGGAGATCCTGCCAGCCCGTGATGAAGAGGCCATAGCGGAGATGGAGGGTCCCAACCCGATGCTTAAGACGGCGGGCTGATCCCATTGCCATTTCGTATGCCATTTTTACGACATGCAGGTTGCAGGTCGTCCATGTTTTGAGGGATGAGGAATTGAAGATGTCTCTAAGGGTGGCGGCCATTGTCATTGAAGTGATGATCCTGACAGCGATGATCTATTCCTTCTTCCTTGGACTGAGGCTCACCCTCTCCGACTTAGGTCTTCAGCCCAAATACGAGCGGTTTCTCAAATGGGCGCTGACCACATTGGGAGTCTTCATTCTGACCTTTTTCATCGCCCACTTGATCCTGTTTTATCCAGGGTTCATTCCATGACCCCAGATGGTGAGGGAGAATTTGGATCCATTAAACTTATACTTCTGGACAGTACAAAAAGGTTTTATCGATAAGATCTTTCTCCCCATCCTCATCGGCTTCGGGATCATATACCTTGGGCTGATCTCCCTTTTCATCGTCTTCTTCTGGAGGACCCATTATCGCTTATGGCTTCTGGGAAAGCCCGATCACTGTTCTGATCAGGTTCTGAAGAGACTGAAGACCTTATTTGCCGTGACGTTCGGTCATGCTCGATTCTGGAGAGAACCCTTACCCGGGACGATGCATTTTCTGATCTTTGGAGGAACCTTTCTCATCTTTTTGGGTAAAGGGATCAGGCTCCTTTCCTTCCTGACCGGATTAACGACGCCCCCACAAAACATCTATCTGGCTGCTTCCTTTCTATCCGAATTAGGAGGTGTTCTGGTTCTATTGGGGGGAGGAATCGCCGTTGTGCGAAGATATGTATTCAGACCCTCCCGGCTTGATTCAAAGCCTGATGACGGATTGAAGTATATCTTGGGCTTCACCATCTTGCTTACGGGTTATCTGGTGAAAAGCTACAGGATGGCAACCGGGGGCCCCATACCTTCGGAATTATTTCTATGGGCTCCTGTCAGCGCATGGCTGTCCAATTTCATGCTCATTCAGCCTTCCGAACCTTTAAATGAGCTCCTCATCTGGCACCGCGTTTTGATTCACGCCATCCCCGCCACGGTTCTTGCTGGCTACATGATTATGAGTCGGTCATCCCTCCAGCACCTCTTTCTATCCCCCCTCAATATTTACTTCCGTTCATTAAAACAGAGAGGCGCTCTCAACCCGATCCCCGATTTTGAAGAGGCCGAGACTTATGGAGCGAGGGAGATTTTTGAGTTGACCTGGAAACAGCTATTGGATCTCGAGGCCTGCACGAACTGTGGGAGGTGTCAGGATCACTGTCCAGCCCATTTGAGCCAAAAACCTCTGTCTCCGAAGAAGGTCATTCAAGATTTGAAAGCACACCTTCATCAAAGAGGAAGGCCCCTTCTCTGGGGAGGATCGGTTAAAAAGGAGTCGGGCAACTCCATCAGCGGAGAGGTGGTCTCAGAGGATAGTCTCTGGGCATGCACCTTCTGTCTCAACTGCTCTGAGCAGTGTCCTGTCTTTATCCCTGCCTATGACAAGATTATCGAGATGAGGCGTTATCTCGTTCTCATGGAGACCCGTTATCCCTCAGAGCTTCGTGAGGTTTTTCGTAACATGGAGAGGAGGAGCAATCCATGGGGCGTAGAAAGGAAAATGAGATCCGATTGGGCGAAGGATTGGGGTGTCAAAACCCTCGCTGAAGATCCGGAGGTTGAACTCCTATACTACCCCGGCTGTTTCAAGGGATATGATGATCGAAATAAGAAGGTGGCTATTTCGATGGTGAAGATCCTGCGCAGGGTGGGAGTGAAATTCGGAATCCTGGGCAGCGAGGAGGGTTGCTGTGGCGATCCAGCACGACGCATCGGTAATGAATATCTCTATAAAATGCTTGTCGAGGCCAATATTGAGACCATGAAACGTTACCGGGTGAAGAAGATCCTGACCACCTGTCCCCACTGTTACAATACCTTAAAGAATGAATACTCCCAATTCGGAGGAGACTTTGAGGTCATCCACCAGACGGAATTCCTCAATGACTTGATCCGACAAAAAAGATTGAGCATGGGGAGAATCGATCCAACCACGGTCACCTATCACGACTCCTGTTACCTCGGCCGTTACAACAATATATACGAACCTCCCCGAAAGATCCTCTCCTCCATTCCGGGCATTCAACTGAAGGAGATGGAAAGGTCACGTCACCGGAGTTTCTGCTGCGGAGGTGGGGGAGGAAGAATGTGGATGGAGGAACATCTCGGGAAAAGGATCAGCGAGATGCGCATTGAGCAGGCTATGAAACTGGGAGCTAAGGTGATCGCTACGGCCTGCCCATACTGCCTGACCATGTTAAGCGATGGAGTGAAAGATAGAGGAATGGAAGAGCAGGTAAAGGTGCTCGACATCGTTGAACTACTGGAAAAATCTTTTTCCGGAGAACCCAAAAAGAATTGAAAATCGCCTCTCTTCTATTTTATAAATCAGTTAAATTATTAAAATAGGCTCGAAAAGAAAGGGATCGATTATGGATTATATTAAAGATTTAATGAAGATCGTAGGTGAGAAGAACGTCAAGACGGATCAGATCGAACGACTCTGCCATTCCCGGGACATGTCTGTCCATGAGGGTATTCCCGATGCCATCGTCTTTGCGAAGACGACCGAGGAAGTGTCAAAGGTTCTTAAGTTTGCCAATGACAACAATCTCAAGATCATCCCCAGGGGATCGGGAACCAGCACGACCGGTGCGGTCCTGGCCTGTTTAGGTGGCATCATCCTCGATGTGAGCCGGATGAATAAGATCAAAGAGGTTCAGAAGAAAGATGGCTATGCGGTGGTCGAGCCAGGGGTAATCTGCCAAAATTTAAATAATGCCCTTGCTCCCACCCACTTCTTTCCTCCTGATCCTGGAAGCGCCACCATCGCCTCCATCGGTGGGATGGTCTCCACCAATGCAAGCGGCAACCGGGCAATCAAATATGGCGCAACCAAAGATTATATCATGGGCCTGGAAGTTGTTCTGGCAGATGGAAGGGTGATGAAAACGGGTTCGCTCGTTCCAAAAACCTCTTCGGGATATGATCTTGCCCATCTCTTCTGCCGGGCCGAAGGAACCCTTGGGGTGATCACGGAGATTACGGTGAGGATCGTTCCCATGCCCGAATATATCGCCTTTGCCCAGTCCAGGTTTCCTTCGGTTGAAGATGCAGGAAAGGCGGCTGAAGAAATTATTACCTCTGGCATCCCTCTTTCTTCTTGTGAAATTCTGGATCGGCTCTCCATTGATGTGGTCAATAAGGCCATGGACCTCAATATTCCTGACAATGTGGAATGTATCCTGTTTATTGAGATCGATGGAAACAAGCAGGCAGTCAAAGAGAACATCCAAAAGATCGACCGAATCTCAAAGGAATGCAACGGCCTGGGCAATCAGTGGGATGATGATCCGGCAAAACGCTTAAAGATGTGGGCAGGTCGCCAGGGTCTTGTCCCTTCTCTCTCAAAGATAAGAAGAGGAGCGAAGCTGATCCCCTTCGTAGAGGATTTTGGTGTTCCCATGTCCAAGATCCCGGAAACGATACGGGAGCTCCAGAAGATTCGCGATAAATACGATTTCCCCATTCCCATCTTTGGCCATATCGGTGATGGGAATCTCCATGCCACTCTGATCATCGACGGTCGGAACAAAAAGGAATGGGAAAAAGTGAAACCGATCGCCCAGGAGTTTATTGACCTCACTTTAAAATTTAAAGGAACCCTGACAGCGGAACATGGAATAGGCATGGCCAAAGCCTCCTTTATCCATAAAGAGCTGGGGTTAAGCCATGAGGTGATGAAGACGATCAAGAAGGCGCTCGATCCGAAGAATATACTGAACCCGGGGAAAATGGGTTTTGACGATCCCGTCAAAGATATTTTCGCCCCCTTTACGTATAAAGAATTTGTGGAGACACCCGACCAGATTAAGAGCTTCGGTCCGGCGGCCGATAATGAGATCTTTGCCTGTATCAATTGCGGGTTCTGCCGGGCGGGCTGCACGGTTTTTGCCCATACGGGTCTGGAATCGGAGAATGCCCGTGGAAGGGTCATCCAGGCTTACTATATGATGAAAGGGTTGCTTGAGCCTTCCAAAGAGGTGGCGGACAAATTCTATCTCTGCACGACCTGCCTCAACTGTAAGGCGACCTGCCCTGCCGGCGTGGTCGTCTCTGAGATTGTGGAAGCCGGGCGCCGGAAACTGGTCGAGGCCGGATTCCTTCCTGAAATCCATAAGACATTGATGGAGAATTTGAAAGCAACCGGAAATCCATTTGGAGAACCAAGAGAGAAACGGACCGATGTCTATCCGTCAACTTTTCAACCCAGGAAGGGGCCGGTCGATACGCTCTTCTTTCCCGGGTGCGTTGCCTCCTATCAGGATATCAACATCGTGCCCAATCTCATGAATATCTTTGACAGGGCCGGTGCCTCCTACACCGCCCTGGGAAAAGATGAAAATTGCTGCGGATATATCTCCTATCTGGTGGGGACGGAAGAATTCAAGGAGGTGGGCAAAAAGAATCTTGATGCCTTCTCAAAAGTTCAGCCCAAGCAGATTGTAACCACCTGTGCGGGTTGCTATAAGACCTTTAAAGAGATCTACCCCAAGCACCTCTCCTTCAACACACCGGTGCTTCATGCGATCGAATATCTCGACCAGTTGATTCAAGATGGGAAGTTGAAGTTCAAGAATGGAAACCCGATGAAGGTTGTTTACCATGACCCTTGCGATCTGGGTCGTCATCTCAACATCTTCGAGCCCCCGAGAGAATTGCTCAAGAAAATTCCAGGAGTCACTTTGCTCGAATTCAAGAACAACCGCCTCCTGGCAAAATGCTGTGGCGGAGGAGGAGGGATGAAGGCATTCAATAACGAACTCTCCGGCGAGATCGCCTATCAGCGTATGCTTGAGGCTTTGGAAGTTGGAGCGGATACGGTCGTCTCCGCCTGCCCGGCCTGCAAGTCCAATCTCCAGTTGGCCGCCGCAAGGCTCCGAAAGGAGAAAAAAGGCCGCCTCAAAGTGATGGATATTACGGAGTTGGTGGGAGAAGCAATCGCCTAAAACGCAAAGCGCATAGAGCATGGCGCATAGGGTAATCGATAAGAAAAAGAGCCAAATCTAAAAGCTCCCTTTAAAAAATAGGGAAGGGGGCTTTTTTATTATGAAAATTTGAGTATTGGATTTGATTTAGGATTTGTTTTTTGGGATTTAAGACGCTATGCGCTAAGCGCTCTGCGCTATGCGTTATTTCGAAAGGAAGTCTTTCCAGATCTCTTCCATACGATCGACCATTTCTCTGAATTCGTAGAGGAAGGCAATCTCGTTGAGGTATTCTTCAAGAAAAGGGGTAGTTGAAGTCTCAACAAATCTCCGGCAGGTTTTTCTTAAAGCGGGACGAAGTTGATCACATCCAAAGGTTTGAACGAGGTTTTCATTGAGGGGAAGGTTTGAGTAAGGGACCTCCGACCGGTCATAAAATCTTCCGTGGATACATCGAAGACATCTATTCTTTCTTAACTGAATCGCCCGATCGATCTCCTCATCCGCTGCCTGCCGGATCATCTTTTTGAGGAGGGATGCCCTCTCTTTATGACTCATGGTCCTTGTCAACCGGGCGATCTCCCTCTTCGTCTCCTCAATCGATTGGGATATCCCGCCTAACACAATCTCCGGAGTAAAGGCCTGCTCCATCCGGAGCAATCTAATCTCCTGAAAAACAATCGTCTTGATCCCCAGCTTTAGAACTTTCTTTAACTCCTTATCCAATGGCATATAAGTCTATTACCAAAAAAAAGATTTCTTGGCAATATTTAAAAACGCTCTTCTTTTTGGAAATTGCCATAATTTCCGGTTTTTGGTATATTAGGCCAACGTCACAGAGGGGTGATTCACGTTATTTATGAAAAACTTTTTTAACATCGCTGAATGTCATTTAATCTGGCGGCCGAGGGAGAGTTCAAAATAACGACTGGTATAATTTATGAACATTATTGATTTGATCGTTACCATTGCGAAGGATTATAAGGAAAGCGTCGGTATAGCACCAGATAGCACCAGCCAAAACAAAGTTGCTGAAATTGGCGTATCTTGTAAGGGGGAATGGACGTCCATAAAAATATAAAATTCCTATCCCCCCGGCAAAACCTTCCCCGTCCTAAAAGAGAATGAGGAGAAGCAGTACGATGAATTCCGCACCCGCCGCCTTGTTTTGGAGGCATGGGATAGATTAAGATGATGTGATAAGGAGAAAGTTATAATTGAAGTTAGAGGTCCCTTATTTTAAGCAGGAAAAGTCTACTACTTGTGGACCAGCTTGCATCCGGATGGTTTTAGAATATAATGGAGTTCGAATATCTGAAATAGAGCTGGAAGACATTTTTGAAACAAGTTGGCTCGGTAATACTTGTGAAGAACTTGCCTCCGGAGTTGAAAAACTTGGATTGTTGTCAGAGGTAGTAGAAAATTTTACCCTGGAGAGCCTTAAAGAAATAATAGAAAGGGGAATACCAATTATAGCTTTATTAGACCCCGCTGTGCTTTATGGAGGGGTACAGGGTTTTGGGCATTTTGTAACAATTACTGGGTTAGAACAGAATGTCATTTACTACCATGATCCCGACATGGGGATAGAATTGGCAAAAGATGTTCAATTGTTTTTCATAGCCTGGAAAAAATTTTCATTGAAAGGGGTGACCATATGGAAATCTACGAAAAAGTGAAAAGATATTTATACGAAAACATCGGTCATCTAACCGCTCCAGGAACACCGCGATTTGATTTGAAGACCGAGATATGGAAGGTGCCAGTTTTATGCAAAACAGAAAGAGGGATATTAATCGTAGGAGAATTTACCCTCGATAAAGAGGGGAACTTTATAAATATCCCTACCAAACAGGAAATGTTAAAAACTGTGGAAATAGAGATCTCAAAACTTCCGTTTCTGGTTTATGGTGACAGAAAAGATCTTGAAGCGAAAGATATTAAACCTGTTACAATTTAAACTCCGATGACCCTAGGAAAAGGGAAGAATTAAACTAACACATCCCATCGATGGTTATGTTTTTCCTCACTTAAAATTTTTTTATGACCCTGACCTCCCCGGCGAAACCTTCCGCGTTCTGAAAGAAGAAAAGGAGCGGGAGTATGAAGCGTCTTGGCCCACCCATCTGGTTTGAGAAGCGTGGGAGAAGCCGTGCTGAAGAAGGTTGCGGTATCCCATCTTTAACTGTCAATGTCTTATATCTGATCTCGTTGAAAGGAAAGCAATGGTATATGGTATAAGGTTCTAACCCTGTGTGGTGAGCCAGTTTGGACGAGAAAGCCCTTTGGCGAATATGTTAAAGGGCTTTCTGTAATCTTGCACAAGATTCAAAATAACAGCGCCTCCAACATGACACCTATAAAATTATCAAGACCTATTAAAAATCAAAAATATGTTAAAGTTTTCCTTCCCATTCCTTAAAAAATCTATCCAAATATTTTTCCATAAATTTATGTCGTTCTTTGGCTATTTTCTTCGCGGTTTTTGTATTCATCCGATCTTTAAGAAGCAGTAATTTTTCAAAGAAATGATTGATTGTCGAGCTTCTACTTTCGAGATATTCCTTTTTAGACATGTGGTTTATGGTTATGGGTTTCAGATAGATTGGGATCGAATGGAGAAGGGGAAGGGTATAACTCTTGACTGAAAAATTCAGTCAACAGATCCAGTAGGGTAGAGTGATCGCCCTCTAAAGATATTAAGCTCTGGCTACAAAATTCAGTCAAACGAAGAAGCCCCAAAAGCAAATTGAGGGGTTTTTTCCTGTGTCTCCAAATCACCCGCTCCCTCGACTGCTCATGGAGTCAGCGGCAACCTTCGGACGCGTATCCGGCGTCGTTCAACTGTCACAACGGCCCCCTGTTTGAGATCTTCCTCGCACTGCATGAGAACAGTTCGTATCAAGTTCGCTGCGGTTTCTCCCTTCAAACCCTCTATTCGAATCCGGATGACCGATGGAGATGTAGCTCCGGAGAGGGCAAGCAGGGTATGGAAGTCAGCATCCAACGTTACGACGGTACTGTCTTCTTCCCGCCCCCGCTCAAGAATAACAGCGTCCTCGGATGTAGAATAGCCAATCTCGCTGACGTGGACAGTGTCTATCCCGGTCTCACGCAGGAGTCTGGCTGTCGACCGCGGTAATCCTTGGTCAAGCAGTAGTTTCATGGCTCGTGGGAAGATCGACAATGCGGTCATCAAGATAGGTCGCTGCGTAGAGGAGGGCTTGTCGGATATCCTCATCCTCAAGTTCCGGGTATTCCTCCCGCAATTCCTCACGGTTGGGGTATGTCGCCGCCAGCTCAACGACACGCCGAACGGTCAGACGCATGTTACGGATACAGGGCTGGCCGTTCATTCGTGCAGGATCAATGGTGATTCGGTCCAGTTTCATCTTTTTCCCACCTCCTGCTTCTCTTATAGCACATGTAAGAAGATGTTCCAAACCCTTTTTGAAAGGGGTCTTCTCGCCCTTCCTCTCTTCCGCCTCGTCCGCGTTGTCCTTGCCATTGCTCCATTCAGTTGTCCTCCTCTTAAACCTCCACTTTTGTCATCCAAAAACGCCACTCTAAGCCCACAATCCGCCCTCTTTCTCCGGGATTCATTCACGACATCAACCACTTATCTTGGTCCGACCCCAATGGTCCCTGCATTTTTTATGCAGGTCTTTCTCAAGGCTGGCTGAAGTTCATCGCACCCGAACGCCCTTGTCAGCTTCTCATCAAGAGGCAGATTTGAATAGGCTGTCTCCGACCGGTCATAAAATCTCCCATGGATACAGCGAAGACATCTATTCTTTCTTAACTGAATCGCCCGATCGATCTCCTCATCCGCTGCCTGCCGGATCATCTTTTTGAGGAGGGATGCCCTCTCTTTATGACTCATGGTCCTTGTCAACAGGACGATTTCCCTCTTCGCCTCCTCAATCGACCGGGAAATCCCCCTCTTTATAATCTCCGGAGTAAGAACCCGCTCCATCCGGAGCAATCTAATCTCCTGGAAGATCAGCGCCTTGATCCCCAACTTTAGAACTTCCCTTAACTCCCTATCCAATGGCATAGATGTCTATTACCAAAAAAAAGATTTCTTGGCAATATGATACTTTTCTATTCTCTCAGGGTGGGGAGGGAGAGGAGGTAGATCGTCACGCCCATAGCAATCACAATCAGAATGACCCTGACGATAAGGGGATGGACGACAAAAATGACCGAGAACAGGATGGTTAACCATATGAGAGAAACGGATAAGGCTTTCGCCTTTAACGGGATCCCCTTCCCTTCCCGGTAAGGTCGAATATATTTTGCAAACCATCGGTGGTTCAGGAGCCAGTTGTAAAATCTTTCCGAACTCCGGGCATAGCAGGCCGCAGCCAGCAGGAGAAAGGGAGTGGTGGGCAAAATGGGCAAAAATATTCCAACAATCCCGAGCCCGACGAAAAAGGTCCCGGCGGCCATCAACACTTTCCTGATCAAGCTATTTCTATGAATCCTGTTTGGTCGACCGCTCCATTGTCTTTCTGTTAAGTCTCGCATAATAAAAGGCTAATAAATTTTTATGAAAAAGGCAATGCCTGCCCTGTTCGCCATGCCATAATTGAAAAAGACGGAAGAAGAGTTTAGAATGGTGGGTAATGCATCTTCCAACCGCCATCTTAGAAAGAAAAAAGATTTCGAGGGTCATCTTCTCCATCCGGCACTCCTCTCCCGTCGGTCAGAACATCTACCCCCTGATGGAGAATGCCTACAAAATGGGAGGTTGGTGTTTTGATCTTCCCACGGTTAGGCATCTCGAATCTTTTAAAACGTTGAGGGAGTCGACAGAGGATGAGGCATTAATAGGGTTTGGCCATATTGGAGCGGAGTCCGGAGTCTCCCTCATGGGAAAGCCTCTTCATCAGATTGAATGGAAGGTGGTCTCGACAATCGTTAGAAATATCGTCCCCCCGGATTCAGTCAGGAAACTTTTTCCTGCTCGCCCTTACGGTGAAGTATTGACACAGAAAGAGATTGACCGGATGACGTTTGACCCATCCCGCTTCGATCAGACCCTTTCCCCTTTTCAACTCAACGGAGTTCCGTTTCTCCTCATAGGGGGAAAGTATGGCGACTGGCTATTGGGACTGGGAAGGGGCGACCTCCTGAAGGAGATGGTATCGAAAATCCGAGGGAAAGGATTCATCCCCATCTTCTCAGGCCAGTGGGCAACCTTTGTCTTGCCAAAGGCAAAACCCCTTGATGTCGCGGGTTATGCCATTCCTATCAATAAGAAAAAGAGCCTGTTCGATCTCGAGCAGGCATGCAACATGATCAAAAAGTTTGACAAGCCCGTCATCAGCCTCGACCCACTCTCAGAGGGAGAGCTTTTAGAGAAATCGGAGGAGGCCTTCTCATTTATTTTTGATGAGCTGAAAGTTCATTCAGCGATTGCAGAAATTAACTCGGAGGATGAAGTCAAGAGTCTGTTCAATGGGCTGGAAAAAATTTCCTCCCTCACCCCATTCCGAAAAACATGATGGCCCCGGCCGTAAGAGGGATGGTGAGGTTATCGTCCAGGGGAACGGGAAGCGCCTCAATCAATGCCGCTCCCAGTGCTGCAAAACTTCCTGACACCCGGTCCAGACCGGGATAGATCCAGACGATCAGAAGGGAGGAGAAGAAGAAGGCCATCGTCCCTTCAAGCGTCTTCCTGAAGATCGGAACCCTTCCAAAACCTTTCCCTACAAGAGCCGCCGCTGTGTCCGAGAGGATGAGGATTAGCAAACTTGCAATGGCAATCGGTTTGGGAAAGAGCAGGATGGTCAGGATCGAGGCAAAGAGGAAAAAGGTTGAACCCATCAGGGTCGGTTTCTCTTCCTCCCTCAGCACTCTTCCAAAAAAATGCTTCCGGAACAGGGAACCCAATCCTGGATGAAAATGTCGAAGAAGATCGATGGCGAGGTACAATAAAAAGAAAGGGATGAGGAAAGTCAGAACGGCTGTATCAGAGGTGAGCGCATAGCCAACGGGAATGACCAGGGTGGCCAGATGAACCGTCTTTCTTTTAATTTCAATGCCGGTAATCATTTCTATGGTCCGTTGTTATTTGTCCGTTGTTTGTTGCCCGTGATCCCTCTTCTTTCGCCTATCGTCTATCTTCTATCGTCCCTCGTCTCTCGTCTCTCGTCCTAACGGCTATCAGCTTCTTCAGGCCTTCCATTTCCTCATCGGTAAGAGATCGCATCTGGCCGATGGGAAGATTTCCCAGCCTGATCGGGCCGAATCCCACCCGTTTCAACTTGAGGACTGGGTGGCCAATGGCTGAAAACATCCTCTTCACCAGGTGGTTTCTTCCCTCCGTGACAGCCGCTTCAACCCAGCTATGTTTCTCCATCTGGCGGAGGATATGTGCGGAGACAATCCTTGCCTCGCCGTCCTCTAGCATCACTCCCCTCTTCAAACGGATCAACTCCTTTTTCTCGGGAACGCCCTCAACTTTGGCCCAGTAAGTTCTGGGGATTGAAAACTTCGGATGAGAGAGTTGATAGGCGAGGTCACCATCATTGGTCAGAAGAAGAAGTCCTTCCGCATCGAAATCGAGACGTCCCAGCGGATAGACCCTCCACTTTACCCCTTTGAGGAGGTCCATCACGGTGGGCCTTCCTGTAGGGTCTTTAACGGTCGAGAGATAACCCTTTGGTTTATTTAGGAGGAGTGTGATCTTGGGCTCGGGCCGGAATAATATTTTCCCATCCACTTTGATATGATCTTTCAGGGGATCGGCTTTGAAACCGAGTTGATCGGCGACCTTGCCGTTGACCAATACCCTTCCTTCAAGCATCATCCTCTCTGCTTCTCGTCTTGAGGCGATCCCGGCCCTGGCCAGTATTTTCTGAATGCGTTCCATATTAATTTTCCTCTCCCTTGGCGGGAGGGGATGGAGGGGAGGGGGGGTCAAAATCCTGGCCACCCCCACCCTCACACTCCCCCATCGGAGGGGGAGGGAATTGTAAGATTTTTTGTGAAGGACCTTCTTCCGGTTCCGGAGGAGGCTGAACTTCCTTAAGGGTGGGAAGGTCGGAGAGGGTGTTGAGGTTGAAGAGCTCAAGAAAAGTTTTGGTGGTCCCGTAGATGAGGGGCCGTCCGGGAATCTCTTTCCTTCCCACAATCCGGATCAACCCCTTCTCCAGCAAGGACCGGATCACCCATCCCGAATCCACTCCTCGAATCACCTCAATCGTCGGTCGAATCACAGGTTGCCGATAGGCAATAATGGCCAGCGCCTCCAGTGCGGATTGACTTAACTTCACAGGCTTCGATTTTTTCAGCCGGTTGACCCATTGAGCCCATTGAGGTTTTGTCCGAAACTGGTATCCTCCTGCCACTTCCACCAGTTCCAACCCTCTGGAATCCTCCTCATACTCCCTCTTGATCCGCTGGATTCCATCTAAAAGGGCTTCCCTGTCCCATTCGTGGAAAATCTCCGCCAGGGTATCCATCTTGACCGGAGAATCCGATACAAACAGGATGCCTTCCAGTATTGGTTTGAGATCAATTTCATCCATAATTATTTCCGTCCCAATGGAGGATTTGACATTTCCTATCACTTCACCCTATTTCTGTTCGAATAATTCTATTTTTTCACCTGTGGTAATCGAGGAGATTGCATGTTTATAGATCAATTCATCACCCTTGCTTCTAAGGATAAGACAGAAGTTGTCAAAACTGTGGATGACCCCTTCGAGTTTGCGACCGGTGGTCAGTTCCACAACGACATGGCTCCGGTCCCTCCGGATCCGGTTGAGAAACTGATCCTGCACATTGATCTGATTCTTCATCATGGCTCTTTACCCTCCTCTCTCTGGAAAACCCATGCAATTTACCTAGAAATCGTCTAACGAGTCTGTAGAAAAAGCCAGATTTCGGCTATTTTCAGAATCGTAAGTTATTGATTTTATTGATTGCAAATTTACGAAAAATGACTTTTCCTACAGACTCAACGGCAACGGTAACGATGCCCGTATCGTTTACAAAAGGCTACGTCTGTCGTGTTTAATTCTTTTAAACGTAACCGTTACCGAATGACGAAACGCCTGCCTGCCGGTAGGCAGGGGCTTCGTAACCCCTAACCTTAACCCAGGCTTCGTAGCCGTCATGAAAGATTTCTCAGGGCTCTCTCAAAAAAGATCTGACCTCCGCAAATATCTTCTCCCGATCAGCAGATTCGTCGCGCCAGCAAACCTCCCTGTCCGCATTAAACCATGTCCATTGCCGTTTGGCGTAATGGCGGGTCTCCCTCTTCATCAGATTCACCGCCTCATCCCATCCCAATTCGTTCGAAAGAAATTGGACCATCTGCTTATAACCCAGACTCTGCATCGGCTTCAATCCCTGTCCATAACCCATCTCCAGCAATCCCTCCACTTCCTGAAGAAACCCTCTCTCGATCATCCGGTTCACTCTCTCTTCAATCCGGCGGTAAAGTTTGACGCGGTCCATTTCCAGACCGATCTTCAGGGTGAGATAGGGCCGGTCTCCAAACCGATGCTGTTCCTGTAAGAATGATATCTGGACCCCGGTTGATTCGAAGACCTCCAGCGCCCTGATGGTCCGGAAAAGGTCCTGAGGATGAATACGAGCAGTCGCTTTCGGGTCAACCTCCCTCAACCTTTGATAGACAAACTCCTTTCCTCTCTGCTCTGCTTCCTGCTTCAACCTCTCCCGAACAGTGGAATTTGTCTTGGGACTGGTAAAGAGCCCCTGTGTAAGGGCTCTGATGTAGAGACCGGTGCCCCCCACGACAAAGATGGGGGTTTCTTTTTGATGTAATGAATCAACGGTCTTTCTTCCAAGTGTTCGATAGAGGCCCGCATGAAAGGGTTGGTCAGGGGTGACCAGGTCAACCAGATGGTGTTTAATCCGCTGCCGTTCCTCCGGTGTCGGTTTGGCTGTGCCGATATCCATATAACGATAGACCTGCATCGAATCGGCATTGAGGATTTCGCCCCCAAACGCTTCTGCCAGTTCGATGGCCAGGCCCGACTTTCCCACTCCGGTCGGACCGAGCAGGATGACCAACCGGGGTTTTACACTTTCCATCACTTCGGCCATACGGAGTGCATTTTAATGAATTCACCGGTAGACTGCAAGCGGAAAGTAACTCGTCATAAGAATATAGAGAATCTCAAAATTTTTCTTGAAATCTGACTCCGGTTTGATTAAATTATCCTGGGAATTTTGCTCCGGGAAACCCGTTTAACCCAGATGATCACCCTGTAAAGATTTCATAGGATTGAGGAGTCAAAAATGTCTTCTACATTCTTTACCCATCCCCGAACCAACCCCGAATTGAAAAGCCTCTACGAGATCTCCATGCTTGCTCCCCAGATTCAACTCCAGGAATACTTTATTGGAGTCATGACCGCACTCTCTCAATATTTTCCTATCGGTTATGCGGCTATAATTCTACGGGACGCCAAGAAGGGTTCTCTTCATGTGGAAGCCCTTTATGGAATCGAAATGGAAAACCATCCCCTTCATTGTCATAGCAGAAGGGGGATTATTTGTGAGGTCCTTCAATCCCGCCAACCCATGCCCATTCAGCATGTGAACCAGGAGCCTCTTTATGAGGAGGCCCTCAAGAATCCGAAACAGATGGATAAAATCCAGCCGCCGTTACTCTGCATTCCTCTCATCGCCGAGAGCGAACCCATCGGCGTCATGAATATCAATCCTCTTTATGGATCCAGGAATGAATTCGCCGAAGATTTTCATTTCCTCTCTATTCTTTCGGCTATTCTCTCTCCCACGATCAGAAATTATCATCCTAAAAAAGCGGAACATCATGGAGTATCGAGCAGAGCAAAATTAAAAACCTCTTTATTGGAAGAGATACTCGAAGAGAGATTGACAGAGGTTTTAAATAAAATTGATCCCTATGTGGAGTCAAAGAGCAGGACCGGCCTTCTTGACGATATCATTTCGCTCGTGGAGAAGATCCTGATCAAATCGGCCATGGAAAAGGTGGGCCATGTTCAGACCTCCGCCGCCCAGCTTCTGGGGATCAATCGCAACACCCTCCGCACGAAGATGAAGGAGTTGAAAATTAAGCCACGTTAACCCAATTGCGGAGTGCGGAATATGGAGTGTGAAATTAACCCCGAAATCCCTGCCTGCGGCAGGCAGGCGCATTCCGCATTCCGAAATCAGATGCCCTTGCAATAAATCCATCGAGAAGTCACAATTCATTCTATGACAAACCCAAAGGGAAATGTTGAAAAGATAACGTCTCTGTGCCGCCAGTGGGGCGCCTCGCTCTTTGGGGTTGCCGATCTTAGCCTTTTGAAAAAAGAAGACATTCTTCTTCCCTCCGGCACCATCGACCGGCTCCCTTTTGCCATCTCCGTGGGGTATCATCTCTCCGATTCGATTCTCGAAGGAATTGAGGACGCCCCCACGCCTCATTACTTTCATCACTATCAGAGGGTCAACATCCTCCTCGATACGATCGGCCTCATCGTTTCTTCAGCCATTCAGGAAAAAGGATACCGGGCCATGCCCATTGCAGCCTCACAGATCGTGGACTGGAAGAACCAGAAAGGCCATCTCTCACATAAGCATGTGGCCCGTGCCGCGGGGTTGGGTTGGATCGGTAGGAATAATCTCCTCGTCAATGAAAAGTTTGGTTCCAGGATTCGCCTCGTCACCCTCCTCACCGATCTCCCTCTTGAGGCCGATTCTCCCCTTGGGAAAGACTGTGGTTCCTGCCGGGCCTGCATCAAAGTCTGCCCAGCGGAAGCGATTAAAGAGAGACCGGAGGATTTCGATCATCTCCGATGCTATGAACAACTGAAGACCTTTACTAAAACCCTCCATTTCAGCCATAATATCTGCGGGATCTGTGTCAAAGCCTGTAAAGGATTCAAGGGGTCGAGTGGCCAAGGGGTCAAGTGAAGAACCAAAATATTAAAAGCTCGAACCCATGAACCCTTGAATCCTCGAACCCTAAAAACAATTCTATGAAAGATTTTGATGTGATTGTGGTGGGGGGAGGCCATGCGGGCATTGAGGCCTCGTTGGCTTGCGCTCGGATGGGCCATCCTACCCTTCTTATCACTCAAAATATCGAACAGATCGGATACATGTCCTGCAACCCTGCCATCGGTGGTCTGGCTAAGGGCCATCTGGTAAAGGAGATCGATGCCCTGGGCGGGGAGATGGCCAGGGCTACGGATGAGACGGGAATTCAGTTCAAACAGCTCAACGCCACAAGAGGGCCTGCGGTTCGTTCCTCCAGGGCTCAGGTGGATCGTCAGGCCTACCGGCTCCGAATGAAAAGGATTGTGGAGGAGCAGGCAAACCTCTTCATCAAACAAGCCACCGTTGAAGAGATCATCGTTGACGGGAATAAGGTCATTGGATTGAGGACAGATGCAGACGATATGATTCAGGGAAAAACCTTGATTCTTGCCCCGGGAACCTTTTTGAACGGCCTTGTTCATATCGGCCTGACCCATTTTCCCTCCGGCAGGATGGGCGACCCTCCTTCCATAGGCTTATCCAAATCGCTCAAAAGATTGGGATTTCGAACAGGAAGGCTTAAGACCGGGACCACGCCAAGGCTCGATGGCAATACCATCGACTTTTCAGAACTCACTCCTCAGTATGGAGATGAACCTCCGATCCCATTCTCCTTTTCAACTGAGAAGATCGAAAGGGAACAGGTCCTCTGTTTCATGACCTATACAAACCCGGCCACTCACGATATTATCAAGAGCGGCCTTGACCGGTCCCCTCTCTATTGTGGGGTCATTAAAGGAATCGGTCCCAGGTACTGTCCATCCATTGAGGATAAGGTGGTCCGTTTTGCCGAGAAAAAGAGGCACCAGATCTTTCTCGAACCTGATGGAAGGGATACGAAAGAGATCTACCCGAATGGAATCTCCACCAGCCTTCCACTCGACATCCAGATTCGTATGTTGAGGTCAATTCAGGGACTCGAGAATGTCGAGATCATCAGGCCGGGTTATGCCATCGAGTATGATTTTGTTGACCCCACAGAACTTAAGCCTTCTCTTGAAACGAAAAAGATTGAAGGGCTCTTCCACGCCGGACAGATCAACGGGACATCGGGCTATGAGGAGGCGGCCGCACAGGGGTTGATGGCCGGAATCAATGCTGCTCTTTATATCCAGGGAAGAGAGCCTCTCGTTCTAAAACGTTCTGATGCCTATATCGGCGTATTGATCGATGACCTGGTCACAAAAGGGACTTCGGAGCCATACCGAATGTTTACCTCCAGGGCAGAACATCGTCTCCATTTAAGAGAAGATAATGCCGATCTGAGGGTAAGAGAAATAGGCTATCAAATCGGCTTGCTAAAAGAAGAGGATTATCGGATCTTTTTAGAGAAAAAGTCTGCAATCGAAAAGACCCTTCTTATAATTTCAGAGTCGAAAGTCACCCCCACCAGAGAAAACAATGAAATCCTCCATCGTTGGGGATGCACTCCCCTGAAGAAAGAAGCTTCCCTCCGGGAATTATTGAAAAGGCCTGAAATTCATTTTTCGCACCTTTTCAATTTTGATCGAGACTTGGAAAACCTGAGAAAAGAGGTGTGCGAACAGGTCGAGATTCAGGTCAAATATGACGGTTATATCAAGAGACAGATGGAACTGATCGAGCGATTTAAAAAACTGGAAGAGGTGAACTTTCCTGAGAATTTTGATTTTCATTCTGTGATCGGACTCTCCACAGAAGTATCGGAGAAACTCATTAAAATCAGGCCCATGACCCTCGGTCAGGCCTCCAGAATCTCAGGGATCACTCCCGCTGCCCTCTCCATCCTCATGATCAACCTGAAGAAACAGAAATACCTGTAGGAGGCAAATCATGATCCCTGATGAAACAGCTCTTCCTCTCAATGAGACATTAAAGACGATTAAGGACCGTCGCAGCATCAGGTTGTTCACCAAACAGGATGTGCCTGACGATCACATCCAAACCATCCTTCGGGCAGCCAATGAAGCGCCTTCTGCTCACAATTTTCAATCCTGGCGGTTTGTGGTCTTGAGGGATGAAAAGAAACAGGGCTTGGGCCATCTCGTTACGTCCAAATCCGGTGGATTCCCGCGTCCGGCCTCCGTCCTGCTCCGCATGGCCGCCCGAAGTATTCTGGGGGCTCCTGTCGTCATTGCCATCGCCAATACCGACGGCCTCATTAAACACGGGACTCAGCTTTTCAAAGTCGACAAGGAAATGGCACACGAATTTTTTCGCACGATGGAAATACAGAGTTCCGCAGCGGCGGTCCAGAATTTACTTTTAGCAGCAACCTCTCTTGGCCTGGCAACCGTCTGGCTGGGGGTCCTTTATCTGATTAAGGATGAGATTCTTGAATTTTTAGGAGAACCCAAGGGAGAATTCATGGCTGTTGTCCCTGTGGGATATTCAGTCAAACCCAGCAAAGGACCACAAAAAAGGGCTCTTGAGATGGTGGTTAAGCATCTATAATAGTCCCCTGTAACCAGAACCCTCAAGATATGTCCTCATAAAAAATACCGCCCACCTTTCACGTTTTCCTTAACTCTTTATTTCGGTGATCAATTGGATGATCTTCTTGGCTGTGTATTCGGCGGTATCGGCCAGTCCGGCCACAGGCAGGAAACGGTCTGCATTGGAGGCGAAGAGGCAGGTGACCGAAGCAGGAAATTCTTCATCGGGCAGATTGAAGATATAGTAAAGGGCAACACGGGGGAGCGGGTAGAGGGTAAAAGAGAAATCGCACCTTGGTCCATCCGCATTAGGATGGCCGGAAAACCTCAGGACGATCTCTTCCTTTCGCTTCTCGATGGCAATAACATGAGGATGGAGAACCTTCTCGGCATTCATGGCAAAGGCCCCCTGATAACCCATCCCTCCAGGAAATTGTTTGAAGGTCTTCAAAGGTTTAAGTTGAGGCTCTTCTTTTCGGGTATGAAGCGCATATAAGGCAATGAGAATCCCTTCAGGCCCGGTTAACCGTTGACCACCCAATATGATCTCCTGAGGAAAAAGCTCACAAGGTTCCCCAAATGCTTGAAAATGGAAGCAATCCTTCGCATAATGAGCAGGAAGTGCTTCTTCAAGTTCCTGAATTGAACGTGTCCAGGCTCTTTGGAGATAATCTTTTTGAATTGGAAGAATATTTTGAGACATGGAGGTGAGATAAGGCAGGAGAATAACTATATTGTGAATCTTGAACCAACCTGTTTTCTCCATTCCTGCATTTCTTTCATTTGGGACTCTAAATCAGTGAGTCGCCTATCCAGCTCAGAAAAGGAAAGTTTTACAAGGGCACGGGTTTCTAAATGTTGACGTTCATTCTCCTTTTCAATCCGGTCAAGCCGTCCAACAATTCCTGTATGCCCCTCTGCTAAAAGATTTATTTGGTCCATCAACCCTTCAGAGATGATATGAAATTGATCGATGACCCGCGCCTCAAGGCTTGTCATTTTTTGATCCATTCGCTCCTCAAGACCTGTCATTTTTGTATCCATTCGTACTTCAAGGCTTTCTATTTTCTGATCCATCCGTGCTTCAAGGCCTGCCATTGTTTGATCTATCCGCACCTCAAGGCCAGTCATCTTTTGGTCTATCCGCACCTCAAGTCCCTTCAATTTCTCATCTTGGCGTTTTTCAAAACCTGTAAATATTTCCTCCAGGTCCTTTTTCACAAGCACTTTTTCTTCCATCCTCGTTTTCTCCTGATCTCTCTTAACAGAAGAGGGTTAATATGTATGACCAAATTCCTATCAAAATATCATTATCCTGTCAAATTAATTATTGATGGGGTTCGATGATGACTTTGATGGATTCTCTGGCTTCTGCGACGAGATTAAACCCTAAGCCTGTTTCGGCCAATGGAAGTCTGTGGGTGATCATTTCTTTGAGGGGTAAACGATGAGCCTGTATCAATTCGATGGCCTGGACAATATCTACTGGGGCTCCTCCATAGGTAGGAAGAAGGGTAATTCCGTCGTTCCAGAAATCGAAAAATGGAAAAGAAATATCCATCCCCGGTTGAAGGAGTCCAAAACATAAAACCGTTCCTCCCCGGTCGACACATTCAAGCGCCTGCCTATAGGCCGGAAGGCTTCCCGCACAAACAATCACCAGATCGGCCAACCGTCCGTGATTGATCTCACGAATCCTATCAGGGCTCACTTCTTCTGCAGAGAGAATCTCATCCGCTCCGAACTGTCTCGCTGATTTCAATCGATATTCATTGATATCGGACGCAATCACCCTCCCTGCACCTGATGCCTTTGCCAGCGCGATATGAAGAACTCCCGAAATTCCACTCCCGACAACAAAGACACTCTGGCCGGGTCTGAGCTTTGCCAATCTCTGTCCCCGAAGAACGCAGGCCAATGGTTCAATAAAGACCCCCTCCTCAAAAGAGATCTCTTCGGGCAGTATAAATGTGCCCCGATCCACATTGATCTTTGGGACATGGATATACTCTGAAAAACCTCCGGGATCAAAGTTGGTCGTCCGAAGGGTATCGCAAACCGTATGATGACCATTCAGACAGTAACGACAGGTATTACAGGGGACATGATGGGAGACAAAGACCCGATCTCCGACTTGATATCGATCCACCCCTTCTCCAACTTCAACAATTTCTCCTGCGATCTCATGGCCAAGCACCCGGGGGGCCTTCTGAATCCGATACCATTCCATGACATCACTGCCACAGATGCCGCTCGCTAAAACCTTCACCAACAATTCACCAGGGCCGATGGTTGGAATGTCCATTTCCTCCAGCCTCACATCTCCGTTGTTATAATACATCGCCACTCGCATCATTTTCCTCTTATGGTACATTCATAAACCCTGCTGTCACGAAATGTTTATCGAAACAAAAAGCCTTCTTGATCTTATGCCTCTTCATTATAGTAAAACTGACCGCATCGGTATAACTGAAATCCTGGTCGATATATTTTATCAGTATCTCTTCAGCCTCTGATTCAAGATCTTCAGTCGAATAAATTTTGAATATTCTCGGACTCCCCTTTACTTTCTCAAGAAAGCGAAGGGCGGGTTGATGCCCCAATTCGTGAAGGAGGAGGATATATGTTTCGGCAATGGTAAGATTACTGGTAATCAAATTCCTAAAAGTTCTTAAAATGGGAGGAAACGATGAAGCCGCCTTTTGATGGAAGGTATCATCCCGATCGGCCAAGGCGATCCAGGCGCTGGTATCGACAAATATATCCTCTGAAGTCATCCCTTCTTCTTCCGTGCGGCATATTGGGCAAGGTATTGGTCATGTTGATCAGAAAGATTTCGTTTACCCGACCTTCCAAGTCCTACAAGACCAAGGGCAGGGTCTTCTTCCACTGGAAGTTCTTTAAGGAATTTTTCAAGGCTCTGTCGGATAATCCCTGCTTTTGATAATCCTCTCTTTTTTGAGAGCATTTCTAATACATCATCCTGTTGAGATTCAATATAGATCTGAATGGGTTTCTTTTTTAATCCTTTCATGTAGATAATTATACATCACTCAAAGTGACGTGTCAAATTTTAAATGCCTTATTTCCTCTTTTTAGATTGTTCAAATATCTTATTCGCTTCCTTAACCGAAGCCCTTTCGTGGATGATGGCTCGTAACGCTTTAATCATGGCCACTGGATGCTCGTTTTGCCAGATATTCCTCCCAAGATTGACACCAATGGCCCCTTTTTCCATCCCATCATGAACAAACTCGAAGACCTCCAGATCCGTATCGACTTTTGGCCCTCCGGCCATGACCACCGGCACGGGACAGCCATTGACCACCTTATCAAAGTTCTCGCACCAGTAGGTCTTCACAATCCTTGCTCCCAATTCGGCGGCAATCCGGCTGCTCAATGCAAGATAACGGGCGTCTCTTTTTTCTAACTCCTTCCCTACCGCTGTCACAGCCATCACAGGGATGCCATACTTTTCCCCCTCATCCACCAGTCTGGCAAGATTGAGAAGGTTCTCTTTCTCATGCTCGCTCCCAACAAAGACCGAGATGCCCACAGCCGCCACATTGAGACGAATGGCTTCCTCCATAGAGGTCGTGAGACCTTCGTCAGAAAGGTCTTTTCCAACCATGCTCGTCCCGCCTGAAACTCTGAGGATGATGGGTTTCGTATTTTCAGGATCAATCGAAGCCCGAAGAACGCCCCTTGTCACAAAGAGGGCATCACAATAGGAAAGCAAGGGTTTGATAGTCTCTCCGGGCTTTTCCAGTTTCCGGGTGGGACCTTGAAAGTAACCGTGATCGATGGGTAAAAAAAGGCAATGCCCGTCGGACTGGACCAACTGTGCCAGACGATTCTTCATCCCCCATTCCATATTTCCTCCACCATTTTAATTTTAGCTAAAGTTTGCGAGGTTCGAATTTAACTAAATCGATACAATTGAAATTCCAATAACCAAATTCCAAACTCCAAATAAATTCCAATTTTCAAATAACCAAACTAATATTTAACAAATGATGTTTAAAGTTTTGGTTATTGAGATATTGGTTATTATTTGATTATTGGTGCTTGGAATTTGGTTATTAATATCTTAGATATTTCACCACTAAATCTCCAACTTCGGAGGTGCTATACCCCATTTTGCCGGCGGTCAGGCTCTTCACATCAATTCTGACAACCTTCATGATAGCCTCTTCGATTCGCTTCCAGGCTTTTTCTTCTCCGAGGTTTTCGAGCATCATCTGGCAGGCTGAAATGGCCGCCAGAGGACTCACAACCCCCTTCCCCGTATATTTTGGGGCGGAGCCACCCATCGGCTCGAACATCGAAACGCCTTCGGGGTTAATATTTCCTCCCGCCGCAATTCCCAATCCGCCCTGAATCATCGCTCCCAGATCGGTGATGATGTCTCCGAACATATTATCCGTCACAATCACATCGAACCATTCCGGGTTTTTCACCATCCACATACAGATGGCATCCACATGGGCATAATCGGTCTCAATATCTTCGTACTCCTTGGCCACTTCGCGAAATGTCCTCTCCCAGAGATCGAAGGCATAGGTGAGAACATTCGTTTTTCCGCAGAGCGTGACCTTTTTCTTTTTGTTCCTCTTCCGGCAGTATTCAAACGCATAACGGATGCACCGTTCCACACCTTTCCGGGTATGGATTGCCTCCTGAATCGCAACCTCATCAGGCGTGCCCTTTTTGTGAAACCCTCCTGCGCCTAAATAGGCCCCTTCCGTATTCTCTCTCACAACGATGAAATCGATATCCTCGGGTCTTTTATCTTTTAGAGGCGTTTCGACTCCAGGATAAAGTTTGACAGGTCTCAGGTTGATATACTGATCCAATACAAAACGGGTCTTCAGTAAAATTCCCTTCTCAAGGATTCCTGGTTTCACGTCCGGATGTCCGATCGCTCCGAGATAGATGGCGTTTACCTTCTTTAACTCTTCCAGGATCGAATCCGGAAGAACCTCTCCGGTCTTTAGGTAACGATCTCCACCTAAATCATAATAGACCAGTTGGTATTTGAAATTGAACTTTTCAGAGACTACTTTCAGAACCTTCAATCCCTCTGCCACGGCTTCGGGACCGGTTCCGTCTCCGGGGATCACTGCGATTTTGTACATTCTGTTTTGGCCTCCAACTCTCATAACAATTCTGTCATTCCCGTGGAAACGGGAATCCAGATCTGGATTCCTGCTTTTGCAGGAATGACAAAAAAGTAAATTTGCCGCCCTTACCCCAACGCTATGCTCTATGCCCTCTGCATCTTTGTCAGAGCCAGCACAGCGCCCTTTGGCCGATATCGGTTCGGTAATGAACCCCTTCCCAGGAAATCTTTTTCACCGCTTGATAAGTCCGCTCAATGGCCTTTGGAATATTCTCTCCCAGGCCGGTCACGCCTAAAACCCTTCCTCCATTTGTGACTATCTTGCCTTCAACTAATGCCGTGCCGGCATGGAAGGCGAAGATGTTCTCCATTTGAGAAGTCTCTTTGAAGCCCTCGATCACTTTTCCCTTCTCGTAATCCCCGGGATATCCCTTCGAGGCCATGACCACGCAGACCGAAGCCATATTTTCCCATTCGATTTTGCACCGAGAGAGATTCCCGCTGATACAGGCCTCAAGAATGGGAACGATATCTCCCTTCATCCGCATCAAGACCGGCTGAGTCTCGGGGTCTCCGAAGCGGGCATTGAATTCCAATATTTTTGGATGACCGTTGTGAATCATCAGGCCGGCATAGATGACGCCTTTGTAAGGTCTTCCCTCTTCTCCCATTCCCTGAATGATCGGCCTTAAAATCTTCTCAACGATCCTCTCATTGACTTCGTCCGTCACCACTGGTGCAGGAGAATAAGCCCCCATTCCTCCTGTATTGGGCCCTTCATCCCCATCAAAAACCGCTTTATGGTCCTGGGAGGATGCCAGGGGAAGGATCGCTTTTCCGTCCGTAAAGGCGAGATAAGAAGCCTCCTCCCCCACAAGATATTCCTCAATCACAACCCGATTGCCTGCCTCCCCGAAGACCTTCTCCACCATCATCTGATCGACAGACCGAATGGCTTCCTCCACTGTTTTGCAGAGGATCACCCCTTTGCCTGCGGCGAGGCCATCAGCCTTCACCACGATGGGGGCGCCTTGTTTGCGAATATAGTCAATGGCCTTCTGCCGGTCCTCGAAGACCTCATAGGAGGCAGTGGGAAGGTGGTACTTCTTCATCATCTCTTTAGCAAAGGCTTTACTTCCTTCGAGCTCCGCAGCCTTCTGGCTCGCTCCGAAAATCGAAAGCCCTTTTGACTCAAAGAGATCGACAATGCCTCTGGTGAGCGGTTCTTCGGGTCCGACCACGGTGAGATCAATCTTTTCTTCTAGTGCAAAATCGAGAAGGCCCTTCAAGTCATTTGCCTTGATGGGCACGATGGTCGCCTGTTGGGAAATGCCTGCATTGCCCGGAGCACAGTAGATCTTCGATACTTTTGGGCTCTGTCCGATCTTCCATACCAGGGCATGCTCCCTGCCACCGCCGCCCACCACCAGTACTTTCATAAAACCCTCGTATTTATAAAATCTGAAAGTGCCTAAAGTTTAAAGTGAGCTAAAGTGACTAAAGTTAAAATATTTTGGCTAAATGTTCACTTTAAGCACTTTAGACACTTTAGTCACTTAGAACTTTTTAATGTCTAAAGTGTCTCATCCCTGTGAAGACCATGGCGATGTTATATTCATCGGCAGCCGCAATCACTTCATCATCCCGAATCGAGCCACCGGGTTGAATGATCGCTATGGCGCCTGCCTCTGCTCCTGTATCCACTCCATCCCTGAATGGAAACATTGCATCCGAGGCTAAAACCGTTCCTTTTGTCGGAGATTTGGCCTTCATCACTGCCAGCCGGGTGGAATCAACACGGCTCATCTGACCTGCCCCGATTCCAATCGTCCGGTCTTCCCGGACAAGGACGATTGCGTTCGATTTGACATGCTTGGCGACCTTCCAGCCGAAAGCCATCGCTCTTTTCTCTTCTTCTGTCGGTTTCCTCTTCGTCACCACCCTCCATTGATCCATCAGAACTTTCCCGAGGTCCCGGTCTTGAACCAGAAGTCCGCCGACGACCTTTCTGAGATCGAATCCCTTCTGATTGGCAAAGGAAGCAAGGGGAGGTGTTTGAAGAATCCGGAGATCCTTTTTAGCCTTTAGAATCTCCAGCGCCTCCGGATCAAAACCGGGAGCGATGATCGCTTCGAGAAAGATGTCCCGCATCTCCCGGGCTGTTTCCTGATCGACCGGCCGGTTGAAACCGACAATCCCGCCAAACGCAGAAACCGGATCACAGTCCCTTGCTTTTCGATAAGCATCGGACAAACCCGTTAAAGAGGTAGCCGCCCCGCAGGGGTTATTATGCTTGATGATGACGACGGCCCGCTCCTCAAATTCTTTAACCGTCTCATAGGCGGAATCGAGGTCAAGGATATTGTTGTAGGATAATTCTTTGCCCTGTAGCTGGACAGCATTTGAAACGGAGGGTTCTGTCAACAAGTATTCCCGGTAGAAGGCCGCTTTCTGGTGGGGGTTCTCCCCATAGCGTAATTCCTGTGTCTTCTTCACCTGGAACGTGAAGGTCTCCGGAAATTCATGGGCCTTCTTTCCCTTTTCGATCTGACCGAGATAATTGGAAATGGCGCCATCATATCGGGCTGTATGTTGAAAAACCTTCTTCGCCAATCGAAAATTGGTTTCGGTAGAGATCTCTCCCTTCTCTTTCAGCTCAGAGAGGACTAAATTATAATCCACCGGATCCACCAAAACGGTCACATCCGGATAATTCTTGGCTGCCGAACGGAGCATGGTGGGCCCGCCGATATCGATATTTTCGATGGCCTCCTCAAGACTGCACCCTTCCTTGGCAACGGTCGCTTCAAAGGGGTAAAGATTGACAGCCACGAGGTCAATGGGAAGAATCCCGTGCTCCTTCATCTTCTGGACATGCTCCGGTTTCGACCTCTGCCCTAAAAGGCCACCATGGACTTTCGGGTGAAGGGTCTTCACCCTTCCATCCATCATCTCCGGAAATCCTGTATAATCGGAAATGTCCGTCACGGAGAGCCCCTGCTCTCTCAACATTTTGGCAGTCCCTCCTGTTGAGAGGATCTCCACTCCCATCTGCGCCAAAGCTTTAGCAAACGAGACAACTCCAGATTTTTCCGAGACGCTGATAATCGCTCTCCTGATTTTGCCCATTTATTTACCCCCAATTTCGAAATTCGAATACCGAAATTCGAAACAAATCCTAATATCGAATAAGATAATTTTAATACCAAGTTTTGAACATTCGTAACACTTAAGCGCTTTGAAAAATCACCTCGCCTGTCATTCCCGCGCAGGCGGGAATCCAGAGAGGTTTTTAAAGAAACTGGATTCCTGCTTTCGCAGGAAAGACAACCCCAAGAGACGCTCTATTAAATGCCTTTTTCCAAGGAGCTAATACTACTAAATTGATACGAACATTCAAATTTAGTATTTCGAAATTGTTTCGTATTTCGAATTTCGTGCTTCGGATTTCAAAAACCCAGTTCCTCACCAACCAGAATGATGAGCATATCCGTCAGCGATGGTCTTCTCTCGTGGATGACGACCACCCTGCAAATCCGGTTGGGAGAGTTGCAGTCCACACACCTTCCCGTCTTTGCGCAGGGAACATCGATATTGAGTCGCCTCGCATTGAGCGGCGCAGACACATTCTTTATCCTTTTGATCGCCTCCTGGACATCATCCACAATCTTATTATATCCGGCGACCAAAATGACCTTGCCCGGTCCAAAGACAGAGGAATTGACGCGGTTTCCGATCCCATCGATATTGACCAGTTCCCCATTCAGGGTGATGGCATTGGTGCTGCTCAGAAAGAGGTCAGAGGTCGTCTGGGCTTTCCGAATCTGAAGAACCTCTTCTTTCGGAAGCCCTTGTTTCCAGTGGTTATAGAGGACGTTTCCCTGGGCTTCCAGCCTCTCCACAATTCCCAATTCTCTGATGGTGACAGACCCTCCAGCCCCCACCTTTGTCTTAGGGGTGACATATTTCCAGATTTCTTCGACGGCCTCCTTCTTATCCCTCACAAAGACCGCTTTAAAATCGTGAGACTCCAGTTTTTCGATGGTCTTCTTTGCTTTCTCTTCAACCCACCATTGTTTAATCGGATCCATTCTCACCTCCATTAAAAAACTGCATAACTGTTTAGCCAAAAAAAAGCACAAAATCGTATCGCGGAGATGGGCAAGCCGTTCGGAAAGGCTTCGAGGCGCACCTTTCGGAGCATTGGCACAGCCCTTTGTTCTCCTTTAGGGGGCTTACTCAGAGGATAGCGTTTGTTTCCCATTCAATCCAAAAACCGCCATTCGAAGCCTTGGAGAGCGGTTTGCCCAGCTCCGACTACATGGTTACTTTTATTCGGCTAAATAGTTATAAAATTGCAAAGTACTGCTCTAATTCATAATCGGTCACACGGGCACGAAAGCGCTCCCATTCCATTCTCTTGTTTTCGATAAACTTATAGAAGAGATCATCTCCCAGAGCCTTTCTCACGAGCTCGCTCTGTTCCGTGGTTTTGATAGCCTCCCAGAGGTCTTCGGGAAGGGATTCGATTCGGTGCTTCCTCCTCTCCTCCTCGCCCATCACATAAACGTTTCTCTCCACCGGATCCCTCAAAGGATACTTCTTCTCGATTCCCTCCAGTCCGGCGGCCAGCATGACCGCAAAAGCCAGATAGGGGTTGCACGCCGGGTCCGGTGAACGATACTCCACGCGTGTGGCAACTTCTTTTCCCGGCTTGTAAACAGGTATCCGAATCAGATCCGACCGGTTCTTCTGCGCCCAGGAGATATAGACCGGCGCTTCATAACCCGGCACCAGTCGCTTATAGGAATTGACCCATTGGTTGGTCACCAGGGTAATCTCTTTCGCATGTTTCATCAGTCCGGCGATATAATGCTTGGCCATTTGGGAAAGATGATACTTATCCCTCAAATCGAAAAAGGCGTTTTTCTTCCCCTTGAAGAGAGATTGATGGGTATGCATCCCGCTTCCGTTTATGCCGAAAATTGGCTTGGGCATAAAACTGGCGTAGACATTATTCTTCAGGGCAACCTCTTTGACGATCAGACGGTAGATCATCGTGTTATCAGCCATGGAGAGGGCATCTTTGTATTTCAGATCAATCTCGTGCTGGCTGGGCGCTGCCTCATGATGGCAGTATTCGACCTGCACGCCCATTTCTTCGAGGGCCATAACAGTCTGTTTGCGGAGGTCGCTCGCCACATCAAGGGGGGTCAGGTCAAAATATCCTCCTGAATCTAAGGGTTCCGGTTTCCCGGTAGATTTCTGGAAGTAAAAGAATTCGAGCTCGGGGCCCACATTAAAGGTGTACCCCATCCTGGAGGCCTTTCCCAAATTCTTCTTTAAAACCCAGCGCGGGTCTCCCTGATAAGGGTCCCCATTGGGTTCAAGAACATCACAGAACATCACAGCCACCAGATGGTCATTCGACTTCCAGGGAAAGATACGAAAGGTGGAGGGGTCCGGCTTGGCCACCATATCGCTCTCGTCAATCCTGGCGAAACCGGCGATCGAGGATCCGTCAAATCCCATTCCCTCTTCGAGGGCTCCTTCCAATTCGCGAATGGTGATGGCAAAACTCTTCAAAAAACCGAGGATATCGGTGAACCAAAGCCGGACAAACTTGACATGCTTTTCCTTGACAATCTGAAGAACTTCCTTTTTTCCCAATCTGGCCATCGCCTTATCCCCCTTTTGATTTAATATAATCAGGTTTAGCATAATCTCCCTTCCCCGGTCAACCCCACAGGATTCAATTATATTGACAACCGCTCCCCTTTTTTTATAAATTGATTCCTATCAAGAGGAAAGGAGTGCCCCCATTGCTTTACAAAAAAGCATCCTATAAACAGCAGATCAAGGCCCTGACAGAAATCAGCAAGGCTATTTCTTCGGATCAATATTTGGATGACATCCTCAAATTGATCGTGACGGTGACAGCCAATGTGATGGGGTCGAAGATCTGTTCTCTCTGGCTTCTCGACGAGAAGGAGAAGGTTCTTAAAATCCGGGCCACACAGACCATGAGCGAGGAATACCTGAAGGAGAGGATTCTAAAACTGGGGGAGGGAGTGGTGGGTCATGTGGCCCAGACGAAAAAACCCCTGGCCATTCTCGATGTCCTGAAGGAGCCCCGCTACAAAGAGAAAGAACTGGCCAGAAAAGAAAGCCTGGTCTCCATGCTCAGCGTTCCCCTGGCCATAAAGGACAAAGTCGTCGGGGTGATCAACTGCTATACCTCTTATCCCCATCAATTTACCGAGGCGGAGCAGGACATGCTCACCGCCGTTGCCAGTCAGGCCGCCATCTGCATTGAGAGCACGGAACTGATGGTAAAGACCAAAGTGATCCAGGAAGAACTGGAGATCCGGAAACTGGTGGAAAGAGCCAAAGGGGTATTGATGAAGAGACAGGGACTGAGCGAAGATGAGGCCTTCAAACGAATCCGCAAGGCAAGCATGGACAGCCGCAAGACCATGCGGGAGATTGCGGAGGCTATTCTCCTCACCGATAAAATGGGAGGATAGTAAGTCATCATTGAGGTCTCTGAAAAACCCTTCAAATCCTTAGCAGAGACCTCTGATTACACAGATTTCAAAAAAAGATTAAACAGATTTTCTCAATTTTCAAGGCATTTATAATCCGTGTAATCGTTTCATAATCTATAGAATCAGAGATTTCTGGACTTTTTCGGAAATCTCTCGTTTTCTCTTGACAAAGGTTCATTTTTATAGTACATAATTTTCATCAATACAAAGAGGTATTGAAGACAGGGGGGTCAAAGGAATTTGGCCCCTTTTTTCGTTTAATACAAAGAGGTAAAGCGGACTAAGGCGTCGAACCAATTCGACGCCTTTTTTTATTAAGATAAAAAGAAAGGAGGAATAAAAAGATGACTCTAAGCAAACCTAACAGAAGTCCAGCCACATTTACAAAAAACAGGGTGGAACCTGCCCCGGCCTCAGGCATCTGTGTCACCTGTCTGGATGGTTGTCCCGGTCCATGTGAAGTGGGGCGCTCTGCCCTGAGGGGACGGGAGGTTCTCTATCCCCAGCCTTATTCCAAGGTGACCGCTGGGTCTGAAAAGGATTACCCCGCCGATTTTTCTCATTTCAATATCCAGGGGACATGCGTCGGTGCAATCGGCGTTCCCGCTGATTCGGATTACGCCACATTTCCAGCCGTAGATGTCTCCACCGAGGTGGGAGCAAAAGAGAAGATTAAATTAAAAGTTCCCTATTTTACAGGAGCCCTGGGTTCAACGGACATCGCGCGAATCCATTGGGAATCCATGGCCATTGCCGCTGCCATTGCAGGCACCCTGGTCGTTGTAGGAGAAAATGTCTGCGGTATGGATCCCAATGCCGAATTGAAAAATGGCCGTGTGGTTCGATCACCGGAGTTGGAGCGCCGGGTTAAAACCTTCCAGCAGTGGTATAATGGATCGGGTGGAGTCGTTGTCCAGTATAATGTTGAAGATGGACGCCTTGGAGTCCCGGAATATGCGGTTGAGAAATTGGGTGTTCAGATCATCGAACCGAAATGGGGACAGGGAGCGAAAGACATCGGTGGTGAGGTCAAGCTTCCGACTCTGGAAAGGGCGCTTCAGTTGAAGAGCCGGGGGTATATCGTCCATCCTGACCCTGAAGATAAAGTAATTCAAGAAGCCTTCAAACAGGGGGATTTTAAGGAATTCGAAAGACACTCCAGATTAGGAATGGTAGATGAAGATGGGTTTCACAAAGAAGTGGAGCGCCTGAGAAAGATGGGAGCCAAATTCGTCTCCTTGAAGACCGGCGCCTACCGGCCTGCCGACCTGGCACGAGCTGTCAAATATGCCTCCGATGCCAGGATTGATCTTCTCACCGTGGATGGGGCAGGAGGAGGAACAGGGATGAGCCCCTGGAGAATGATGAACGAATGGGGGATCCCTACCGTTCATCTCGAAAGCCTCCTTTATCAATTCCTGAAGCGGTTGGATAAAAAAGGCGCCTTCATTCCCTCCTGTGCCATCGCCGGAGGTCTTGCTCTTGAGGACCATATCTTCAAGGCGATTGCCCTGGGTGCGCCCTATATCAAGGCTATCTGCCTGGGTCGGGCTTCAATGACGGCGGCCATGGTGGGTAACACGATTGGCGAGATGGTTAAAAAGGGAAAAGTTCCTGCCGATATCGCCAAATACGGTACTGATGTGGAACATGTCTTCATCCTCGCAGCCAAACTGAAAGATCAATATGGAAAGGACTTTGAGCGCATCCCAACGGGAACGATCGGAATGATCACCTACTTCGATCGTCTCAATGCCGGGCTCCAGCAGTTCATGGCAGGAGCAAGAAAATTTGCATTGAAATATATCTCAAGGGACGATCTTTGCGCCCTGACCCGTGAAGCCTCAGAGGTTTCCGGCATCTCCTATGTGATGGATGGAGACAAAGAGGAGGTTGAAAACATTCTTAGGAAAGTTGACAAAAGCGAAAAAACTTCTTCTAATATCATCAACCTAAACATAGAAGCCCTTATCAAATCCAAAGTCTTGAGGGCCCAATGATCAAATATCAGATTATTTTAGATTTGGGGATACCTGAAAATGGATATCTCTATGATTCATAGCGGCATTCAAGCCTTAGATGAAGTGTTGCAAGGAATCCGGTGGGGCGACAATGTCGTTTGGCAGGTTGACCGCCTCGAGGATTACCATTACTTTGCCGAACCGTTTGCCGAGGCCGCCATTGCTGCCCGCCTGCGTCTGGTGTATCTGCGCTTCGCATCTCACCCGTCCGTGTTGGCGCCTCGCCCTGGGCTGGAAACGATTGAATTGAACCCCAGCCTGGGTTTTGATTGTTTTACGCGCGAAGTGCACCGTCTCATTGAAGCACATGGCCCCCAGGTCTTATATGTCTTTGACAACTTGTCGGCCCTGGTGGTGGAATGGGCAACCGACGAGCTGCTCGCCAATTTTTTCCAAATCACCTGTCCCTTCTTGGCTGAGTTGAACACCATAGCCTACTTTGCCCTGACGCGTGGTCAACATGCGCACTACGCCGTGGCCCGCATTCGGGACACGACACAAATTCTTGTTGACGTATATCACGCCAAGGGCCGGATGCACATTCACCCTATCAAGGTTTGGGACCGTTATTCACCACAGATGTTTTTACCCCATCTCGTCGCCGGCGAAAGCTGGTTGCCTCTCTCCCACAGTAGTGAAGCGGTAGAGGTACTGACCTTAGCCCATCCAACCCCATTAATCGACACAACAAGACCGTTAGCCCCCTGGGAAAGCGTCTATCAAAAACTCGTCCACTACCGTGAAACCCCGTCAGGTTTTGACGAAACAAACCCTGAGCAGATGGCCTTAAAACAAGAATTGGGCCGTATGCTGATTGGCCATCATCCGATCTTTAATCGGCTCGCCGACAGATATTTTACGTTGGACGATCTGCTTGCCATTCGCAACCGTTTAATTGGGGCCGGACGCATTGGCGGGAAGGCCGCCGGCATGTTGCTGGCGCGGCGTATTCTGCTGACTGAAAAGAAAAAAACGGAGATCGACTTAGCAGAGCGGCTTGATGACCATGACTCGTTTTACATCGGTTCGGATGTCTTTTTCACCTTTCTGGTCAATAACGACCTTTTTCGGCTACGTCTGCACTTGACCTGCAATTCAGCCACCTCCGATGAAGAGTTTAAAGAAATCGAACATCGCTTCTTAACCGGTCGTTTTCCGGCAACCATTGAAGAGCAATTTCGCGCCATGCTCGACTACTATGGGCAGGCGCCTATCATCGTGCGCTCCAGCAGCTTGTTGGAAGACAGCTTCGGCAATGCGTTTGCTGGAAAATATCGAAGCATATTTTGTGCAAACCAGGGCCCCCCCGAAGCCCGCCTTGCTGAGTTTATGAAGGCCGTTAAATTGGTTTATGCCAGCGCCCTCAATCCCGATGCCCTGTGCTATCGTAGCAGACGAGGCCTCGGAGAATCCGACGAACAAATGGCGATCCTGGTTCAACGCGTTTCGGGCATGCCTTATCGGCAGTATTTCTTTCCAACGCTCGCCGGGGTTGCCTTCTCTCGCAATCTCTATGCCTGGAATGACCGTATTGATACCCGGCGGGGTATCATCCGCCTGGTTTTCGGTTTGGGAACACGCGCAGTGGAGAGGGTCGGTTCGGATTACCCCCGCATGATAGCGATTAGCCATCCCCATTTGCGGCCGGAAGTGGGAGCCATGGTCGCCAAGTATTCCCAGCGCCAGATGGATCTGCTTGACTTAGAAGCCAACCAGTTCGACAGCCGATTCTTGACCGATGTCTTGGTTGACAGCAATTACCCCAATCTTCACCTGTTTGTTTCGGTGATGCACGACAATTACCCATACGATCCCATCTCCGGGAAAGTGGATGGGATGGCAGATCAATGGGTGCTCACATTTAATAACTTGATCCACCGAACTGATTTTGTCCGGTTAATGGGGGATATTCTATCCATCCTGGAAGAAGCCTACGGGCAGCCGGTGGATATTGAGTTTACCGCCTTTGTGGGTTCAGGCGAGCGTGTTCGTATCAACCTGCTTCAATGCCGTCCGCTGTTTCTTCCAGGCTCTCTGGAGGATGTATCGATGCCGACCTCCCTGAAACCGCACCAGATTCTATTTCGGGCCCACCGCATGATCTGCGGTGGCTTTGTGGAGCAAATCCGGTACATTCTTTATATTGACCCTCAACGTTACCACCGTCTATCCTCAGAGGCCAAAAAATCTCTGGGACGTTTAGTAGGGCAAATCAACCGACATCCTGCAATACAGGGCAACAAGATCATGATGATGGGACCCGGGCGGTGGGGCACAGGCAATATCGCCTTGGGAGTCAACGTAAGCTACGCTGACATTGATAACGCTTCTGTATTGGTAGAATTAGCCCTTGAAGAAGCCGGCCATGTGCCCGAAGTCTCTTATGGCACCCATTTTTTCAATGATTTGGTGGAGGCCAAAATCATTTATCTGCCGGTTTATCCGGACGATACTGCTTCGGAATTTCAGGAGAAATTCTTTAAAACAGCCCCGAATGTTCTCTTGGAGTTATTGCCGCACGCCGGTGAATATGAATCAATCCTGCGCTTGATTGACGTGCCTAAAACAACGGGAGGCGCGTTTGCTCAGGTGGTTGCCGATCCGCAACTTCACCACGCAATATGTTTTTGGGATAAGGATGTTACCACGACATTCTGAAAAAAAGATGATGAACGGGTGAGCCTGTTGCACAAATGCTAAAAATACCCTTTGGTAGGCGGGGGTGAACGGAGTTTGTATTGAAATCATGTAGCAGTCGATAGGCGGGGCCTGCTGCAGGTCTAATCCCGCCTCCAACATAGGCGGGACAGGCCTCCGGCTCAGAAGAGCCTCTGGCTCGGAGAGAATGTCCCGCCTATCGGGTGTAATTAAATTTTATCAGGAATGTTGTGACTCCCCATTATCGAGGGGTTACGAAATCTCATCTTATTTTCTTGACAAAAAATGTTTATTATATTAAAAGTTAAACCAATCAATACAGTGGGGTATTGAGGACAAAGGCGTCAAAGAAATTTGGCGCCTTTTTTAATTCATCCCAAAAAAGGAGAAGAAGACATGTCAGAGATGAATCCCTTTACGATTGCACAGAGACAACTGGATGCTGCGGCAGACAGATTAGGGTTAGACACCGCCACCCATGACCTGCTTCGATGGCCTCAGCGAGAGTTACGGGTAACGCTTCCCGTCCAAATGGATGACGGAAAAGTGCAAATTTTTCATGCGTATCGGGTCCAGTATAACACGGCTCGGGGGCCTGCGAAAGGCGGCCTCCGATGGCACCCCGAAGAGACCATTGACACAGTCCGAGCTCTGGCCGCCTGGATGACCTGGAAGACAGCGGTGGTAGATATTCCCTTGGGAGGAGGAAAGGGAGGCGTCACCTGCAACCCGAAACTGATGTCAGAGGCTGAGAAGCAGCGTTTGGCGCGTGCTTACATCCGAGCCGTTGCCTCGACACTATCGGTTTCGAAAGACGTCCCCGCTCCCGATGTCTATACGACTCCTCAGATTATGGCTTGGATGATGGACGAGTATGAAACGATGGTAGGACATCACCATCCCGGTGTCATCACGGGCAAACCGATTCCCCTCGGAGGATCAGAGGGACGGGGAGATGCTACAGCACGGGGCGGCATCTATGTCACGCGCGAAGCGGCTAAACAATTAAACATTGATCTCCGGGGCAAGACCATGGCGATACAGGGCTTTGGCAATGCCGGCCAATACGCCGCTCTTTTGGGTAATGAAATTCTTGGACTCAAACTGATTGCCGCTTCGGATTCTAAAGGAGGAATTTATAACGCGAAAGGATTAGATCCTAAACAGGCGGTGGAATACAAGCTTAAGTCCGGCAGTCTCCATGGATTCCCGGGAACCGAGAGCATTAGCAATGAAGAGCTCCTGGAACTGGATGTCACCGTTCTTTTCCCATCAGCCCTTGAAAATGTGATTACGGGGGTGAACGCCGATCGAATCCGGTGCAAGATTTCTTGTGAGCTGGCCAACGGACCAACCACACCGGAAGCCGATGATATCCTTCATAAGAATAATGTCTTTGTTCTTCCGGATTTCCTTGCCAATGCGGGGGGGGTGACGGTATCCTATTTTGAGCAGGTCCAGAATACTTACAATTTTTATTGGCCGTTAGAGGAGATCCATCAAAGGTTGAACGAGAAGATGACCCGAGCCTTTCACGGAGTCTACCAGATGTATTTAAGGGAAAAGGTCAACATGAGACAAGCCGCCTACCTCGTTTCTGTAGCCCGGGTGGCAGAAGCCTGTAAGCTAAGGGGCTGGGTATAAGGCACGAAAGAAACTCTAAATTTGTAGCGCTCAATTCAAAAGGGGATATCAGGAGATGTTTGATATCTCCTTTTTTTATGGTTTATCGTGTGAGTGAATGGGTAAAAATCTCATGAAGATATGGCTGTGATCCTGATTATCCCCCTTTAGCAAAGGGCAAACACTAACATTCCCCCCTTTGGAAAAGGGGGGTAAGGGGGGATTTTAAGAACAAATGCTTTCTTATGATAAACAGCTGAAAACTTTATCTCTGCATCTCAGAAAAAACGACAGGGATGTCTTTGAGAATACAGGCGGAGTGCTGAAAAGATATGGAGAAGCATATGATTTATAAAATCTCCCCTGCCCCTCTTTACCAAAGAGGGGGAAAGAAGGAGAGAACTTTGCTAAAGAGAGGGGAGTGAAAAGGCAGAAATGACCCACTCGGTTATGCGAAGAGCTTTTTTTATTTTGCAAAAAGACAGGTTTCATATATGATAGTTGGATAGAGGAGGAAAAAACGTTTGCCAGAGACGAAAGTGACTTCTGATGCCAGGGAGATCAACGCCCTTCTGGAGATCAGCAAGGCGATCGCTTCCGGTCTCTATCTTGAGGACGTGCTTCGCCTGATCGTGACAGTGACAGCCAATGTGATGGATTCGAAGATCTGTTCTCTCTGGATCCTTGATGAAAGAGATCAAAAGTTAAAGCTAAAGGCCACCCAGAGCATCAGCGAAGAATACCTCAAGGAGAGGAGCCTGGCCATAGGTGAGGGTGTGGTCGGTCATGTCGCCCTCCATAATAGGCCAATGGCTATTGTCGATGTCCTCCAAGAACCTCTTTATAAAGAGAAGGATCTAGCGAGGAGAGAGGGGCTGGTCTCGATGCTCAGCGTGCCGATGTGCATCAAGGAGAAAGTGATCGGTGTAATCAACTGTTACACCTCCTATCCCCGGACCTTTTCGAAATCGGAAGAGGAGATGCTCTCAACCGTAGCCAATCAGGCTGCCATCTGTATTGAAAACTCCGGCCTGATGGAAACCCTCGATATCGACGAAATCCTCAGACTGGTGCTGGAAGGGGTGATCAAGAATATCGGATTTGATCGGGCACGGCTCTATCTGGTCAACGAGAGGAGAGATGTCCTCGAATGCAAAATGGCTGTGGGAGTGGATGTGGAGAAGATCAAGGGGATCGAACTTCCCTTAGATCCTGAAGCAAGTATTGTATCCAGGTCCGTGATTGAAAAAAAACCCTATACCATTCCCGATGCCAGGATGGACCCGAGGGTCAACCCCGTCCTAAAAGAGAAATTCAATCTCCACTCCCTTGTGGTCATCCCCCTCTTCACGAAGGAAAAGGCCCTGGGGGCCATTGCCGCAGACCACACCGAACCCGGAAGAAGGTTGACGCAGGAGACGCTCGATTCGGTCATGACTTTTGCTCAACAGGCAGGCCTGGCAATTCAGAATGCCTCCATGTATCAGGAGCTCAAGAATTTCAGCGTGCAGATGGAGGAGAAGATTCAAAAGACAACTGCCGATCTCAGGAAAACAGAGGCTCAGTTGATCCGGTCCGAAAAATTGGCGGCCCTGGGTCAACTGGCCGCGGGCATTGCCCATGAGATCCGAAATCCCTTGACCAGTATCAACATCCTCATCCATTCTTTGAGGGAAAGACTACCATCCGAAAATTCTCAGCAAGAAGATCTGAAAGTCATTGAAGAGGAAATCCATCGCATGAATGAGATTGTCGACCAGTTCCTCCGATTCGCAAAACCCGCCTCCCCCTTCCTTGAAAAAACAGACGTCCTCTCTATTGTCGAAGAGACCCTTCAATTGCTCAGGCTTCAGATCGAGAAACAACGGATCGTTGTTGAAAAAGAGTTTCAAGCCCTGCCCATGATCCAGATGGACCGTGAGCAGATGAAACAGGCGATGCTCAATCTTCTGCTCAATGCCATTCAGGCCATGCCGGAGGGCGGTCAATTGACCTTGAAGGGACAGAATTCAAAAGAGGGTCAATGGATCCATCTCTCCATTGAGGACTCCGGGATGGGAATCTCCCCGGAAGATATCGATCAACTTTTTGACCCCTTTTTCTCCACGAAAGAGGGAGGGATTGGCCTCGGCCTCTCCATCACCCATCGAATCATCGACCAGCATCATGGAAAGATGGAGGTGGAAAATGCTCCTGAGAAGGGAACCATCTTTACTGTTTGGCTTCCTATCCACTATGAACGATGAATCCCGCCTGCGGCGGGAGACGATGAACGGTGGACAATCAACTGTTTCCCGCGTTTCGCGGGATTTATCGTTTAATGTTCATTGTATTTTAAAAGAGGTAACACTTTAGCGCTTTGAAAAAGGCTTCATAAAATCCCTCCCTACCTCCCTTTGCCATTAATGCCATTTGGCAAGTCAAGAGGGAAGATTTGAGGGAATGAAGGCTAAT
>JASEHH010000208.1 GCA_030017685.1 Thermodesulfobacteriota bacterium | reverse complement strand
CATAAGTAAGGGAGGTTAATATGCAAGCAAACTGGAAGGATCATATTATAAGCACGCCTGATGTCCTTCGGGGTAAGCCTCGGATTAAGGGGACAAGAATTCCCGTTAGCCTTATCCTTGGATATTTGGCAGGTGGAAGCACCCTTGAGGACATTATCAAGGAGTTTCCTGACCTCACCCATGAACAAATTGCTGCCTGTCTGGATTATGCTCGTGACTTGTCAGAATTCGAGGTTGCCGTCTGATGGGGTTAAAGTTCTTTGCAGACCATTGTATTTCCAATTCTATCATTCAAGGGCTTCTTAACGCCGGTCATGAGGTTTTCCGGCTAAGGGACCACATCCCCATAGAATCTCCGGACTCAATCGTTATCGCAACTGCCCAGAGACTTGATTCAATTCTAATTTCATTAAACGGTGATTTTATCGATAAGCTGAATTATCCTCCAGGGAATTATAAAGGAATCGTCTCCCTCCAGGTCAGAAATCATCCAGAGATCATCCCACAGCTCATGGTGCGCCTGATAAATTTCTTGTCCTCGTATCCTGATATGGAATATTACAAGGGAAAGCTTATTTTGGTAGAAGTAAACAGGATAAGGATTCGGGAATAGAGCAGATCAGAAACCGGTCATTCAATTAATTTTATTGGTAAAATCTTGTAATTCTTTTAGTATTCCAAAGGCTTAATCGTCGAAACATCATCCCTTTAGGGTTGCAACTATACCGGTTTATTTATTTAAAGTTTAGTATGGAGGTTAAGTTGAAGAAGATTGCGCCTTCTATATTATCTGCAGATTTCAGCCGCCTTGGTGAAGAGGTGAGGGCTGTAGAAAAGGCTGGAGCCGATCTGATCCATGTCGATGTGATGGATGGACATTTCGTCCCCAATATTACCATCGGGCCTCTGGTGGTGACCGGTTTGAGGAAACTGACCTCTCTTCCGCTGGATGTCCACCTGATGATCGAAGAACCCGGACGATATATCGAAGCCTTTGCTCAGGCAGGGTCGACCTGGATTACAATTCATGCCGAAGTCTGTCGCAACCTGAGGCAGATGGTGAGAAAGATTCGTAAGTTGAATGTGAGGCCAGGGGTAGTGCTCAATCCCGCGACCCCTCTGAAGAGGCTCTCTCCTGTTCTCGATGAGATTGACCTCGTTCTCCTGATGTCTGTCAATCCGGGGTTCGGAGGGCAGGCCTTTATCCCTGAGGTTTTGAAAAAAGTCGAACAGTTGAGAAAGACGATCGACAGGAATCGCTATTCCGTAGAGATAGAGGTGGACGGGGGCATCAAACTGGAGAATATCGGAGAGGTTTCGAGAGCGGGCGGAAACATCTTCGTGCTGGGAACAGGAATTTTTAAGACTAAAAGCTATAGAGAGACCATCCGGAAATTGAGAAGGGAGATTGGAGAATGAATTCGGATTTCGGAATGCGGAATTTTAGTAACACTTTGACTCTTTGAAAAAGGTTATCTAATCTCAATGCTGTTCACATAAGCCGTTCGTGCTGAGCTTGTCGAAGCATGAACGGCTTCAATTATCCACCCTTCGACAGGCTCAGGGTGAACGGTTTTTGCTTAACTGGACAGAATTAAGGCTGTGGGGTCAAGCTTGCAATATTGTGATTGAGTGGTGGGTGTATGGATGGGAACATGGGCTTGAAACTTGACAGATTGAACAAGGATATTGAGTGAATTGACATATCAACGGAGTGATAGTATTATTATACCAAAAAGGTATCGGAGGTATGTTATGCCCGCTTTGTTGATCAAAGATGTACCCCGTGAAGTCCATGAGTGGTTAAAGCGTGAAGCGGAAAGAAACCGTCGTTCCATGACTCAACAGGCGATTGTGATTTTTGAGGAGAGAATGCGGCATTTTCATCCGGTAAAGTTTCCGGCTCCGGTGCAAACCCGGACGATCCTGACGGCAGAATTTATCGATCAGGCTAAACGCGAAGGTCGTCTATGATTGTTGTAGATTCGAACATCGTCACGGCGCGAAACCTGACAAGCACTCTGACCTCTAAAGCAGAACAGGTTGAGGAAAAGGATCCCGTATGGATTGTGCCTGTCCTATGGCGATACGAGTTCCAGAACATCCTGGCCACCGCGATCAAAGCGAAACAAATCAAGCCAGAACAAGCTTTGGATATTTGGGAAAAGGTTTCGAAGATCCTGGTTGAGAACGAATGCGAACCTTCTGCGTCCAAAGTGATCGACCTCGTTGCACAATATGGAATAACCGCCTATGACGGGCAGTTTATCGCAGTAGCCATGGAGATGGGAATCCCATGTGTGACCGAGGACCGAGAGCTACAGGAAAAGTTTCCGGGTATTGCGATTTCTATGGATGGATTTCTAAAGCCCCAATCTACCTATGTTGTTCGAGAAGTGAGAGAGAGGTATCGCAAGAGAAAGGCGTGATACTTCATTTCTGACTTAGGAGAAATACTTTTGAAAAAGATTATCTTAATGCTTATCATCCTGTCCTGCTTCATCTTCTCCCGGTTAGGTTTTGCACAGGAGGATAAGATCGTCCGGGTCGCTATCGAAACTGCACGCAGCCATATGCGCATCCCGAAGGAGATGGAAGTCAGGTTTGTCGAGAAGAAGAAGAGCCCCCTCGCAGGTTTCTACTCCGTGAAGATACTGGTTCTGGCTCCGGACAGGGAGATGCCTGTCATCGTCTATGTGGATGAAGCCGGTGAAAAGGTGATCCTGGGAGCCCTCATCATCAAGGGCGAGAATGTGGCCGTCAGGGAAGCGGGAGAGGCAAGACCCCGAAAATTTGATATAAATCAATTTGAGATCGAAAAATCCGCCATCCGGGGGAATTCGGGAGCAAAGCTGACGATCGTCGAATTCTCAAATTTCCGGTGTTCCTACTGCCAGCTCTCATGGGCAAAGATGGAGAAGATGCTGGAAAGACATCCCCAGACGATCCGATATGTCTTTAAACACTTTCCCCTTAAATCTCTTCAGGGGTCTTTTGAACTCTCCGAGATTGCTGCCTCAGCCCAGAGTCTGAGCGATGAAGCCTTCTGGATGATCCACGACTTTTTCTTCTCCCCTGAAGGTCAGATGATCATCAGGGAAGATGTGAGCGTTGTCATCAGAAAGGTTGAAGAGATTCTGAAGGAGAGAGGTT
>JASEHH010000076.1 GCA_030017685.1 Thermodesulfobacteriota bacterium | reverse complement strand
GGAGGTTCGATCTCGCCCTTATTTTTCCCAGATCTTTCCGCTCCGCATTTCAGATCTATCTGGCCGGGATTCCGATCCGGATTGGTTATCAGGATGAAGGGCGATCCTTCTTTCTCACCCATCAAATTCGACGGAAGGGAGAAGTTCTTCATCTCCATCGTGTCCATTATTATCGAAGGCTGATGGAGCCTTTGGGTCATTTAGAAAGCGTTCCTTCTCCCCGACTCTTTCTCAGGGAGGAGGAGCGGGGATGGGCTCAAAAGAGGCTTGAGGAATTAGGTCTTCTGGACGGGAGGCCTCTCATCGGCATCAATCCGGGAGCCGCTTACGGGTTGGCCAAATGCTGGCATCCCGATCGATTTGCTGAACTGGGAAGAAGGCTCTCCGGGAAATGGAAGGCTACTGCACTTATTTTCGGGAGAGAGGAAGAGCGGGTCATGGCTGACAAAATCTTGAGAAATTTAGGAGGCGGAGGAGTCGATTTCACGGGTAAGACCCGTCTCCTTCAACTGGCCGCTCTTCTGGAACGATGCCACCTTTTGGTGACGAATGATACCGGAACGATGCATATGGCTTCAGCAGTGGGGACTCCGGTTGTGGCCATCTTCGGCTCGACGGATCCTGTCGCTACAGGACCCTGGGGAGACGGCCATGTGGTCGTCAAAAAAGATGTTCCATGTAGCCCATGCTTAAAAAGAGTCTGCCCTACTGACCACCGGTGCATGGAACTGATCACCGTGGATGAGGTGGAAGAGGTCGTCAGTAGGAAATTGAAGGAACTGAAGTAAAGAACAATGAACGAGGAACGATGGACGATGAACAAAGAATGATGGAATCGTAAAAAGTCGTCATTCCCGTGAAAACGGGAATCCAGGATTTTACTTCTCCATTAAAAACATCTTGATTCCTGCTGGAGTTTATCCCGATGAAAATCGGGGCAGGAATGACAGAAAATAGCCTTTTCAGACTTTTTACGAGACCATCAAGAATGATAAACAAAGAATGATAAACAATGAAGGATAGATAGAATGGTTCATAAACTTCCCATCTCAGTCTATGTTTTGACTTTAAACAACTGTCGCACCATTGAGCGATGCCTGAAAAGTCTTCATTGGGCAGAGGAGTTGGTGGTCGTTGATTCCGGAAGCACGGATGAAACTTATGAAATCTGCCAGCGCTATACTGACAAACTCTATCGAAGGGAGTTTCAGGGCCATCGCGATCAATATCAGTATGCGGCCGACCTGACCACACGCCAATGGATCATGTTCGTCGATGCGGATGAGGAGGTGCCCCCGGAATTGGTCGAAGAGATTGGAGGGATGTTAAAAAGCAGGGCTGAGGATGTGGATGGTTTTTTTGTCTATCGCCGGACCTACTATCTTGGAAAGTGGATTCGGTATGGGGGATGGTATCCGGACGGTGAAATCCGCCTCTATCGAAGGGATAAAGGAAGGTGGGAAGGCGGGCTTCATGCCAAGATTGTGGTGGGTGGGAAGGTCTCCGTTTTAAAGAACAAATACCTCCATTATACCTATCGGGATATCTCCGATCAGATTCAGACGATTGACAGATATTCAAACATTGCCGCTCAAGACATGGCTGAGAGCGGCAAGAAATTCTGCCTTCTTAAACTTCTCTTCCATCCGCCTTTTCGTTTTATCAAAGAGTACCTTTTTAAGTCAGGATTCCGGGACGGACTGCCCGGATTGATCATCGTGGTTTCGACGATGTTCTATGTCTTTATCAAATATGCCAAGCTCTGGGAGATCAGTATTTCGAAAAAGGAGAGAGAAGATGACTCCTTATGAGGAAGCCTTTCAAGGAAAGAGGGTGCTGGTGACAGGGGGATTGGGTTTTATCGGATCGAATCTCTCCGCAAGGTTGGTGGAGTTAGGAGCCAAAGTGACGATCGTTGATAATATGATGCCCCGTCTGGGAGGAAATCTTTTCAATGTGAAGGAGATCATGGATCACATACAGATCAACTTCAGCGATGTCCGGGATGAACATTCGATGGACTATCTGGTGAAAGATCAGGATTTCATCTTTCATCTGGCCGGTCAGGTGAACCATGTGGATAGCATCCGGAATCCCATTCAAGATCTGGACATCAACTGCCGGGGAACGCTTGTCCTTCTCGAATCGTGTCGGAAATATAATCGGGAGGTGAAGGTCATCTTTTCTGGGACAAGAGGGGAGTACGGGGCCAGCGTAAAACTTCCCGTGGCTGAAGACCATCCTACCAATCCCAAAGGCATCTATGCGGTGACAAACCTCTCTGCGGAAAAGATGGTTTTGGTCTATGACGATGTCCACAAGATTTCAGGGACCTGTCTCAGGATTACGAATACCTATGGGCCCCGGCATCAGATGGCCCATGACGAATATGGTGTGCTCAACTGGTTTATCCGGAAGGCGATCGATGATGAGTTAATTCCCGTTTTTGGGGATGGTCATATCTTAAGAGATTTTCTTTATGTGGATGATCTCGTTGACTGTTTTCTTCAAGTAGCTGCTTATCAAGCAGCTTTTGGAGAGGTCTTTAATCTCGGAACAGGCATTCCCATCAGCTTCATCGATCTGGCAAAGAAGATTGTGGAGGTCGCCGGCTCGGGGAAAGTTGCTTTCACCGAATTTACAAAAGAGCGGAAAGAGGTTGAACCGGGGGATTATTACACGGACATTTCCAAAGTCAGGAAAGTCGTGGGATGGACGCCCAAGACGGATCTGAACGAAGGGCTTAAGAAGACCATCGAATTCTACAGAAAATATAGGAAGGAATACTGGGGATGACGATTTCGGAATGTAGATTGCGGAATGCGGATTGTTGAAAGCAAAGATTAAAAGATTGTTTTTCAAATTCCGAAATCCGAATTCAGAAATCCGCATTTGAGGTTGGGATGGTTCCTTTCATCGATTTGACAAGACAGTACAAAGCAATTGAAGAGGAGATCCTCTCCGCCACAAAGCGAGTCTTTGAGAAGGGGCGGTTCATTCTCGGAGAGGAGGTTTCTGCCTTTGAGGAGGAGTTCGCCCGTTATTGCGGGGTTCGATATGGCGTAGGAATGAATTCCGGAACCGATGCCCTCTATCTGGCCTTAAGGGCAGCTGGCATTGGAGAGGGCGATGAGGTTGTGACGGTTGCTAATTCATTTATTGCCTCAGCTTTAGCCATCTCTTTCGCAGGGGCAAAGCCCATCTTTGTCGATATTGAACCGGAGACTTACAATCTGGATCCCAATGCCCTTGAGGCCCTTCTTAAGAGGCGAAGGGCAACAGGCAAAAGACAGAGAATCAAAGCGATCCTTCCCGTTCATCTCTATGGCCATCCTGCTCAGATGGATGCGATTATGGAGATTAGCCATCGTTACAATCTTGCTGTGATAGAGGATGCCTGTCAGGCCCACGGCGCAAAGTTTAACAACAAGAAAGTAGGTTCCTTCGGAGCAATGGGCTGCTTCAGCTTCTATCCAACGAAGAATCTGGGCGGGTCCGGAGACGGCGGGATGGTGATCACGGATGAGAAAAAACTTTATGAGAAACTCCGGCTTCTTCGATGTTATGGAGAGAAGAAGAAATACCAGCACCATCTAAAAGGGGGAAATAGCCGGTTAGACGAAATTCAAGCTTCTATTCTTCGAGTTAAATTGAAATATCTTGATCGATGGAATAAAGAGCGAAGAAAGAAGGCGTCCATCTATAAGGACGTCCTGGAAGGGGCAGGAGTGATCTGCCCTGTTGAAAAGGAGTGGACCCGGCATGTCTATCACCTCTTCGTTATTCGCTCGAAGAAGAGGGATGCCCTCCAGATTTTTTTAAAAACAAAAGGGATTGATACGCTCATCCACTACCCTACACCGATCCATTTGCAGAAGGCCTACAAAGAGCTGGGATATCAAAGAGGTGATTTCCCAGTCACAGAGAAGTGTTCCGGAGAGATTTTATCTCTCCCTTTTTTCCCTGAATTAAAGGATGAGGAGATGGAGGTTGTTGGAAAACAGATTAAGGATTATTTCAAAGGGGGCCGGAGTCGATGAACGTCAGAAGATTGATAGAGAGAGCATTAGGAGGTCAACATCCCCATGATAAAGTGGTGGAGATCTTTACCCGCTTTGGCCATCCAGGTAAATTGTTAGATGCTCCTGCAGGGACAGGTGTTCTCTCCGGGCGATTGAAAGAGGCAGGGTTTGATGTTGTCGCAGCTGATATCAGTCCCGATCTTTTTTGTGTGGATGGACTCTCATGCGAAAAAGCCGATCTCAACATGGACTTGCCTTTTTCAGATGGAACCTTCGATTTTGTTCTCTGCTCGAATGGCATCGAGCATCTGGAAGACCCCTTTCGTTTCATCAGGGGATGTTTTCGGATTCTTAAGGAAAGAGGCAAACTGGTGATTACTACACCGAATCTCCTCAACCTGAAGTCCAGAGTCGCCAACCTTCTTGTCGGGTACAATCTCTTTACCGGAAGGCCATGTAATGAAGTGGATGAATTTTCAGGAGGCGACCACATTCATCTTGCCAATTATTATGAGTTGAGGGTGAATCTACACCGAAATGGTTTTCGGATCCTGGAGGCCAGCGCCCATGAGTTTAGCAACACAACCATGATTCTTTTTTTTCTATCTCCCTTAATCTTCCTTAGGACGTATCGTGCTTTTCGCAGGGAGAGAAACCCTATGCAGAGAGAGAGGAATAAAGAGGTTTTAAACCATGTCTTATCGGCTGACCTTCTATTTGGAAAAAAACTCTTTCTCGTCGCAGAAAAAGATCCCCGATACGTTAAAACAAAATGAAAATTCTTCATCTTTTCAGCGATTGGAAATGGACAGGGCCCTCTGAGCCTATTGTGAATCTATGTAAAGAATTGGAGAGAAGAGGCCATGACGTAACGTTCGCTTACCGAAAGCCTCCGTTTCCTGTTGATGACAGTTTAGAGAAAAGGGTCCATGAGAAACAGATTCGAGCGACAGATCGGTTTCATCTGAGTCGCCCCCTGAAATTTTATTCCCCTTCCTCGATCAGGGATAATCTCTCTGATATTTTAAACCTTACCACTTATCTCCAGAAGGAAGAAGTCGATATTCTGAATGTCCACCAATCTCACGACCATATCCTGGGTGGAGTTGCCGCCAGAAGGTCAAATACTTCTGTCGTTGTTATCCGGACAGATCATAAACGGAATCCGATAAGCCCCCACCCGGGAAACCGTCTCCTCTTTTCGAAACTGACCGACGGGATGATCACCTTCTCCGAGAGGGCGAGAAAGGAAAATGCGGAGCATTTCAGACTTCCACTTGATAGGGTCGCCAGGATTAACCCTGCTTTAGATCTGGATCGATATCTTCCTGAGAGAAAGTTTAAGGATATGAGGTCTATTTTCGGGATAGGAAAGGATGATGTCGTTATCGGGATGGTGGCACGATTTCAGAAATATCGAAGGACAGAGGTCTTCTTAGAGGCGGTTAAAAGTATCGTTAAAGAATTTCCGAAGATCAAGGTGCTCCTGGTGGGCCGTTCAAGCCAGATGAACGACAGCGTCGTCAAGCCGATGAAGAGGCTTGGCATTGAGCCGTGGGTGGTTCTTGGAGGGTATCAGACGGAAGACTATCTTGATACATTGGCCTGTATGGATATATTTGTTTTCCTGATGGCGGGTTCGGATGGAACAGCGAGAGCCTTAAGAGAGGCCATGGCCATGGGAAAACCTACTATTGTGGCCGATCGAGGGATCTTGCCTGAACTGGTTGAAGATGGTGTCTCGGGTTTTGTGGTCAAGGATTCTCCTGAGGCACTGTCCGGGGCTGCTCTTCAACTCCTCCGGTATCCGGGGCTGAGAAGAAAGATGGGAGAGGCCGCCTACGAGAAGGCCCACCAGGAATTTCGATTGGACCGCCAAGTTGAGGCTATCGAGAAATTTTATCAGGAGATGCTAAAGCTGGGGAGATGGAAAAAAAGATAAGGTTTGCCACTGCCATTAGGAACTTCTCCAGAAGAAAAGGGGGTGCGGAAAGATATATTGTTGACCTCTGCACCCGGATGGCCAAGGAGGGCCACGAAGTCCATGTCTATGCGGAGCATTGGGAGGAGGAAGTCCAGGGGATCCATCTTCATCGAATGAAGACGATTCCATTCCCCAAGAGTCTTCGTCTTCTCTCTTTTGCCATTAAGGCAACGAGAGAGATGAAAAGTGCAAATTATGATGTCACCCTTGGGGTTGGTAATACCCTTGAGGCGGATGTACTTCAACCCCATGGTGGGGTCCACTGGGCATGGTTCTGGAAAAGCCTCAAAGCTTATGACAACCCTATCCTCTGGGTGATAAAATTATTGGGGAGGATTTTAAGCCCCAAGCAGTGGGTGAGCGGCTGGATTGAAGACAGGCCCTATAAGAGAGGAAATTATTCAAAGATCGTGGCCATCTCTGATATGGTCAAAGAGGATATTATTCAGAGATATAAAGTCTCGGAGGACCGGATCGCCGTGGTATATAATGGGACCGATATTGAGAGATTCCATCCAAGGAATCGTCGATACCGCGAAGAGATCAGGGAACGACACGGCATCGCAAATGAATTCGTTATCCTTTTTGTCTCCAATAATTTCAGAATGAAGGGACTGTTCTTTTTAATGAGGGCCCTGGCCGACCTTAAAAATGAAGGCGCCCCTCCCTTTAAACTTCTTGTTTTAGGAAGGGATCGAAAAGCTTCCTATCTCCGTCTGGCAAAGAAAATAAATATCTCTGAAGAGACCGTTTTTGCAGGTTCTACAGATGAACCGGAGAAGTATTATGGAACGGCAGACCTTCTTGTTCACCCCTCTTTTTATGATGCCTGTTCGCTTACCGTTTTAGAGGCCCTGGCCAGCGGAGTTCCGGTAATTACCACTTTCTCTAATGGCGCAAGCGGGGTGATCCATCCAGAAGAAGGAAGGGTGATTAGAGATCCAAAGAACTTGGAAGAGTTGAAAGAAGCAGTTCGATATTTTCTTGAAAGTGGGGTGCAAAGACCTCCCTTGCTTCAAGAGGGTAAGAGGATGGAAGATTATTCCGACAGGGTTAATTTCGATCAAATGATGAGAGTCTTCAGAGAAATAACTCCAGAATGTTGACAGAGAACATTTCGACTCTTATTCGGTTTTAAAGGAAGGCTTTTATGAGATGGGGTGAACAACTTCTATTTCGGGAGAAAGTTCATAAACAGTATCCCGGCCTCTGGAGTTTAAAGATCATAAGGAAACGTCTTCCCTTCATCTTGAAATATCTCAAAGATGGTGAAGCGGTTCTCGAAATAGGAGCCTTTAATCGTGAATTGGGGGAGCGAATTAAAAAACATTATTCACGTATCCAATACAAAAGCATGGATATTGACCCAACCTATTTGCACGACTACGCCTCCCTGGAGGAGATTGAAGAGACCTTTGATATGATCCTTCTTTTTGAAGTCATCGAACACCTGAACCGGGAAAAGGGAAGGGGGCTGGCAAGAAAGATATACGAGATTTTAAAACCCGGAGGAAGGGTGATCTTAACCACTCCGAATGTTTATACTCCGGGCCAGTATTGGAAGGATGTCTCTCACGAAACCCCTTACCACTATGAAGAGCTTGGGGGATTGTTTTTGAGTGAAGGGTTCGAATCGATCGAAATGTATCGACTGTTCAGTGAGCCCTTTTTAAGATATTTTTTCAGGGTCTGCCTGTGTTCACCCCTATTCCATTTTCTCGGAATCGATTTTACGAGATCTATTCTTATAGTAGCCCGAAAAGTATGAAGAAAGGTCCTTTTTCGATTTTTAAATCGCCTTTCTCTTAGCTGAGGCAGGCCCTTATGAATTTGATGAGATATCGCAATTTTAGTATGGCCTTTGGACTTACGGAGAGAGCCTTTATGTAGTATTTTTTAGCAAGCTTTATTTCCCTCGACAGGGAAAACCTTCTCGATAACTCCAAGTACCGATGTACGGTGCAACGTTTTCTCAGGCGATCAAGAGCGCCATTGTAAAACGGATCGTCAAACACCGCTTCGATGAACCCATCTTCCCGAATCTCTTCAACATTGTGGCGAAGGCTTCCTGGATGTCGAAGGTTCACTGCGGTAGGGTTCGGAAGAAAAAATCCCTTTGTTGAGAAAAAGATCTTAGTAAAGTAGACAATGTCCTCTGCATTGGAAAGATGCGTAGGGAATCTAAATCTTTTCGCGATTGAACTCCTCATTAAAGTTGCCGATGTCTGGAAAGGTATCTTCCTCAAAAGAAGGTCTTCGTAGAACTTGTCAGAAATAATAGGTTTCTTAATCTTAGGCCTGTAGCGGAGTTCTTTCTTCCCCCAAGTTTTTGAGTAAGTTGAGGTAAAAACGATTCCAATATCAGTGTGTTTTTTAAGGATCTCTATCCTTAGCTCAAGGGAGTCGTTCGTCAGATAGTCATCCGAATCAAGGAATGTAATGTAGTCGCCTTTCGCTAGCTCTAAGCCCATGTTTCGCGCTGCAGACACGCCTCTGTTTTCTTGAAAAAAATAAGCGATATGGTTATTAAACTCCTTAATAACATCTTTGGTATGATCCGTCGACCCATCATCCACTACAAGGATCTCGATAGGTTTGTAGGTCTGATCAAGACAGGATCTTATTGCAGTAGGAAGGAAGGCTGCATAGTTATATGTTGGAATAATGATAGAGACAATTTGGTTTTCCTCTTGGACAATTCCCATGGGTTCTTCTTTGGCTGATTATGAATATATGAGAAAGGCACCTATATGTCAAGTGGAGGTTTACTGCGCCTCGATTGGCAAAAGGGATTATGAAATGAAAAACAAGTGAAAAACTAATACAAATGAAAAACTAATACAAATGAAAAACTAATACAAATGAAAAACTAAACCTTGACTCATGGGAATACTTGTGTAATTCTTCAGTTAATAACAAGGGTTGCTTGCTTCTGAGGAAGTGGATGAAATGAAAATTATTTTTCTTACACATAAACAAGGCTATAGTGATCAAGACCCACGATTTCGTGTGGGACAATATTTCCCATACCTCAGAGCTCATCAGGTAGAGCCGAGGTGGCAATCCATCTCAGATTCGTGGAAAGGACGTCTCCTTCTTTATCAGAAATTGCCCCTCTTCGATGTGGTCTGTATTCAAAGGAGGTTATTTTCGCCTTTAGAATTCAGTTGGGTCCGCAAGAAATCGGCGAAAATCCTTTTTGATCTCGACGATGCCATCATGTATCGGTCTTCCAGATATTCTCGCTCCCATTCTTTTTCGAGACGGCTCAAATTTAGATGGATGGTGAAAGGAAGTGATGTGGTGACGGTAGGAAACCAATTCCTAAAGAACGAAGTCCTCAAGGTGGAGCGGCGAAAGAAGGTCTTCGTCATCCCAACTTCCGTCGATACCCATCTTTACCCGAAGAAAAAGAAGGTCTCTGATGGTCAAGAAATCATCCTGGGATGGATCGGGACCAAAGGAAATTTGAAGTATCTAAAAATATTAGAGCCTGTTTTTGAAACGCTAGCCCAGAGATTTTCTCATCTCAAATTGAAGATCGTGAGTGATGATTTTTATGATTCCCGTTACCTCCCTGTCATTAAAAAGACATGGAAACTGGAAGATGAGAATGAGGATCTGATCTCTTTTGATGTGGGACTAATGCCCCTCAGCGACGATCTCTGGTCGCGAGGAAAATGCGGGTTGAAAATCATCCAGTACCTGAGCGTCGGGGTGCCTGCCGTCTGCACACCTGTTGGCATCAATTGTGATATTGTCAAAGAAGGGTATAATGGTTTCTGGGCCATGACCCATGAGGAATGGGTAGACCGTTTATCAACACTCATTCAGAATCAGGAGTTAAGACGACAGATGGGGCTAAACGGGATAGAGGCGGTGGAGATGGAATATTCTCTCGATGTGACATCCGAAAAGTATTTGAGGGTTTTGCAAGGCCTCTACAGTGAAGGGCACTCCAGATGAATACTCCGCCCTTCATGAAGGTTTCACAAGGAGAGATCAAGGGATGGGTACGGGAGGATATAACCCTCCTTCTTCCCCCTGCTTTCTTAGAAGACCCTGTCACTTTCGTTCGGGGAACAGGAGGAAAAGTAATCAAGGAATCAAAGCTTCGGTGGGCTGCCATTTTCACCTTATCAAGTGGGAGAAAAATTTTTATTAAGAAGGATAAGACGAAGGGGTGGCTGGAAATCTTCAAATACTTCATTCTTCCCTCCAAGGGAAGGAAAGAATGGTTTATCGCCCATCAATTGCGGAAGAGAAATCTTAATATCCCAAGGCCCCTGGGGTGGATGGAGCGGATTCATCGTGGTCTGGTAAAAGAAAGTTATTATCTGTCGGAGGCCGTTGAATCAGGAGTTTCATTGGCAGAAGTAGCCGATATACTGAAGGATGAAAAGATTTCGACGGAACTGGTTAAGACGGTAATCAGGATTCACAGCTCGGGATTACTTCACCAGGACCTGCATGCGGGCAACTTCTTGTGGGATGGGGAATCCTTCTTTCTCATCGATTTGCATCGGGCCAGGCTACTCCGTTTCCTCTCCCTGAATCAGAGATTATGGAACCTGTCCCGCCTCTTTCACTCCCTAAGGTCCATCTGGGGAGAGAAAGAACATTTGAGATTTCTTGATCAATATTTTGAAGGAGATTCGATCTCCTCGCAAAAGGAAAAAGAATATCTTATGAAAATCCACTCTTGGATGGATCGCCTTCAAAGAAGGCAGTGGCAGAGCAGAACGAAGCGTTGCCTGAAAGAGAGCACGGAGTTTTCGGTTAAAAAGGAGAAGGGAATCACCATCTATTCAAGAAATGATTTATCATTGGATCGTCTAAAAAAGATGATTGAATCCCACCTCACCTTTGTTAGGGAGAAGCCATCCGACCTTTTAAAGAACAGTCCGGAAGTGAAAGTTTCTCTCGTTGAGGATGGAGAGGACAGGGTATGCGTGAAGCAATTCTGCTATCCTCGTTTCCGGGAACGTTTTAAGGATCACCTTCGCCTCTCTAAGGGGCTCAAGGCATGGTTAGGCGGAAATGGCTTAAGAGTGAGAGGCGTTTCATCTGTGAAACCTCTTGCCCTCATGGAGCAAAAAAGTTGGTTTGGTCGGATAGAGAGTTTCTTAGTCATGGAAGCATCTAAGGCTGAAGAAGAGATGGATCGTTACACTTGCAAGGAGTTTGATGGGATTAAGGGAAAAAGAAATTTTATTAAAGCCTTTGCCTTATGGCTTTACCAGTTTCATCAAAGAAACATCTATCATCAGGACATGAAAGCCTGTAATATCCTCGTTTCGAGAAATGGACAGGTCTGGGACTTTAAACTCCTCGATTTAGAGGATGTCCTATTAGATGAAAAGATAAACGAAAAAAATTTATTTAAGAACTTGCTTCAACTCAATACATCCACTCCTAAAATCATGACGACAAGAGATCGTCTCAGGTTTTTTAAAGAATATATGCGTCTCAATCCTATCATCAAAGAACAAAAAGTTTTTCTTCAACATTTGATGGAGGAAAGCAAGAAGAGGGGCCTGGTCTATGTTTCACCCCAGGGAGTGGTCAGTGAAAAACTTTAAAACACATAGGATGAATGCAAACAGATAAAGTTAATAGAATTCGTTGAATTCGTTGTCATTCGATTCATTCGAGTTTTTTATGGATCTTTCAATCATCATCGTCAGTTGGAATACGAAAGCCCTCTTGATCCAGTGCCTGAAGTCGATCCATCAGGAAATGGGAAATGGAGAGAGAGAGGTCTTTGTGGTCGATAACGGTTCAGTAGATAGAAGTGTGGAATCAGTGAGGGAAGAATTCCCTGAGGTGATCGTTATTCAAAATCCGATGAATCTCGGATTTGCTAAGGCAAATAACCAGGCCCTGAGCTTGTCGAAGGGAAAATATACCCTCCTTCTCAATCCGGATACTCAAGTGAAGGAAGGAGCCATTGAAACCCTGAAGACTTTTATGGATAACCATCCGGAGGCAGGAGTGGCAGGCGCGCAGTTTCTCAATTCCGATGGTTCTAAACAGAATTCGATTGCCAATTTCCCATCCCTGGCCACAGAGCTGCTCAATAAAAGCCTTTTAAGATGGTTCTTCCCGAAAACATTTCCGGGGAAGGAGAGAAATATCTCTGAACCCATCGAAGTCGATTCCGTTATCGGCGCCTGTATGATGGTAAGGCGGGAGGCAATGGGGCAGGTGGGGCTACTGGATGAAGATTACTTCCTTTTTTTAGAAGAGACCGATTGGTGTTATCGGATCAAGAGGGCAGGTTGGAAGATCTACCACCATCCCCAGGCTGAGACCTACCATTTCCAAGGAAAGAGTGCCGAGAAGGACAAAAAGAGGGCAAAGGTCGAGTATTACCGTTCCCGCTACCAATTTTTTAAAAAGAATAGAGGGGCCCGGCAATGGTTCGTTCTCCTGATCGGACTGCTGATTAAATTGGGGTTTGAATTTCTTTCTATGGCTATTGTTTGCATCCTGACAGGTTTTGCAATAAAAAAATGGAGAATTAAATTTTCAAATTATGCTTATCTACTTTGGTGGCACCTGAAAGGGTGTCCTGAAGGAATGGGGTTGAAAACAATAAATAATCATTGAAAAATAGTCATTGCAAAATTAACATTGCAAAATATTTTTTTAATTACTCTTTATAAAAGAATAACTGCTAATTAATCATTGCTAATTGGTCATTTTGCAATGGTTTTTGGAAGGGGGTTTTATGGTTGGCATTGCGGTGGTGGGAGCCGGGGCCTGGGGTAAAAATCATATCAGGGTATTTTCTGAGATTCCCAATGTTCATTTGAAATATATTTGCGATTCCGATCCGTCCAGACTAACCAAACTCCAGAAGTCCTACCCTCAGTCGAAGATGGTGGAGAAAGTAGCCTCCCTCTTACAGGATCCGGAGGTTAAAGGAATCGTCATCGCCTCATCCGCTATCTCCCATTTCCCCTTGGCCAAAGAATCATTACTTTCGGGTAAGGATGTACTGGTCGAAAAACCATTGGCTCTTAATGTGAGGGATGCGGACGAATTGGTGAGGATCGCCGAAGAGAAAAGCCGTATTCTCATGGTTGGTCACCTCTTGATTTACCATCCGGTCGTTGATCGATTGAAGGAGATGGTTGCCTCCGAAGAGCTGGGAAGGATCCATTATATCTATACACAGCGAGTCAATCTCGGCGTCATTCGTCAGGACGAAAATGCACTCTGGTCGTTTGCTCCTCATGATCTTTCCGTTATTCTCGAGCTCTTCAATGAAAAACCGGTTGTGGTTTCAGCTCATGGAGAAAGCTACATCCAGAAGAATATCGAAGATGTGGTTTTCCTCAGCCTTCACTTCTCCGATGGAAAGATGGCCAATATCCACTTGAGCTGGCTTGATCCACACAAAGTGAGGAAGATCACGATCGTGGGGGCGAAAAAGATGGTGGTCTTCGATGACATGGAGGCATCTGAGAAATTGAAGATTTATGATAAAGGAGTAGGCAGTCTATCTTATGATTCTTATGGAGAATATTTGAGTCTGAGGTTTGGAGATATCACTATCCCGAACATCAAGATGGTGGAACCCCTGCGGGCCGAAGCAGAACATTTTATCCGATGTATCGAATCGAGGGAGAAACCGAAAACCGGAGGAAGGGATGGGCTTGAAGTGGTGAAGATCCTCGTTGCCGCTCAGAAATCCTTAGGGCAGAAAGGTTTCCCGGTGGATCTATAGTCTATCCCCTCCTTCTTGGAGACTGTGTCGCAATTAGCCGTTCGCCCTTCGACACGCTCAGGACGAACGGCCCTGTCTGCCGGCAGGCAGGTAAGTAATTGATTTTTAATGTGCCGTAGTCCGTTCGTGGTGAGCCCTTCGACTCACCGTTCGCCCTGAGGTTCTCGAAGGGACGAACGGTTCGCTCAGGACAGGCCCTGTCGAACCATTAATGGACTTGTGACACGGTCTCTTGATGGGGGAGGGTGAGAGGGGGAGGCCCGCCCCGCTGAGCGGAGCGCGGCTGGGGGTGGAGGTGAGATGGAGAAGATGGAAAAAGGGTATTTTGTGCATCCTACGGCTGTAGTGGATGAACCTGTCGAAATTGGCGACCAGACCCAGATCTGGCATTTCTCTCATATCATGCCCGGGGCAAAGATCGGGAGGAATTGCATCATCGGGCAGAATGTATTTATTGCGTCCGGCGCCATTCTGGGAAATAACATTAAGGTTCAAAACAATGTCTCCCTTTATGATAGCGTGGTTCTGGAAGATGCTGTATTCTGTGGCCCCTCCATGGTCTTTACAAATGTGTTCAACCCTCGAAGTTTTATATCGAGGAAGAAAGAGTTCCGAAAGACACTGGTGAAGAGGGGAGCTACGATTGGAGCCAATGCAACGATTGTCTGCGGCAATACGCTTGGAGAGTTTGCCTTTATCGGAGCCGGGGCTGTGGTCACCAAAGATGTCCCGGATCATGCTCTGGTCTATGGGAATCCGGGTAAAGTCAAGGGATGGGTATGCCAGTGTGCGGAAGAAATTATCTTCCGATCCGGAAAAGCTTTATGTAAAGCCTGCGGGAAGCGCTACCAGAAGGGTCGTCATGGAGTGAGGTTGGTTTAAAAGTAAAGGTTAAAAGGTAACGGTAAGCCTGCCTGCCCCGCCCTCGGTCGGGACCGGGGCCGGTAGGCAGGGATGCCCGCCCTGTACCATGCTAGGTTCAGGGCCCGTTTCGTTAAGGGGTAACGTTGTTAGTCTTTTAATCATTTAACCGTAACCCTTTGACCCTATACGAAACTGGCTTCGTAACCTTAACCCTTAGACTATACCTAGATGTTCCAAAAGAAAGGTTGAAGGATGAAGATCGCAACCATCGTTGGAGCAAGACCACAATTTATTAAGGCCGCTGTCGTCAGCCGGGCCATTCAAATATCCAACAAGAAGAAGAAAAAGATTCAAGAAATATTAGTCCACACAGGCCAGCATTATGACTACCTGATGGATAAGGTCTTTTTTGAAGAACTTGACCTTCCTCAGCCGCATTACCATCTGGGAGTGGGGTCAGGTTCCCATGGGAAACAGACCGGAATCATGCTTGAACGAATTGAGGCCGTTCTTCAAAAGGAAAAACCAGGAGCGGTTCTTGTTTACGGCGATACCAATTCGACCTTGGCCGGAGCATTGGCCGCCGCCAAGTTGAATATCCCGGTTGCCCATGTGGAAGCAGGGTTGAGGAGTTATAACCGCAGGATGCCAGAGGAAATCAACCGCCTTCTCACCGACCATCTCTCCACCTTTCTCTTCTGTCCCACCACTCAAGCTGTTCAAAATCTATTGAAGGAAGGAATCAGGGATGGAAAGGGGAAGATTGTCAAAAACGTAGGCGATGTGATGTACGATTCTATTCTCTATTATTCAAAAATAGTTGAGAAAAAATCGACCATCCTTAGGGATTTAGGCCTTTTTAAACTTAAAACTCAAAACTCAAAACTCAAAACTCATAATTATTACTTAGCCACCCTTCACCGCGCCGAAAATACAGATGATCCCAAAAGACTTAAATCCATTTTAAAAGCCCTAAATGAAATTGGAAAAGAGGCCCCTGTTATCCTTCCTCTCCATCCCCGAACCAAGAAGGTGATGAAAATTTACAATCTTTCTCCAGATAACCATAGAGTTAAACTGATTGAACCCGTTTCCTACCTCAATATGTTAACATTGGAAAAGTATGCCAGGGCCATCCTGACCGATTCCGGAGGGGTGCAGAAAGAGGCGTACTGGTTTGGTGTTCCTTGCATTACATTAAGGGATGAAACTGAGTGGGTTGAAACGGTCAAGAGCGGATGGAATGTATTGGTAGGGGCAGAAACAAAGAGGATTATTCAAGGAGTGCATGAAGCAATGAGGGAGATACTCCCTAGGAAAGCACCGAATGCCTTTGGCAATGGCAAAGCCAGCGGGAAAATCGTCGATTTTTTGATAAAAATTCGATAGGATGGAATAACGGTAAAGCTGCAATGGAATTAAAAATAGAGAAGTTTTTGATGATTGGAGCTCGGCAAGGATCGGTTCTCACATCGCAGGAAATAGAGTAGTCCCATTTCCTGACGCATCTGGCAAGAGTGCTTCA
>JASEHH010000075.1 GCA_030017685.1 Thermodesulfobacteriota bacterium | reverse complement strand
CAATGGGTCCGCATTTCGGTGGGGGGCGGATCCATCTTTAGTCGGTGATAGCACCGGCGAAAGCAGTATCTTTTGGCGGGACTTTTTATAGGGCTCGGAGTCCTGACAAAAGGCCCCATTGCCTATCTCTCACTTCCTATCTTTGTAATCTTTGGTTTTTCCCAAAAGCAGATCAAAAAGTTCTGGAATCGGGATCTCCTCCTGGGATTCCTCCTTTCCCTGGTCGTTGTTTTCATCTGGTTGATACCTGCTTGCTGGATGGGAGGGGAAGATTATTCAAAGAGAATCCTGCTCGGTCAGACCATTGGGAGACTGGCAGAGGGTGGAAAGCACTTCCATCCCAAGTCAATCATTTTTTATTTTGTCCGATTTCCAATAGAGTTTTTACCATGGACAATCTTTCTGCCGTCAGCCATCCTATTCGGACTGCGAAAGGGAAAAAATAAGGAATTTCTATTTATCTCCATCTGGTTCATTTTTATCTTCCTCTTTTTCACACTTTCCAAGGGAAAGAAGGACAATTACATCCTTCCGCTTTATCCGGCTGTCGCGATGATGGTTGGGGTTCTTTGGGATTCTTATATCCGGTCACGGGAGGAAGGAAAAGGATTCATTTTGGGATTTATTTTTATTATCCTCGTGCTTCTTATCGGTTCTGTCCTATTTTTGACCGGAGTTCCGCAAAGATTTTATCCACCCTTGACCGCTTTTCACTCTACAGTCCTTTCCGTCCTTCTCTATTTACTGGTCGGGTCGTTCCTTTCCCTTTTCTTCTTTTATAAGAAAAGGGGGTGGGCTTCATTCATTAGCCTTGTGGTCACTTTTACTGTTTTACATCTTCATCTCTCTTATTCAATTTCCCCAAAATTCAACGCGCAGAGATCGATGAAGGTATTTTCAGAAAGGGTTCTTAAAAGAATGGGAGAGGGAGATGAACTCAAAATGTGTTTTTCCCGCAATACAGGTTTACTCTACTATTCAAAGAAACCTTTTATCGAGGAGATAATAGATAGGGGTCGTCTTTTAGAAGTTCTCCGATCACCTCAACGAGTTTTTCTTGTCATTCAAAGAGGGGATCTCGGGGTGATGGGGAAAGATTTAAGGATTGAGTTTCAACCTCTCGAAGAGATGAGGGTAGGACACTGGGACCTCGTCCTGATCTCAAACCGATAGACTCGTGAGGAGATGGAAAGGAAGTGCTATGAGGTTCATAAAGTTATTAACAGTAAAACGTATATGGATTTTGTGGGCGATCCTATTCATTTTTTCTTTAACCCTCACTTATCTCTGGTGGGTCGTTATTGAATTTCATCGGGATTATAAGAGCATCCCTCCCCATCACCTGATCGGGAACAGGCCTTCTACTATAGCCGCCTTAAAAGAGGGAGGTTTTCCTTTCTCCTTTCTGGTCATCGGGGATACATCCGGGAGTGAGACTGCAGAGACTCTCATGGAGATGGCTTTAAAGAAAGACAAGCCCTCTTTTATGGTCATTTTAGGGGATTTTGTCAGGAAGCCAGATATCTGGAACCATCGTTTCTTTCTGACAGAGATGGCAGTAGAAATCAATCCTTCTTTTCCGGTCTTTTTGGTGTCTGGAAATCATGACATTGATTATACCGGTTCAAAGATAAAGGGAAGGGACCGGAGGGTGACGCCGGAGATTTATGAATCCCTTTATGGGGCGAGAAATTTTGATTTCATCTTCAACGATTGCCTGTTTATCATCTGCGGGGTTGATCTGAAATCTCCGACCCTCTATTTAGACTACCTTCGTCAGACATTAGAAAATAGAGGAAAATGGAGAAAGCATATTTTTGTCTTCATTCACTATCCGCCGAAAGGGTTGGCCGAGCATATCGAAGGGTCTCTTCCCATTCCAAGAGAGGAAGAGTTCTTCAGTTTATTAGAAGACCATAAGGTGACCGCATGTTTCTTTGGAGATTACCATGGCCATTGGAGAGGGCAAAGGAAAGGGGTTAACCTCATCGTTTCAGGCGGCGGCGGGCGCCTGAAACGATCACAACCGGAATGGGGCAAGTTCCATCATATCTTGAAGATTACCGTTGAACCACAGAAATTTGTTGAAGAGGTCATCACGATTCAGGAACAATTTGAGTTAGAGGACGCATTTGAGGAGTGGGTTTTTACAAACATTTTCCCTGTCCTGGGAACCTCAGCCAAAATTTATTATCTAATCTTTGCCGGTTTTGCAATGATCGTCGGATATTCCCTATTAAAACTTGTCAGGGCCATCCGATCGATTCCAAAGTTGAAATAATCCTGTCACTGGTTTAAGATGGGGTAGTTTTTTAGACAGGGAAAAGATGAAGGAACGATTGTCAAACTTATGGAATCATCCATCCGGGCAGGTGGGTCTTCTCCTTGCTATCTGTCTTGCCCTTTATTTTGTTAACCTGGGACAATGGGACCTCTGGAATCCGGATGAGCCCCGTTATGCCCAGGTGGCAAGAGAGATGGTGAACGGAGGAGATTGGATTTTGATGCATTTTAATGGGAAGATGTATGCGGATAAGCCACCCCTCTTTTTCTGGCTTATCGCTTTTTCCTCCGCTCTCTGGGGCGGACTGACCTCCTTTTCAGTAAGATTTCCCTCTGCCGTCTTTGGAACCCTTACCGTCCTCCTCACCTTTCTTATCGGGAAACACCTCTATTCCTCCCGCACAGGTTTCCTGGCAGGATTTATCCTTGTGACAAACCTGGAATTCGCCTATCTTTCCACGCGGGCCAACATCGATGCCACCCTTACTTTTTTCACAACAGCATCGCTCTTCTGTTTTATCCGATGGCATAGAAGCAATACCCCTCACCCTTCCCCTCTCCCCCAAGGGGAGAGGGAGGGTAAGAGGCCCTTCATCATTTATGGATTCTATATTGGCATGGCGCTGGCCACTTTGGCTAAGGGGCCTGTGGGGTTTATCCTTCCTCTTTTAGTTAGCCTGGTCTACCTCATCGTTCTGAAAGATTGGAATGGGATCAAAAGGATGAAACTCATTCAGGGAATGATCCTATTCATCATCATCGTTCTTGCCTGGTATCTTCCCGCCCTATTAAGGGGAGGAAAAGAGTATTTCAATGAGACGATCATGCTCCATACGGTTGATCGTTTTGCAAAGGGGTCGAGCCATATCCGGCCTTTTTACTACTATCTCTATAACTTTCCAGCAGACTTTTTGCCCTGGATCTTTTTTCTGCCGGCGGCCATCGCCTACGGTTTCTCCGGAGGGAGAGCGGGAATCAAGAGAGAGTTTTTTTTCCTGTTCGTCTGGTTTGCGGTGATATTTATCTTCTTTTCTTTTTCAAAAGGGAAAAGGGGGCTTTATCTTTTACCCCTTTTTCCAGCGGTCTCTCTGATGGTGGGGAAATGGTGGGACGAATTTTTGTCAGCTTCGATAAAAATTTTTCATCACTGGTGGTTTTCAATCCCCCTCCTGATATTTTCAGGATTGCTCCTTGGATTGGGGGTAGGCATCCCCTGGGTGGTTTCAACGAGATTTCCATCCTACCTGCCTTACAGCCTTCCCATCGCTTTCCTTTTTGTCGGGGGAAGTATTGTTCTGTTCATTCTCCAACGGTTGAGGTATCGAGCGGCTGTATTCTTTCTTATTGTCGGAATAATGGCGGGAGGGTTCTTCTACACATTAAGAATTGTTTTCCCACTGATCAATCCTTATAAATCGGCCCGCTTCATCTCTCAGGAGATTACCACACGGATTCAGCCCGGAGAAAGGCTGGCCATCTATGGCGATTTTGTAATCGCACCTTATAATTATTATACTGAGATCGTCCCCATCCTGGAAATAGAGAAGAGAGAAGAATTTATCCGCTTTCTTCAATCGGAAAAGAGGGTATTCTGCCTTTTAAAATTCAGAGACTTCTCTCAAAATCAGGCGATGGAAGGTAGGCCTAAAATTGAGTTGATTACCCGGCGAAACGTCGGGGGTGATGATATGGTGCTGATATCGAATCGGTAAATGAGAGCAATTGACCAAATCCCTCCCGACCTCCCTTGCCAAAGGGAGGAGAAGTTTAGAGGTTAGCGGAAAGCAAGGTGGAAAGTTCTAAAAAAATAGAAATATCTGTTGTCGTCCCCGTGTTTAATGAAGAAGGGAACCTTTCTGCCTTGATTCCCAAGTTGGTGAAGGTTTTAAATCCTCTCGGCTTGCCTTATGAGATGATCTTTGTGGATGATGGGAGTTCGGATGGAAGTCGAAAAATCCTCAAAGAGATGGTCTCTCAATATCCTTCCCTCCGAATCATTGGACTCAAAGAGAATCGGGGTCTGAGCACGGCACTTCTTGCAGGGATGAGGGAGGTTCGGGGAGATACGATCGTCACCCTGGATTCCGATCTCCAGAATGACCCGGAGGATATTCCCAGGTTGTTAACTTACTTAGATCGATATGACATGGCCACCGGGTGGCGTCAGAAAAGGGATGACCCCTGGCTGAGGAGGATTTCCTCAAAGATTGCAAATGCTATTCGCAACCGGTTAAGCGGAGAAAAAATTTATGATAGCGCCTGCACCCTGAGGGCCTTCAAGCGGGAGTGCATCAAGGAGATCCCCGTATTTAATGGAATGCACCGGTTTCTTTCGACCCTTGTCAAGATGAACGGATACCGAATCATCGAGGTGCCGGTTTTGCACCATTCCAGGAAATTCGGGAAGTCTAAATACAATATTCGAAATCGGGCGCTGCGGTCTTTCATCGATCTTTTAGGAGTGAGATGGATGAAGGGACGTCGCATCCAATATGATGTTGAAGAAAGGATTTGATATGGATTGGATCAAGGAGGTTCTCTCAAACTTTGCCCAGCAATATCCAAAATTTAGGATCGATTTCTGGCTCATCTTCGGATTTATCGGCCAGGCGATGTTCACCATGCGGTTTTTGATCCAGTGGATTGCATCTGAAAAGAGAAAAGAGAGTGTCATTCCGGTTGCCTTCTGGTACTTCAGCCTGGTAGGCGGGCTGATTCTTCTCTCTTATGCCGTTCATCAAATGGACCCTGTGTTCATCCTGGCTTATCTGCCTGGAAATTTTATCTACTTCAGAAACCTCTATTTTATCCACAAGAAGAGGACTGCCACTCCTATTGTTAAATGAGGGGGGTGGACTGGGAGCAGAACGAGGAGGGATTGATGAGAAAAAAGATTCGAAGAATCCCATTATACATCGGAGCTATTTTATTGATTGTCTTTGCGAAACCCCATTCGGCCGGCATACTGATCGGACTACTCCTCATTTTCCTGGGAGAGATGATCCGTATCTGGGCCGCTGGCCATCTTCAGAAAAATGAGGTTCTGACTGTGACCGGTCCTTACGCTTATGTCAAGAATCCACTCTACATTGGTTCGATTTTCATTACTGCAGGCTTTTGTATCCTGGCGGACAATATTTACCTTCTGGCAGCGGCCTTCTTTATGTTCTGCTTTCACTATATCCCCTATAAAAAGAGAGTGGAAGGGGATCGGTTGAAAAAAATATTTGGGAGCCAATACGAAGATTATGATGAAAAGGTCCCGGAGTATCTTCCCCGATGGACTCCTTTTTCAAAAGAGAGATTCCCCTGGAGGTTCAAGAGTTTTATCGAGAACAGCGAGGAAGGGATACTGCTTATGATTATTGGAGGAATAATATTGATCTTGAGCAGACCTTTCTGGGGAGCAGTTTTTTAGATTGCGGAATGCGGATTTCGGATTGCGGAATAAAAGAGAGTATGGAAAGGATGACAGACCGTAAAGATATCGAGAGGCATTCGACCCTCCTCGTAGAAGGAAGTTTCGGAAAACCTGACCTGAATCGGGTCGAGACAGAGGGGCACACCTTCATGGTTAAAGATGTCCGAAGAAGAAATTTCTTCTTACGATGGACCCTCGGACTCTGGTTAATTCATAAGGAATGGAAGATCTATTCCCGGCTCAAAGGATTGAAAGGCATTCCTCAACCTGTGGAACGGATTGATCGCTTTGCTTTTGCCATGGAATTCATTTCGGGAGTCCCCATCGAGAGAGGGAAAATCATTCCTCCTTCCTTCTTTTCAGACCTCGATCAAGTGCTTAAAGCGATCCACTCAAGGGGAGTGGTTCACATGGATTTAAGACATAAAGGCAACATCCTCGTCTCCGACAAGGGGGAGCCGTTTCTCATCGACTTCAACAGTAGTTTTGCTTTTAAGGAAAAAGGAATTCTCCGGCGATATCTTTTCCCTCTATTCAGATGGGTGGATTATGGGGGATTATTGAAATTAAAAAAGAGGGCTTCCCCATCCTCGATGACCCCCGAAGAAACCGATTTCCTCAAACGGTTCAACCGTCTTCGCAAACTCTGGATCTTCAATTAATCCGCCCGCTGTTCTCATCGCCTCACGTCAGCTTGGGGTAAGATGACTTTAGTGGACACCAAAGTTGAGTTAAAATACTAAAGACGGAGGTGTCAGAATGGAAAGGATTCCAAGAGCGATCTACACGAAAGAGCTTCGAGAGGAAGCAGTGAAGCTGGTAACAGAAGGGGGAATAAAAATACCGGAGGTAGGGCGTAGATTATCGATAGCCCCATCGACCATACGGTATTGGGTTAAGGCGAACAGAGAAGACAAGCTCAAGGAGGTCGGAAAACAGCAGAGGCCGCTTACCGAGATAGAGATGGAGCTTGCCCGGGTCAAGCGAGAACTGGCAGAAGCCAGGATGGAGCGTGACATATTAAAAAAAGCGGCCGCGTACTTTGCGAAGGAGTCGCTGCCAGGTACGCGGTCATGAGAGGGATGCGATTCAGGTATTGTATCGCGGCGATGTGCCGTATTGTGAAGGTATCCAAGAGCGGCTATTACAAATGGCTCAATCGGAAGCCTTCCAAACGTGTGCGAGAAGAGGGAAGGTTGGAAGTGGAGATTAAAGCCGCCCACAAGAGGACCCGAGAGACTTGCGGTCCTGAAAGATTACAGCATGAGCTCAAAGAACAGGGTGTGAAGGTAGGGATCTGCCGGATCAGACGGATTCGGAAGAAGCTGGGGATACGGTGCAAACAGAGGAGAAAGTTCAAGGCCACCACAGATTCCAGGCATACTCTCCCAGTGGCAGAGAATCTGCTCCATCAGCAGTTTGAGGGAACGAGGCTGAATGAAGTTTGGCTCAGCGACATTACCTATATCCCTACAGAAGAAGGGTGGCTCTATCTGGCGGGGCATAAGGACATCTTCACAGGAGAAATCGTTGGATATGCCATGGGCAATCGAATCACAAAGAATCTTGTGAGTCAGTCTCTGTTTAGGGCCGTGGCAGCCAAACGGCCTGGAGCAGGTCTGATCCACCATTCGGATCGTGGGAGTCAGTACTGCGCCCATGAATACCAGAGGCTAGTGGAGCAGTTCAAGATGAGAGCATCCATGAGCAGAAAGGGCGATTGCTACGATAATGCTCCTATGGAGAGCTTCTGGGGGACGCTCAAGAGTGAGCTTATCCATCACCGTCGCTACAAGACGAGAGAACAAGCTATCCGGGAGATCACCGAGTACATCGAGGTATTCTACAATCGGCAAAGACGACAAGCACGTCTGGGGTACCTATCCCCGGCTGTCTATGAACGGCAGTTCTACGCAAGGCAGATTGCAGCCTGAGAGAACGTTTCGTGTCCACTATTGACATCAGGGGTCAGCTTGACAGCCGAATTCTTAATAATTGAACTTCCGTCGTATTTCTGGTAGATTAAGCACCAATGACACATTGACGCTATGTTTACCTGCCAAAGGTTAAATTATACCGTCAATGTCTTTGAGGGGCTGTAATGAGCAACAACAACCTGAACTGGATTGCTAACTTTATCTGGGGCATCGCCGATGACGTCTTGAGAGATGTCTATGTCCGCGGTAAGTATCGGGATGTTATTCTCCCCATGGTTGTCATTCGCCGCCTGGATGCCGTGCTTGAGCCAACCAAGAAAGCCGTGCTGGACATGAAGAAAACCCTCGACGCCGCTGGCATCGCCAACCAGGACGCCGCCCTGCGGCAGGCCTCGGGCCAGGCATTTTACAACGCCTCGCCCTTCATCCTGCGTGACCTGCGCGCCCGCGCCAAGACCCAGCAGCTTAAGGTTGACTTCGAAGCCTACCTCGACGGTTTCTCGCCGAATGTTCAGGAAATCCTCGAAAAGTTCAAGTTACGAAACCAGATCCCCACGCTGGTCGATGCCGACATCCTCGGCAGCCTGATCGAAAAATTCCTCGACTATTCAATCAACCTCAGTCCCCAGCCCGTACTCAACATTGATGGTTCGGAACGACTCCCAGGACTCGACAACCATGCCATGGGCACGATCTTCGAGGAACTTATCCGGCGCTTCAACGAGGAAAACAATGAGGAGGCAGGGGAGCACTTCACCCCTCGCGACGTTGTGAGGTTGATGGCCGATCTCATCTTTCTTCCGATCGCTGACCAGATTGAGTCCGGGACTTATCTTGTTTACGATGGCGCCTGTGGTACCGGAGGCATGTTAACCGTGGCGGAGGCAAGGCTGCGAGATCTGGCCCGTGAGCATGGCAAAGAAGTCTCTATCCATCTCTTTGGCCAGGAGGTAAACCCCGAGACCTATGCCATTACGAAGGCGGATCTGCTGCTCAAGGGCGAAGGGGAAGAGGCTGAGAACTTCCGTCTTAGCTCTACCCTATCACAGGACGGCTTTCCTACCCGGGAGTTCGACTTCATGCTTTCGAATCCGCCCTACGGTAAGAGTTGGAAGACCGATCTTGAACGTATGGGCGGCAAGGGCGACATCCGCGACCCTCGTTTCATCATCGGACACGCAGGAGATCCGGAGCTTAGCCTCATTACCCGCTCCAGCGACGGCCAGCTCATGTTCCTGGTTAATAAGCTGTCCAAGATGAAACAGAAAACGCCCCTTGGAAGTCGCATTGCCGAGGTGCACAACGGGTCCTCACTTTTCACCGGCGACGCTGGACAGGGTGAGAGTAACATCCGCCGCTGGATCATTGAGAATGATTGGCTGGAGGCGATCATAGCCCTTCCGCTCAACATGTTTTACAACACCGGCATTGCGACCTACATCTGGGTGCTGACGAACCGCAAGCCAGAGCGCCGGCGCGGCAAGATTCAACTCATTGATGCCACATCCTGGTTCAAACCACTCCGCAAAAACCTCGGCAAGAAGAACTGTGAACTCTCCGCCGAGGATATCCAGCGTATCATAGCAACATTCCTTGCTTTTGAGGAGACCGAGCAGTCAAAGATCTTTCCTAACGCAGCCTTCGGCTACTGGAAGGTCACAGTCGAGCGCCCTCTAAGGCTCAATGGAATTGACCCCAACCACACCTACTCCCCGAAAGAGATCAAGGCGTTAAAGGAGACCGCCGAGCGTTTGGACGATGCGTCGCCAGTTATCAGGAAGATACACAAGAAGGGCACTGCCCCGGACCCCCTGCACGGGTTGTTTGCGACCAGCATCGACGGTAAACCCGCCGTCGTGGAGTATGACCCCGATACCGACCTCCGCGACACCGAGCAGGTCCCCCTACTGGAAGAGGGGGGAATCGAAGCCTTCTTTCGCCGCGAGGTCTTACCCTTCGTCGCCGATGCGTGGATTGACGAATCAGCCACCAAGATCGGTTACGAGATATCCTTCACCCGATACTTTTACAAGCCCCAACCCTTACGCACACTTGAGGAAATCCACGCCGACATCCTGGCGCTGGAGAAAGAGACCGAGGGGCTGTTGGATGAAATCATTGGGGGAGGCAAGTTATGAGCGAACGCAATGCCCTGCTGGCCTCGATTGCCGGCACCATCAAGGACTACCGAGCAGGGGAAATTGAAGAACCAACACCTGAGCATGTGGGCCGGTGGATCAAGCAGTTCGATGGGGAGGTGCGTGTCCCGCTCCTTCGCGAGTTGGACCACATACTCAAGCACACCTATTTTTCAAGGAAGCAGGTCACTACGTTCTTGAAAGGGTTAGTTGGTGAAAATGAGTTAGCTGGCTCGGATCCCTGCGGCTATTGGGGAAAAGCCCACTTTCTTCGTATTCAGCAGAACGGGCACTCCCAGGAAGAATTGCTGGCGATTTTCGACGAGGTTCTACAGCGCAAGTGTGGGTTTACAACAGCGGGATGTGGTCGACCGGGGGGCGACTTCATCTATCTTGATGACGCTATGTTCAGCGGTGGGCGCGTTGGAAGTGATCTTGCCGCATGGATTCAAGACAAAGCTCCGGTTAAGGCTACCGTCCACGTTATAGCGGTCGCTACGCACACTTTTGCGGAGTACAAAATGCCCCAACGGTTAGACCAGGTGACTAATGATCAAAAGAAAAAGATTAACCTAAAAATTTGGCGGATTGAGGCATTCGAAAACAAGCTAATTAACCGGAACATATCGGAAGTGCTGTGGCCAGTTGAGCTGCCTGTGGACGAGGCACTCAAAGCTTATCTGGAAGAAGAAAAAAAGTTTCCATTCAAACCCCGCTCCCCAGGTGGCAAGACCACGCATGGTATTTTTTCCTCAGAGGAAGGACGTCAACTTGTGGAATGGGAGTTGTTGCTAGCAGGTTTACGGATTCGATCATTCTGTCAAAACCCAAGCCAAGCTCTTCGCCCGCTCGGTTTCAGCCCTTTCGGCCTGGGCTTTGGCTCGATGATCGTTACATTCCGAAACTGCCCCAATAACTGCCCGCTGGCTTTGTGGTGGGGAGACCCGGACGCCGATCCGAACCATCCGTTCAGCAAATGGTATCCTCTCTTACCGCGGAAGACTTATGCCACCGATGTGGATTTCAATGTCATCGATTTCTAAAAAGCCGAAGGATGCGCAGTCGCGGAGATACGAGCGCTCGACCAGCGTGGTTTTTCTCAAGACTAACGGAGAATTCGGTGGCCTGTCGAACATGGCAGGCGGTTTTCCGCTGAAGGTCAACGGCTTGCGCATCTTCACGTCGGAAGCGCTGTACCAGGCCTGCCGCTTTCCACATCGGCCCGAGGTACAGCGGCTCATCATCGAGCAGGCGAGCCCGATGACGGCAAAGATGAAGAGCAAGCCGTATCGTCACGATACACGGCCAGATTGGGATCACGTACGAGTCAAGATGATGCGCTGGTGCCTATATGTGAAGCTCGCGCAGAACTGGGATGCGTTCAGCGAGCTGTTGTTGAAGACAGGCAACCGGCCCATCGTCGAGCAGTCTCGCAAGGACGCCTTCTGGGGCGCCAAAGAGACGGAGGATGGCACACTCGTTGGCCGAAACATACTCGGACGCTTGCTTATGGAGCTGCGCGAGGCCGTGAAGACGGCGGACAAGGACACACTGTTGCGCGTCGAGCCGCTACAAATTCCAGACTTCCTGCTCGATGGCCGGCTTATCGGAGTGGTGCAACCCGTAGGCGCAGAGAAACGGGAACTCTCCCCACGCCTGACAGGCGATGGCGCACCCGGCACAGCAATCAGCGTCGGGATGAGACAGACCTCGCTATTCGACCCGCTGGCAGTGAAAGAAACTTCGTCTCCCGAATATGCGAGTGAGAACCCGAAGAGCCCAGGTATCGCCGCCCTAAAGCCCTACCCCGAATACAAGGACTCTAACCTGCCATGGCTGGGGAGGATTCCGAAGCGTTGGGAGATGCGTCGTTTCAAATACCTTTTACGTGAGGTTAATTCACGATCGTCGGATGGCCAAGATCAACTTCTCAGTGTGTCGCAGTGCACCGGGGTCACACCGCGCCGGACTCGGGATGGGGGTGACGAACCTGACACCAGGGCGGCATCACTTGTTGGTTATAAGAGGGTTGCTCAGGATGACCTTGTTGTGAATATCATGTTGGCTTGGAATGGAAGCCTTGGTGTCGCCCGCTCCGCTGGAATCGTGAGCCCTGCTTATTGCGTTTACCGGTTCAATGACAATGCCGAGGCTTGGTACTATCACAATCTTCTGAGGTTGCCGCTTTATAAAGGACGTATCAAGGTCGAATCGACAGGGGTTGTTGAGAGTAGGTTGCGACTGTATTCGGATGACCTATTCCGTATCGAAGCACTTGTACCTCCAAAGAAAGAGCAAGCAGCGATCGCTCGCTTTGCTAGCGCAACTGGTCGGCAGGTAGATCGCCTTATCCGCGCCAAGCGGCGGCTGATTGATCTGCTGAATGAGCAGAAACAGGCCATCATCCACCGGTCTGTGACCCGTGGCCTCGACCCCAATGTCCGCCTCAAACCCTCCGGTGTGAAGTGGCTCGGCGATGTACCAGAACATTGGGAAGTACGGCGATTACGAAACTTTGTCAAGTTGATTGTTAGCAATGTTGATAAACATACTATTGAAGGTGAGGTTTCAATTCGGCTGTGTAACTACGTCGATGTATATAAGAACGATACTATTACCGAGCAAATCCCTTTTATGCAAGCCACTGCTACGGAAGATGAAGTCAATCGATTTCGACTCAGAGTTGGTGATGTTGTTATTACAAAAGATTCAGAGATGTGGAACGACATTGGAGTACCTATTTTAGTTGCATATGAAGCGCCTGACCTCGTTTGTGGATACCACCTTGCCATCTTAAGGCCTGATCCTCAGCAGATGTATAATGAATTTCTATTGCGTTGCTTTCAAGACCCTCTACTGGTGACCCAGTTACATATTCGGGCTAATGGAATCACTCGCTACGGTTTGTCGCAAAATGCTATCAAGGACTGTCTTGTCCCGGTGCCCCCGGTAAAAGATCAGATATACATTTGTGCAATACTTCAAAGAGATCTGGCTGGCATAAATGCTGCAGAAGTCAAGGCTCGCCGCGAAATCGACCTCCTGCGCGAATACCGCACCCGCCTGATTACTGATGTGATTACAGGCAAACTGGACGTGCGCGGCGTGGAATTGCCTGCGATGGCCGAGGCTGAGGCCGAGGTGCTTGAAGACCTCGATACAAGTGAAGACACCGAAGCAACGGAAATGAACGACACAGAGGGGATCACAAATGACAACGAGTGATACCAGCGAAAAAGGATTAGAGAGCCTGATTGTTTCGGACCTTGTTGGCATCCGGGGCGAAGGTACCAGTCGTAAAGACATTGGGGCACAGCCGGATTTATTTTATGGCGGAACACGATACGTCCTGGGCAATCCCAGCGCTTATGACCGCGACCACGCAATTGATCTTGAAAAACTGTTTGAATTTTTAAGGGCAACTCAACCCAAGGTTTTGGAACAACTCGGAATCTCTGAAGACAGCTCAAAGCGACAAAAGTTTTTCGCGAGGTTACAGGGTGAGATTGCCAAGCGTGGGATTATTGATGTTTTAAGAAAAGGAATCAAACACGGCCCTGTGTCAGTGGACCTCTTCTACGGTACACCCTCGCCGGGGAATGCCAGGGCAGTGGAGCTTTTCACTGCTAATATTTTCAGTGTTACCCGTCAGCTTCACTATAGTAAAGACGAGACCCAACTCGCACTCGATCTCGTCCTCTTCATCAATGGCCTGCCTGTCGCTACGTTCGAACTGAAGAACCGTTTGACGAAGCAAACGGTGGAGGATGCGGTGCAGCAATACAAGCGCGACCGCGATCCACGCGAACTGCTCTTTCAGTTTGGCCGCTGCCTGGTGCACTTTGCAGTGGATGATCAGGAGGTGCGCTTCTGCACCCACCTGAAGGCCAAGGAATCGTGGTTCCTGCCTTTTAACATAGGCTACAACGACGGTGCGGGAAACCCGCCCAACCCAAAGGGCATTAAGACCGATTACCTGTGGCGCGAGATCCTCACCCCAGAGGGGTTAACCGACATCATCGAAAACTACGCACAGATTGTTGAGGAGAAAGATGAGCGCACCGGGCGAAAAAGGGAAGTGCAGATCTTTCCGCGGTTTCACCAGCTTGCCGTGGTTCGGAAGCTCCTGGCCGACTCCCGATCAAGGGGATCAGGGCGACGCTACCTGATCCAGCATTCAGCAGGGAGCGGTAAGAGCAACTCCATCGCCTGGCTTGCTCACCAGATTGTGGGATTGGAACGGGAGAGTGCGCCGATCTTCGACTCGGTGATCGTGGTCACCGACCGCAAGGTTTTGGACAAGCAGATCAAGAACACCATCAAACAATTTGCACAGGTGGCGGCAACGGTGGGGCATGCGGAGCATTCAGGTGACCTAAGAAAATTCATCGAAAGCGGAAAGAAGATCATCATCACGACCGTCCAGAAATTTCCCTTCGTTTTAGACGACATTGGCAATGAGCACCGCGGGCGAACATTTGCCATCGTCATCGACGAGGCACACTCCAGCCAGGGCGGGCGCACAGCAGCGAAGATGAATATTGCGCTATCGGCAGGTGGCGGCGAGGAAGAGGATGAGACCACCGAGGACATAATCAACCGCATCATGGAATCGAGGAAGATGCTGCCAAATGCCAGCTACTTTGCATTCACTGCCACCCCCAAGAACAAAACGCTGGAGGTTTTTGGTGATCCATGGCCGGAAGGCAGCAGCGTCAAGCACCGTCCATTTCATAGCTACACCATGAAGCAGGCGATCCAGGAAGGGTTCATTCTCGATGTGCTGAAGAACTACACGCCGGTCGATAGCTACTACCGGCTTACAAAAACTGTCGAGGATGATCCGGAGTTTGATACCAAAAAGGCCCAGAAGAAGCTGCATCGCTACGTTGAGTCCCATGAGCACGCCATTCGGGAGAAGGCAGAGATCATGGTCGACCATTTCCATGAACAGGTGCTGGCCAAACACAAAATTGGCGGCCAGGCGCGGGCGATGGTGGTTACGAGTGGCATCGAGCGTGCGATCCAGTACTTCCACGCAATCCGTGATTACCTTAAAGAACGTAAGAGTTCCTGGCAGGCCATCGTTGCTTTTTCTGGCGAGCATGAATATAGCGGACAGAAAGTGTCCGAGGCATCGCTAAACGGATTCTCAAGCAACCTGATATCGGATCGTATACGTGAAGATCCCTATCGCTTCTTGATCTGCGCCGACAAATTTCAGACCGGTTACGACGAGCCGCTGCTACACACGATGTACGTGGACAAGCCACTCTCGGGCATCAAGGCGGTGCAGACGCTCTCGCGCCTCAACCGGGCGCACCCAAAGAAACACGACACCTTTGTGCTCGATTTTCAGAATGATGCTGACACGATTCAATTGGCGTTCGAGGACTACTACCGCACCACAATCCTCAGCTCTGAGACTGACCCCAATAAGCTGCACGACCTCAAGGCCAGCCTTGATGGCTATCAAGTCTATAACAACCTGGCAGTGGACCAATTTGTGGAGTTATATCTGAATGGGGCCGACCGTGATCAACTGGACCCGATTCTCGATTCCTGTGTAGCGATCTATGTGAACATGCTCGACGAGGATGGGCAAGTGGACTTCAAGGGGAAGGCGAAGGCATTTGTGCGCACCTATAATTTTTTGGCTTCGGTGCTGCCCTTCACTAATGCCACCTGGGAGAAATTGTCCATCTTCCTGAACTTCCTGATCCCCAAGTTGCCCGCCCCGAAGGAAGATGACCTGTCAAAAGGCATTCTCGAAGCCATCGATATGGACAGCTACCGGGTGGAGGTGCGTTCGGCGATTAACATTGCCCTCAGCGATGAGAACGCGGAGATCGAGCCTGTTCCCACAAGTGGCGGGGGGCGTATGCCAGAGCCGGAGCTGGATCGCCTTAGCAATATCCTTCGATCCTTTAACGAGCAGTTCGGAAACATTGACTGGAAGGATGCTGACAAGATCCGTAAGATCATTGCCGAAGAAATTCCCACAAAAGTAGCGGCAGACAGAGCCTACCAGAATGCGATGAAACACTCGGACAAGCAGAACGCGCGCATCGAGCACGACAAGGCGCTGAAGCGGGTAATCGTTGAACTGCTAACTGACCACACTGAACTTTTCAAACAATTCAGCGACAACCCGGCCTTCAATAAATGGCTGGGGGACACGATCTTTTCGGCAACCTACACAGCACCGACTCCGTAAATCGGGGTGCAATAATCGAAAGCCCCCGGGGCGTTGGAAACCTCAGAGACGTACTTAAGTTGTTTAAGAAACGCTAAAGAAATTTGAGCCCTCCAATTTTTGGAAGAAGAGAGGCAATTGAAGAATTCGGTTTAAGGGCGATGGATTGGCGTTTCCAGGGCA
>JASEHH010000207.1 GCA_030017685.1 Thermodesulfobacteriota bacterium | reverse complement strand
CGAGAAGATGTACGAATCGATGATGCTAAGGGGTTTTAAGAACAAGATCCATTACAGAGGAGAATAAAATCGGTGGTTAAAAGGTTAAGGTAAGGATGCCCATTTCGTTAAAGGGTGAAGTTATTCGTCGTTAAATCTTTTAGACGTAACCCTTTGACGATGGACGAAACTGGCTTCGTAGCCCTAACCGTTAGACTATTTTCATCATTCATGGGGGGCCATGTGACCATGATCAATGACAGGAGAGAGTAGAGCTATGAAGGGTAACGAAAGAATCGTTGAAGTGGATTGCATTACCCATGTCTATCCCGATATGACCAAGGTGCAGATCTGCGGGCTCGACTTTGTTGTCAATCGAGGAGAGAGGGTCTCCATTCTTGGATCGAATGGCTGCGGGAAGACGACCCTGCTCAAGCACCTCCTGGGAATCCTTGTTCCGAAGGATGGAAGCGTGAGGGTTTTCGGTGTCGATCCGGGAAAGGAATATTCAAATATCAGGCAAAAGATTGGCGTGGTCATGCAGGATGTGGACGAACAGATCCTCGGGCCCACCGTCTATGATGATATTCTCTTCGCACCGCTCAATTATGGAATGAACAGAGCCGAAGCAGGGAGGCTCGCAGGAAATGTGATTGAGAGATTGAATCTCGGGTCGATTAAAGATAAGATCGTCAACTACTTATCGGGTGGAGAGAAGAAGAAGGTGGCTCTGGCCGGAGCCCTGGTTACGGAACCGGAGTTGCTGATCCTGGATGAACCTTTCACGGGGCTGGATCCATTATCAAAGAGGGATCTTATCAGGATTCTGAATGAGTTGAACAGGGAGAAAGGAATCACTTTCATCATGACCCTCCACGAAGTCGATCTTGTGCCTGAGGTGGCCGATGTTCTCTATCTCATGCATGGGCATGGAGATCTGAGCGAAAGGGGGAAGCCTGAGGAGATCTTCGGGAAGTTTAAAGACCTGGAAAGTTTCAATCTGGAAGAACCCACTCTGATAAAACTCTTCAAAGGGTTAAAAAAAGAGGGACTCCACTTCGGAGAACCCCTTCAGATGGGTGAGGCGATCGATTCGATTAAAAAACACTGGGATGCTGCCTCCAAAAGTTCTCCTATGGATATTATAGATGGGGAGATAGGGAGGCCCGGAGATGGGGAGAAATTTAAATAAGACACCCGATCTCCCGATCACCCCATCCCCCTATCTATAGCTTGAATATTGCAAAATATGATGAAACTGGGGACGCTTCGATTAAATAACAACCTCGTTCTGGCGCCGATGGCGGGGATTACGGACTATCCGTTCAGACAATTGGCGAGAGAGATGGGCTGCGGTCTGACTTTTACGGAGATGATCAGCGCCGAGGGATTGCTACGAAAAGGGGAGGCTTTCTTAAAGATGGTTGAGGATGAGCATCCGGTCTCCGTCCAGCTTTTCGGCTCAAAACCAGAGGTTTTGGCTGAAGCCGCGGCAAAAGCAGAAGCCATGGGAGCTGATGCCATTGACCTCAACATGGGTTGTCCAGCCAAAAAGGTCGTCAAGACCGGAGCGGGTGTGGATCTGATGCGCTTTCCGGAAAAGGTCGAGGGGATACTGATTGCGATGAGAAAGAGGGTCACCTGTCCCCTGACCGTCAAAATTCGCTCTGGATGGGATGAAAAACAGATCAATGCTGTCGAGATTTCAAAGCTCGCCAAGGACTGCGGTTTGGATGCGATCACTGTTCATCCACGGACGAGAGCCCAGGGCTTTCGGGGGCGGGCCGATTGGAGTGTGATTGCAGCAGTAAAGAGGGCGGTCCGGATTCCTGTCATTGGAAATGGAGATGTGAACACACCGTCTTTGATAAAAAGGATGATAGAGGAGACGGGGTGCGATGGGGTGATGATTGGAAGAGGGGCCTTGGGAAACCCATGGGTTTTCAGTCTAAAACCTTTAGGGCCTCTGGAAAAAGGGCCGGCCATTTCCCTGGAAGAGAGGAAAAGGATGATCGGTCATCATATCTCACTGATCCAGAACTATTATGAGGAAAGTAGTTTGACGCCCCAGATCCGCAAACACCTCTACTGGTACACGAAGGGACTTCCTGGCTGCGCCTCCTTCCATTCGAAATTGTCATGCCTGAAAGGGAAGGAGAAATTGCTCCAGGCGTTCCATTCCTATTTCGATTCGATTCAAAGGAGAGAGCCATGCCAATTATCAGCGCCGGAGGAAGACAGATCAGTTACTGGATGGGGAGAAAAGGCTTTATAGAAGGAAGAGAAGTGATTCTTTTCATCCACGGAGCAGGAGGCGGACAGTATACATGGAGCTCTCAGAAGGGTTTTTTTGAAAAGCATTTTAATCCCATCATCATTGAACTTCCCGGCCACGGAGAATCAGGAGGAGAGGGGGAGGAAGAGATCAAAAAATATGCGGAGCATGTCCATGGTTTTTTGAACGCTCTGAGCTTCCCAAAAGTCTTTCTCGTTGGCCATTCCATGGGAGGGGCGATCGTTCAGACAATGGCCTTGAGATATCCGGAGATGATCAAAGGCATTGTCCTGGTTGGAACCGGAGTGAGATTAAAAGTTTTTCCAATGATCTTAAATGGAATCAAGGAGAACTTTGAAGAGACGGTGAGAAAGATTAACCAATTTGCTTTTTCCCGTAAGACCTCGCTCGATTTGATTGATAAGGGTTTGATCGGAATGATGCGTTGCCGGCCGGAAGTCCTTCGCGGCGACTTTTCAGCCTGTGACCGGTTTGATATGATGAATAAGGTGGACAAGATCGATCTTCCCACACTCATCCTCTGCGGGGATGAGGATGAATTGACACCTGTGAAGTATTCCCAATTCCTCCAGAGTCGGATCAAGGAATCGAAATTGGAGATCATTCCAAATGCCGGTCACATGGTGATGATGGAGTCCGCCTCGGCCTTTAATGAGAAGATCAGAGGATTTATTGCCATGACTTAAAGGGATTCAAGGGGTCCAGGATTCAAGTGATCAAGTGAGATGATTTCTTAAGAGAACAGGGGCTTGAACCCACGAACCCTCGAATCCTTGGCCCCTTTTTGTATGAGGCGCTTATGAAACGCTGGTTGGCTCTTTCTCTGCTCGTTTCCAAAGAGTTGGCAGAACCGATTTCCAACTTCCTGATGGAGAAGGGAGCCACGGGCATCGAAGAGGTGGAAGAAGACTTTGAACGGGAAAGATTGAAGACCTATTTCC
>JASEHH010000206.1 GCA_030017685.1 Thermodesulfobacteriota bacterium | reverse complement strand
CGGTCTTCAATCTTTTTTATCGCCTCTCTAATTTTTGGAACCAATGATCCTTTTTGAGATTTTTCCAATCGAGTTAAGGCTTTGACCGATTCCCCGGTCCCGATTTTCCCCAACGTATCACAGATTGCGGTAAGAGAGGTATCTGTGAGGGGATTCTTCTGAAGAAAGCCCAGCAATCCCTTGATCCCCCTTTTTTCCAAGACTTCAATCAGAATCTGCTCCGAAGTCCTCCCTTCCATGGCAATATTTCCGGAAAGGCCAAAGGCGAGGTAGATATGGGTTTCGAGTTTATCGGATTGCGGGGATGGTGTTGCGGATAGCTCTTTGAGCATCTCGACCATCTTTCCGATGCCCCGGGCGCTTTTGATCATGCCCAGGCACCAGACCGCTCTTTTTCGCACCTCAATGTCTAGATCATTTAAAGACGAAAGATAGATCTCCTCTCCCTCAGGGCCTCCGGCTTGGCACAGGGTATGGATGGCCTGTTCCCTCAACCTGGAATGTTGATGAGTGGCAAAGCTCTTTGCGATCTTCGTCAAAGGAGCTTGCCACTCGCGAGATTTGATCTCTCCAAGAACCCTGAGAATATCACAGGTCGTATCGACAGAGGTCTGCTGTCGCTCCAGTTCCTTGAGAAGATGGACAGCGGCGACCGGCCCGATTTGAATCAGGGCTTCGCAGGCATTCTTTCTCACCCACTGATCCTCACTCGATTTCAAAATATCGATGAGGACAGGAATGGCCCCGATCTCAAGCGCGGCCAAAATAGGAATGACTGCTGCCCGGACCTCTTTTTTCCCTTTGAGAAATTTCTCTTTGAGGAGTTGAGGGATCGTTCCCTTTCCGATCTCCTCCAGAACCTGGCCTGCAAGAAGAGACCACATCCTCTTATGGTGAAAATGACCCTTGAGGGTTTCAAATATCCGCAGAATCTCCGGATAACGATCCCTATGGATCAATTCAGGAATCATCCTGACAAAGGAGATGGCCACGTTGAGAAAGGCCTCCTTATCTCTGGCCTGGTCGAGTTGCTGGAAGAACTGATCCGTATAGTTGAGAAATTTATCGGTCAACCTCTCCAGGAGGATCTTGTCTTTCAGGGCCGGGGGCAGGTCTTCGAGACCGACGAGCTGATGCCTGAAAAATTCCTCGAGAAGATTCTCCGTCTCCTTGGTAGCAGCCTCTTTCAGACGGCCGGAGAGCTTCTTCACGAGACGGTCCGATTTTTTCTCAAAACCATCCTGCTTCTGAAGTTTTTTGAGGTCAAGATGTTCGCGCAAGAAGATCTTAGAGGTATTGAGGAGGTACTGTTTCTTCAAGGAAGAAACGATTTCGTCCTCAATCGTCTCCTCAAGGGCTTCGGAGGTGGTGGCAAGATCGCTATTTCGCAGAATGGCGCAGAGCAAATCGGATTGGCGAATCGGTCGGAGGGCATCCCGGAGTAGGCTTATCCGGATCTCCTGGATGTCCTGTCCCATCATCTTCTGAAAGAGGGGAATCATCTTGAGGTCCTTCCTCATCCGGGAAAGGGTGAGCCGGGCCCTCCAGGGCATCTCCCGTTCGAGGGCGAGGAATTCTTCATTGAAGACATAGGAGATGTTAAAGATTCCACGGCTGTAAAGGGCCTGTGCAAATCGATCCTGATCCTGTTTGCGGCGGGTGTCCACCAGGGTGGGTTCACTCATAATATCTACGAATGAGCTGAATTCGCCCTGTTTCATCCGGCTTTTGAGGGTCAAACTGATCAGGTCTTTACGCTCCATATATTTGGCGAATTTCGGGACATAAAGCTCTCCCATTCCCTTCATCATCATCCTGCTCAATTTCTGCGCTTCGGGCAGAACACCTTCGACAAAAATCTCCTGTCCCCCCTGTTCCTCCCGCACGAGAAAGGCCAGTTCATCCTCCTCCTCAAAAAGTTCTCTGAACTTCTGGTAGAGGCCCTCCTTTGCCTTTTTCGATTCGGGATGATCAGATGTATAATATCCTGTCCTCAGGAAGGCTTGGATGAGATGAAGGACAAAGTCGGTGAGCCTGATCTGAAGTTTCTGTAGACGCTCGACCTCTTCCGGAGGAAGGCCCTCCGGAATTCCCGGGGACTTTTTTTCAAGAATGGGATTTGGATTTGGTTTGAGGGTCATTGTCTCTTCCTTTGAGCCTTAATTTCACAAAAACTGAAGAGGTTGTCAAGTTAGAAAAAAGAGACCTGGATGAAAGTTCGGAGTTGGGAGTTCGCCTGCCCGCCGTACAGGTGGTAATCTGGCAGGCGGGGAGTTCGGAGCGAAAAATCAAAAAAAGGCCCATTTCAGCCAGTCGGCTGATTTTCTAAAACCTTTCTGAAACTTTTTAAACCCGTCTGCACTTGACCAATGGTATGGGCCCGTTGACTTTTCCGAGGGGGGTCGATTAAATTTAAAGACCGGGGAAGCGGATAGGATGAAGTCTTTCAAAACCCTCAAAGAAGACCTTATCAAAAACCGATGGCGAATTCTGACAGGACTTGCCGCCCTTCTCATCGTCGATGTCCTTCAGCTTCTCATCCCGAGGGTGGTGAAACATGCCATTGATGATCTCACTTCGGGCGATATCGCCTCTCCTCGCCTCCTCAATTACGGCTTACAAATTCTCATTCTGGCCCTGGGCATCGGCGGGTTCCGGTATGTCTGGAGATACCTCTTGCTGGGAGCTTCACGCCGGATGGAGAAAGCCCTGAGAGACCGCTTCTTCCTCCATCTTCAAACCCTCTCTCCTTCCTACTTCTCGCGAACGAAGATAGGCGATCTGATGGCCCATGCCATCAATGACATTGAGTCTGTCCGGATGGCGATGGCTCTGGGTCTGGTGTTCATCGTCGATACGATCATCCTGGGAATCCTGACCCTCTTTTTCATGGTCTATATCCATCCCCTGTTAACCCTCTATGCCGTCCTTCCCATGCCGTTGATCACGGTGATCACCCTCACCTTTAGCCGGACGATTCACAAGCGCTATGAAGTGCTTCAAAAAACCTTTTCCCAGCTTACCGAAAGGGTGAGGGAGTCGATTTCCGGAATCCGTGTCGTCAAGGCCTATGTTCAGGAGGAGGTGGAGAGAGATAAACTTTCCCTCATTAGCCAGGATTATATCAAGAAGAATGTTGGCATCACCAGGATATGGGGGATGTTTTTCCCCCTTCTCCTCTTTCTCTCCAATCTCTCGATGGCCCTTGTCCTTTATCTGGGCGGAAAA
>JASEHH010000205.1:1579-3259 GCA_030017685.1 Thermodesulfobacteriota bacterium | reverse complement strand
GTCTTGAGGAGAGATGAAAACAGGATGGGAATGCGGGGATCGATCTATTCGGAGATGGACCTCGAGAATTTAGAAGTGCCCGTAGAAAACCGGATTGAACCGGAAGGAGAAGGGCTTCCCAATATGGTGAGGGTGGTGAACCTGGGCCGACTCTTTGCTGCCGCTCAGGCCGTGGGATTGGCAAAGGGAGCCATGGATGAAGCGATCTCCTATGCCCGCAGAAGGATCCAATTCGGCAAACCCATCTCCCACCATGGACAGATTCAATTCATGATTGCGGATATGGCGACCGGAATCGAATCGGCGAGACTCCTGACTGATCAAACAGCCATGCTGTTCGATCAGGGAGAATGGAAGAAGGCAGAAATGGTTTCAGCCATGGCCAAACTCATGGCCTCGGATACGGCCATGAAGGTCACCACCGATGCGGTCCAGATCATGGGGGGCTACGGTTATATGAAAGATTATCCGGTGGAACGGATGATGCGCGATGCCAAGCTCATCCAGATTGATTCCGGAACCAATCAGATGATGAAATTGATCATAGGAAGGGAATTCACAGGGATTTCCTGATCATCATTCATTAGAGGAGAAAACTTTTATGGACTTCAGCCTGACATCCCGGCAGCGGCTTTTAAAAGAAGCCATTCGCGAATTTATGAAAGGCGAATGTGACCCTACCGTCACGCTCGAACTGGCGAAGAAGAAACAATTTCCCTGGGAGATTTATAAAAAAGCAGGACAGAATGGCTATCTTGCCTCATACTACCCAAAGGAATTGGGCGGACAGGGATTGCCCCTGCTCGATTATTGCCTGGTGATGGAAGAGATGATCCGCTACGATAACCGGATTGGAATGGCGCTCAGCCTCGGATCCATTCCTGCCAAAACCCTTCTGAGGTTCGGAAACGAAGAGCAGAAGAGGAAATATCTTCCCAAGCTGACAAAAGGCGAGGCCGTTTCCTCCATCGCCGTGACCGAGCCGAATCACGGAAGTGATATCCGTTTTCTCGATACCCGTGCTGAGAGAAAGGGGGATGAATATATCCTCAATGGCAATAAAACCTTCATCACCAATGCGGATATTTCTGATTTCTACACCGTCTTCGCCCAAACCAATCCGGACGCCCCTCCTTACCGGGGAATCAGCGGTTTCATCGTGGAGAGGGAGCAAGAAGGCGTGACCGCCCTCGATCTGGGAGACAAGATTGGACTGAAAACCACCTCCTCCTGCAGCATTGAATTTCGAGAGGTAAAAGTGCATAAGAATAACCTCCTCGGGAAAGAGAATCATGGCTTCACCTATATCATGGAGGCTTTAAATGAAGGGAGGGCCGAGATTGCCAATGAGGCCATTGGCCTTGCGAGAGGGGTCTACGATCGGGCGCTCTTTCATACTAAAAACCGGGAACAGTTCGGGCAAAAAATCGGGAAGTTTCAGAACATCTCCCATATGATCGTGGAGATGTCTGAGGAGATCGAATCCGCCGCCCTGTTAGCCTATAAAGCCGTCTGGTTGATTGATCAGGGGAAGATGGACCTCGCCACCTCTTTGCAAGCAAAGGTTAAATGTACCCTGACCGCCATCGATGTTTCTCTGAAGGCGATGCAGATCTTTGCGGGATATGGCCTTTTTGAGGAACAATTTATTGCGGGTTATTTAGGGGATGCCCTGGCCAG
>JASEHH010000205.1:0-1479 GCA_030017685.1 Thermodesulfobacteriota bacterium | reverse complement strand
ATGAAATATACCTCAAGGGAGAAAGATCATGGATTTTGAAATGACCAATCGCCAGAAACAGATCCGTCTGGCGGCAAGGGAGTTTGCCGAAGGAGAATTGGCGGGGATCGGTCAGGAGTGTGAGATCAAGGAGGATTTTCCGCGGGATCTCATCAGAAAAGCCGCTCAACTTGGTTTCATCGGCGTCTTTATCAAAAAAGAGAACGGAGGACTCGGGCTGGGCTTTCTTGAGCATGCCACCATTCTGGAGGAATTCTGGAGGGTGGACCCGGGCCTCGGACAGGTATTTTCCTCTCTCACTTTTGGCGCCGAGGAATTACAGTTCTTCGGTTCAGAAGAACAGAAGAAGAAGTATCTCCCTCCCCTGGTCAAGGGAGATTCGATCATGGGGTTTTCCATCACTGAGCCTGAGGCAGGAAGCGATACCGCCTCTGCCACCACCCGCGCCGAAAAGGTGGGCGAGGAATATGTGATCAATGGCAACAAGGTGATGATCACCAATGGAACGGTGGCCAACTTTGTTTTGGTCTATTGTTTGACCCATCCTGAAGAAACCTCCAGATCGAAACGACACAGTATTCTTCTGGTTGAAACGGATCAGCCCGGATACAAAGCAGACCGGATACACAGAAAAATGGGAATCCGTGCCTCGGATACAGCCAATCTCTATTTCAACAATGTAAGGGTCCCTAAGGAGAATCTGATAGGTGTTGAAGGAAATGGATTCCCCCAGTTGATGAAATTTTTTGATCACTCCAGATCCTACGTGGCTGCCCACGGGGTGGGCCTTGCCCAGGGCGCCATGGAGCAAGCGATCAACTATGTAAAAAAGAGAAAACAGTTCGGAAAGGCCATCGCCTCTTTTCAGGTGACACAGTTCAAGATCGCCGAGATGGCGACGCTCATTGAGACGGCCCGATCCCTCGTCCACAAGACCTGCTGGAACCTCGACCGGGGGAATGTGGATTCCCAGCTCTCAGCCATGGCAAAGTGGTGGGCCTGCAATGTAGCGGTGAGGGTTGTGGATGAAGCCCTTCAGCTTCACGGGGGATATGGCTACCTTGATGATTATCCTATTGAACGCTTTTACCGGGCAGCCAAGATACTTGAGATCTATGAGGGGACGAAAGAGATCGACAAAATGATGATCGGCCGCCGCATACTGGGAGTCACCTAAAGGAATCACCAAACACCAAGCACCAATAACCAAATAATAACCAATATCCAATGACCAAAATTCCAAGAAAAATAACACTTTAGTTCTTTGAAAAAGATGTCTGATCAAGATATCGTAATATCTCAAATCCCCCTCAATCCCCCTTTCTCAAACTGATCGTGTCCCATAAGTCTGCTGCTGGACACAGGGAGACGGGGTATAATTGGTTCAGTTGAGGGTCCAACATAACATATTTGTGTGTCATTCCCGTGAAAACGGGAATCCAGGACCAACATGAAATACCTGGATTCCTGCTTCCGCAG
>JASEHH010000204.1 GCA_030017685.1 Thermodesulfobacteriota bacterium | reverse complement strand
TTTTTGTTTTATAACCTATTGAAATTATTCGTTCTGCTTAAAGAGGGTCTAAATGCCAACGGTTAGTCAACTAGTTCGAATTGGAAGAAGTAAGGTAAAAAGCAAGACTTCTGCTCCGGCTCTTACAGGATCGCCCCAGAAAAGAGGTGTCTGTATTCGAGTCTATACCAACACTCCCAAAAAACCTAATTCTGCCCTTCGAAAAGTTGCCCGTGTGCGATTGACCAATGGGATCGAAGTGACTGCCTATATTCCGGGAATCGGGCATAACCTCCAGGAACACTCCGTCGTCCTCATTCGAGGGGGAAGGGTGAAAGATCTGCCAGGAGTTCGATACCATATCATCCGGGGCACCCTCGATGCAGTCGGCGTCCAAGATCGAAAACAAAGCCGCTCCAGATACGGAGCCAAGAAACCTAAGTAACAACCTCTCTTTTAGAATGGCTGAAGACGGGAAGAAGGAGCAATTATGCCCAGAAGAAGGGAAGTAAGAAAGAGAGAGATATTGCCGGATCCGAAACATCGTGATGTCATGATCGCCAAGTTTATCAACGGGATCATGCGTCAGGGAGAAAAGAGTGTGGCGGAAGGAATCTTCTATGGCGCCCTCGATCTCATCAAAGAGCGGACCCACTCTGATCCGATTAAAACCTTCAACCAGGCCATGGATCATGTAAAACCCATGATCGAGGTGAGACCCCGGAGGGTCGGCGGCGCCACGTATCAGGTTCCGGTAGAGGTAAGGCCTAGCAGGAAGACTGCTTTAGCGATTCGATGGATCATCGGTTATGCAAAACAGCGTTCGGAAAAGACGATGAAGGAAAAACTTTCCGCCGAATTGATCGATGCCGCCAATAACCGCGGGGCCTCTGTCAAAAAGAGAGAGGATACGCACAAAATGGCGGAAGCCAACAAGGCGTTTGCCCATTACCGCTGGTAACTGTTTTAAGTCAACCCTGAGTGGCGTCAAACGCCGCCGAATGGGTCAAAAGGTTAGGTCAAGGCTAAGGGTTTAGGATTTTTTATTTCCCCCTCTAATCTCAATCTTAACCTCAACCTGTATCTCATAAATCTGAGTTTCGACCACGCAAATGCGTGGCTTCAATCATTAATAAGAGGTTTAAGTGTCAAACGTTTTAAAAGAGAAGACCAGAAATATCGGCATCATGGCCCACATCGATGCGGGAAAGACGACCACCACGGAGCGGATCCTCTACTATACCGGCGTCACCCACAGGATCGGAGAAGTGGATCAGGGATCAGCGACCATGGACTGGATGGAGCAGGAGAAGGAGAGAGGGATTACCATCACCTCTGCGGCCACGACCTGCTTCTGGAAGGACCACAGGATCAACATCATCGACACTCCCGGTCATGTGGACTTTACGATCGAAGTGGAACGATCCCTCCGGGTTCTGGATGGAGCTGTGGCTGTCTTCTGCTCGGTCGGAGGAGTGGAGCCTCAATCGGAAACGGTCTGGAAACAGGCTGACAAGTACGAGATCCCCCGGATTGCCTTTGTCAATAAGATGGACCGGATGGGAGCGGATTTTGACACATGTCTTCAAATGATGATCGATCGCCTCAAGATCATCCCCCTTCCCCTTCAGATTCCCATCGGAAAAGAAGAGGATTTTCAGGGGATAATCGATCTTGTCTCCATGAAGGCCCTGTTTTATGATCCCAACAGCCAGGGGACCCGCTTCGATATCCTCGATATTCCAGAAGCCTACTTGAAGGAAGCCTTCAGACAGAGGGGACTCCTGATCGAGAGGTTGGCAGAGTGGAATGAACCATTAATGGAGAAATTCATAGAGGGAACCGAGATTTCAGAGCCTGAAATCAGACAGGCCGTCAGGGAAGCCACCCTGAAGTTGAAGGGAACTCCGGTGCTCTGCGGAGCCGCTTTTAAAAATAAGGGGGTCCAGCCCCTGCTCGATGCCATCATCGATTACCTCCCCTCTCCGCTCGATCTCCCTCCGGTGAAAGGAATCGATCTCCGGGGTGAGGAAAAGGCCTTTTCAGCCAATAATGGGCATCCCCTCTCAGCCCTTGCCTTTAAAATTATGAACGACCCCTATACCGGCCAGCTCACCTTCTTTCGCATCTATTCCGGGACGCTCAAATCGGGCGATTCGGTTTTCAATCCCACCAGGGGAAAAAGAGAGCGAATCGGCCGGTTGTTGAAGATGCATGCAAACAAGCGGGAGGAGATTCGGGAAGTCTTCGCAGGAGACATCTTCGCTGCCGTGGGTCTCAAATATACCACCACCGGCGATACGATCTGCACTGAAAAGGAACCCATCATTCTCGAATCGATCACCTTCCCGGAACCGGTGATCTCCATTGCCCTGGAGCCTAAGACGAAGGGCGATGTGGAAAAATTGGGAGCCTCCCTTCATAAACTGACTCTCGAAGATCCTTCCTTCAAGGTGAAGACCGATGAAGAGACAGGCCAGACCATTATCTCCGGAATGGGCGAGCTCCATCTCGAAATCATCGTCGATCGGCTCCTGAGGGAGTTCAACGTGGAAGCCAACGTGGGAAGACCCCAGGTTGCCTATCGCGAGACTATTACGAAAACGGTCAAGTCCGAAGGCCGTTTTATCCGTCAGTCAGGCGGAAGGGGTCAGTATGGCCATGCCTGGTTGACCCTCGAACCACAGCCTCCTGGAAAGGGTTTCGAATTCGTCAACAAAATCGTGGGGGGCAAAATCCCGAGGGAGTATATCCCTGCGATTGAAAAGGGCGTCACAGAGGCCATGGAGAAAGGGGTCCTCGCCGGATTTCCAATGGTCGATGTGAAAATCACTCTTATCGATGGATCTTACCATGATGTCGACTCCTCTGAAATGGCCTTCAAAATCGCCGGATCCATGGGATTTAAAGAAGGGGCCCGACGGGCAAACCCCATCCTGCTTGAGCCTCTGATGTCCATCGAGATCATCACGCCGGAGGAGTTTGTGGGTCAGGTTGTGGGCGACCTCAACTCCAGAAGGGGAAAAACCACGCGAGTCGAATACCGGAAGGGAACCAATGTGATTACCGGAGAGGTTCCTCTGGCTAATGTGTTTGGATATGTCACCGACCTTCGATCCCTCACACAAGGAAGAGCCACCTTTACTCTGCAATTCTCTCATTATAGCCCGGTGCCGCCATCCGTGAGTGAGGAGATCCTTTCTGAACTGAAAAGGGTTGCCTGAGAGCGCCCGAAGACAAGGAGGGTTTGAGCCATGTCGAAGCCGAAATTTGAGAGGACGAAGCCGC
>JASEHH010000074.1 GCA_030017685.1 Thermodesulfobacteriota bacterium | reverse complement strand
GCCGTGTTCACAGTGGATGAGGGCTTAGCCGAAATCCAGAAGAAAGGCTTCTAATTCTCCCTCTTCAACAAGCTTCATCATTCTGTCGAGGAAAGAGGAAAATTTTAAAAAGGGAAGAGATCATGCTCTTCCCTTTTTTTTCTAACTAAATTGAGCGATTCTAATCACAATGAATGTAGGGCAACCCTTCAGGGTTGCGTTGTTTTGAGCAAGGCTCCTGCGGCAGGGCCTTGCCCTATGGTATTTCTTCACACTTCTGTTTTCAGAAAGAGAATTCCAGGAAGGGATTCCCCCTGTTCAGAGTGACTGAGTAGATCGTTCCTCCTAAAAACTTCGGGATCGATTCGGAGAGTTCGCGCACGATTTCGTCGGCCAGCCCACTTCCCACCTCGCCTAACACATCGATGGGGATGAAAATATTTCTCGTCTTTTCGTCCGCCTTATCTTTTTCACATTGACGCCAGACCCAATTCCGGGTCAGCACCTCCTGGTCATCCCGGTAGACCAGCTCTCCTTTTGGAACCGTCACCCTCTCCCCGCCTCCCATGGGCGTGAAGGGTTCCCATCCCTCGGCGAATCGGAGATAGATATCTCCTTGAAGCGTATCCAGATCGTGACCTCCCATGGGGACGAGATACCCCAGAGAGATGCTGTTATAAAGATCGACCAGGGGATTGATCTTGGGAAATGGGTCCCCACGAAGGATTCGTTTTGCCATCGATTCCACAGAACTTGGGAACTTGCTTCCCGAGATGCCGAGTTTGGCGAAGGCGGTTCTCCAGGGTTTGATCCTGGGATGATCCTGGGCCTTATCCCCAACGAAGTTTTTCTTCAACGCTTCGATGGCCTGTTGGAGGAGTTGGTCAATCTCTCCGGAAGGATGGGTATTGTCCAGACCCTTTGCCACGACCATTCCGATCGTGAGATCAGGCAGGTGATCAAAGAGTTCCTTCTGGATTGAGAAAAGCATTCTTTCCTCCTTTTACCCCCTCGAAACTCATGAGGAGCATAATGGGATTTCCAATTTCCCTACCATCGGACAGATTAAATGTCAACAGGCTGTTGCCCAAATCGGTTTCATGCTTCGACAAGCCTGTCCTGAGTGAACCGTTCACCCTTCGAGAGCCTCAGGGCGAACGGAGAGTCAAAGGGCTCAGCATGACCGGAAAAGTTATATGATTTCAACATATCACCGCTCGTCCTGAGCCTGTCGAAGGGCAAATGGTTGTCTCTCCTTGACGAGGGGAACCATTTTTTTTATAGTGATTATCTATGGAGATAAAACCGACGATTTTAGTTGTGGACGATGAACCAGGAGCCAGGCAGTCTCTCGAAGTCATCCTTGAAGATGACTACCGCGTTCTCAGTGCGGAAAGCGGTCCAGAGGCCATGAAGGTTCTTCAGAGAGAACCCGTCGATCTCATCCTCTTAGATGTGAATATGCCCGATATGGATGGACTGGAAGTCCTTCGCAGGATCAGAGAGCAGGATGAAGCACTGGATGTCATTATGGTCTCTGCGCTCAATCTGGCTCGAAAGGCAGTGGATGCCATCCGATTAGGCGCCTACGACTATATCACCAAGCCTTATGAACCCGATGACATCCTTTCGACTGTCCATCGGGTCATCAGCAAACAGAAGCTCCATAAAGAATTGGATTTTCTCCGGAGGGAGGTTGAAACGGTCCGGGGATTCCACCAGATCATCAGCCAGAATAAGAAGATGTTAGAGATCTTTGACCTCATTAAAAAAGTGGCTTATACCTCCACCCACATTTTGATCACCGGCGAAAGCGGGACGGGCAAGGAACTGGTTGCCCGCTCCATCCACCGCCAGGGGAATCGAAAAGAGAGCCCCTTTGTGGCCATTAATTGCGCGGCCATCCCTTCTGAATTGATGGAAAGCGAGATGTTCGGCCACGAAAGGGGAGCGTTTACCGGCGCCCATACACGAACCATTGGAAAATTTGAGCATGCCAATGGAGGAACCCTCTTCCTCGATGAAATCTCCGCATTAAGGCCTGATCTTCAGGCGAAACTCCTCCGGGTCCTTCAGGAGAAGGAGATCGAACGGATCGGTTCGAACAGACTTATCAAGGTCGATATCCGGGTTATCTCGGCGACCAATATCAATCTGGAAGAGGCTGTTTTTAAGGAGAAATTTCGCCAGGACCTCTACTTCCGGCTCAATGTTATCCCCATCTCCATCCCCCCTCTTCGCGAGAGAAAAAAGGATATCCCCCTTCTGGCCGAACACTTCCTCAACAAATTTAACATTGCCTTTAATAAGAAGATTCCAGGATTCTCTAAGAAGTCATTGGATGCCCTTTGTCGATATCATTGGCCAGGTAACATCCGGGAATTAGAAAATCTTATCGAAAGGATTATCGTTTTGTCCAAAGGCAATGACCCGATCGAACTTAAGGACATCCCATTTGAGATTTTGATCTCATCAGGCCAAGACATAAAGGATGAAGCGTTTCCAAAGACAGGGTTGATTAAGGCGAGAGAAGAGTTTGAAAAACGGTTAGTCCTCAATGCTCTTGAAACCACCGGGTGGAACCAGACAGAGGCAGCAAAAATTCTGAAAATCAGTCGAAACCACTTCGTCCAAAAAACAAGACAGCTTGGCATCCGGATAAAAAAGGTGGACTAACGCCCCATAGGACTGTAATCTATTTTATAAATTGCCAACATCTGTTTGCAATTTAAACTCCCCTTATTAAATCAAGTAGTTTTATCTTTTTTCTATCCATTTTGCATCACACTGCCAACAGTTGTTGGCAGTGTGATGCAAGTTACTCCTTCTCCTTGCGGGAAAGTCCCCCTCTAAAAACCTCTTTGAGAACAAGCAGTTATTAGTAATTTGCAAAAAAAATATCTCTCCTTTCATTCTGGCATTGGGGTTGCTTTATCATCGGTGTTATCTCGTTTCATTCCTCTCAACCTAAAACCATAAAAAAGGAGGTGATATCATGAAGAAGATCGCAATCGAGTTGGTCATCATTGCATTATCAGTGATGGCCTATGTGCTGCCGGTCTTGGCTGAAGGTAGCGGATATTAATTTTAACCCTCCACTTTTTCAAATTCTCGAATAAAGAAAGCATAACTATCCTTAGTTATGCTTTCTTTATAAATAACCTTTGACATCCTTCCTATTTCTTCCTATATATATTTAAAATCCCCTCTAAAATTTAGGACCCTCTTGCCAATGAGATTCAAATTTTTAATATTCGTTTTAATCCTCTTATTTTTCTTTACCCTGCTCTTTGATCGGAATAGTTTTTCTACAGAAAAGAGATCCGAGGTTCCGAGACAAGGCGGAACTTACCGCAGACCTCTCGAATTTAATCCCAAGACCCTCGACCCAGCATTGTCTGTTGACATCCATGCCGTGACTGTGATCCAACAAATCTTTGATGGCCTGGTACAGTTCGATAAAGATTTGAATATTATTCCCGCCATAGCCAAGTCCTGGAAAGTTTCTCCTGATGGTCTAATCTACACCTTCTTTCTAAGAGAAGGGGCTAAGTTCCACAACGGAAGGGAGGTTACTGCAGAAGATTTCATTTATTCCTTTACTCGAATTATTGACCCAAAAACAAAATCTCCTGCTGCTTACCTGTTGGAGAAGGTCGTTGGTTTTAAAGAATTTCCGGAAGGGAAAATATCTAATGTAAAAGGACTAAGAGCAATTGATAAGTATACATTTGAAATTAAACTTACCGAGCCTTATTCTCCATTTTTATCGATTTTAGGGATGAACAAGTTCAAAGTATTACCGAAAGAGGAGGTTGAACGCTCAGAAATCCTTTTTTGGAAATCGCCGGTGGGGACAGGTCCATTTAAATTCGTTTCCATGAAAGAAGGGGAAGAAATAGTCCTTGAAGCAAATCCTGACTATTTTGAAGGAAGACCTTTCCTCGATAAGATTATTTTAAAAATCTTCCATGGTGCCCCAAGAGAAGAAATTTTTCGTCGTTTTAGAGAAGGAGATTTGGAAGATTCGTTTATTCCTTTTAAAGACGTTGAAGAAATTATCAAGTCAAAACAATATATCTTTTTTCAAAAACCTATTTTGTCTCTTCGCTTTTATGGGATGAATACTCAAACAAAACCTTTAAATTTAAAAAAAGTGAGAAAGGCTATTAATCTTGCAATTCCGAAGGAGGAAATTGGTAAAGATATTTTGAAAGGGATGGCTCATCTTACGAACGGTATTATCCCTCTGGGAATGCCAGGCTACCAAAGAGGGAAAGTAAGTTTTGGATATCAACCCGAGAAAGCAAACGAACTTCTAAGAGAGGCTGGTCATCCAGAGGGGAAAGGGTTACTTCCTATTGAATTTTGGTCAGCTGCTAAAGCAGAATTGGCCGTCAAAGAATTGGAAATGTTAAAAACTCATCTTGCCAAGATCGGAATCACCTTGAATATCCAATACGAAACCAACTGGCCAAAATTTCAAGAGCTCCTTTCATTGAAAAAGGCCCCAATGTTCATGTATGCCTGGTATGCTGATTTTCCGGACCCGGATAATTTTTTGGGAATTCTCTTCCATTCAAAATCGAAATACAATTACACAGCCTATCACAATCCGGAGGTGGATCGTCTCCTCGATAAGGCGAGAGGAGAAAGGGATTATCTCAAGCGGATGGAGATGTATCGGAAGATTGAGGAGATTATTCTGGACGATGCGCCGATTGTTCCCATGGTGAACCATCTATTCCAGATGGTCTATCAGCCTTACGTCAGGGGCGTTGAGGTGAGCACCCTCGGCGGTCCTTATATCCCGATGAAAAAAATCTGGTTAAAAAAGTAATGACTGATAGACTCATAAAAAGTCTGAAAAGGCTATTTTCTGTCATTCCTGCCCCGATTTTCATCGGGATAAACTCCAGCAGGAATCCAGTCTTGTTAGATAGTTAGAATTCTCCTGGATTCCCGTTTTCACGGGAATGACGACTTTTTACGAAAGCATCATGATTGGTTTTTGATCTCCCCATCCAAATGGATCCTAAAAAAGAACCCAAATCCATTCGTCTCCAGACAAGGCTCATCCTTTACTCCACGCTCGTCATCCTCCTCGTCATGGCCTTGACCATCATTCTGGTCGAAAAACGGCAGTCTGAAACGATTCAGGAGGAGGCCCAAAAACGGGGCATCACCATGGCCAGGCATTTAGCGGCGGTGAGCACGAACGCTCTTCTTACCTATAACTACATTGTCCTCGAGCAGAATGCGGAGCGGGTGGCCCTTGAAGAGGACGTTCTCTATGTCATCATCCACGATAAAGAGGACAAGGTGGCCGCTTACAGTCAGCATGGGGAGAAACAGGGGATGATCCTCACTGATGAAGTGAGCCAGAAAGCTATTAGAGCCAGTGAACTATTGATTCAACCGATTCTCCATGGAGAAAAAGAGATCAAAGTCCTGGATATCTCCATACCTGTTTACATCAAAGAGTCTCAGGAGAAGTGGGGGACCATCCGGATTGGTCTCTCGTTAGAGGGGATGTCCAGTCAAATTTTAAAGACACGCCTCAATCTCCTCCTTTTGGGTGGTTTCGCCATTGTCCTCGGTATCCTTGGATCGATTTTCTTTGCCAGGCGAATCACCCAGCCCATCTCCGGGTTGGTAGGGACGACTATCGCCGCCGCAAAAGGAGACCTCGACCAGGTCATCGACATTCACACACGGGACGAGATCGAAGAATTGGGGAAGAATTTCAACCATATGATTCAGCAGATTCGTCTCCATCGAGAGGAACTGGAGAATCACCTCCGAGAGATCATCTCCCTCAAGGCTTATACGGATAACATATTATCTTCAATGACCAATGGGCTCATCACCGCGGATTCGGAGATGAAGGTCGTCACCCTTAACGAGAGGGCCGAGCAAATTTTAGGAAAGAAGAAGGAAGAAAGCGCAGGCTTTTCAATGGCCCGGGTATTAGGTGACCGCCATCCCCTATATGGCATGATGGCTGAGACATTTGCGCAAGACAGGGGAATATTCCATTCCGAAATAGAGCTGAAAAAGAATGGGGAACCGATGTGGTTGACTGGAAGCACTTCAGTCCTCACCGATGGAGAGGGAAAGAAAATTGGCGTTTTGGCGGTTTTTCAGGATATCACCGGGATCAAGGCCCTCGAGGAGAAACTCCGACAGACAGACCGGTTGGCTGCCCTCGGAACCCTTTCGGCAGGGTTAGCCCATGAAATCAAGAACCCTCTCTCCGCAATCAAGACCTTTGTCCAGCTCCTTCCGAGAAAGCTTGGAAATCCATCCTTTATGGAGAAATTTAATACTACGGTTCCAAGGGAAATCGACCGAATCAATCACCTAGTGGAGGATCTGCTGGAATTGACCAGGAGAAGAGTGCATCCCTTCGTTGCCCTGGATGTGAGCTATCTCATCCTTCAGGTGCTTGATCTTCATGGTGAAGAGATGAAAAAGAAACAGATCCGTTTCGAAGATCATCTGGACAGAACTCTTCCTCCCGTCGAAGGAAACTCAGATACGCTTTATCGCGCCTTCTCCAATCTGGTCATCAATGCAATCCAGGCCATGCCGAACGGTGGGGTTCTCCGAATCTCATCGGCCATGGAGGGTTCAAAACGCCCCGAATTGAATATCATCTTCAGGGATGCTGGAATTGGAATGGATGCGGAGACGGCGAAAAACATTTTTAATCCTTTCTTCACCACCAAGGACCGTGGCGTTGGCCTCGGAATGGCCCTCACACATAAGATTATTGAAGACCATAGGGGGACGATTGAGGTGATGAGTGAAAAAGGAGTGGGGACCACTTTTGTGTTAGTGTTACCTGTAATCAATAGTTAAGATTGCCAACAATCGTTGGCAATCCGGATGCTCTTCCCTTAGTATCTTCATTTTCCTGCCTGCTTATAACCCATTAGAATTTAAGGCGATTTATTTTTTGTAAGGTTGAAAGTCCTTTGGCATTCTATTTGCTAAATCCCTTTATAGAGAGAAATCGATCTTCCTTATTCTCAATCCGAACCAGGTTGAGGGAAGGGAAAAAGTTAAATGTTTTCAATTGAGGAGGAGAAAAATGGAACACCTTTCAAAACGAATTTTAGTGGTGGATGATGATCAGGGGATTTTGGACTCCTTCGAAGTCCTGCTGGGCGACCGCTACGATCTCGTCATGACAGATAACGGTTATGAGGCCCTAAGGATTATCGAAACTAAACCGCCTCGTCTGGTGTTTTTAGATATCAAAATGCCAGGCCTGGACGGAATGGATGTGCTGAAAAGGCTTCGGAAAGATCAGAAGAAAGTGGAGGTCGTCATCATCACGGCCACCCACCGGGAGGAGACGGAGAGAGAGGCGAAATCCCTGGGAGCCATTGACTTTCTGATGAAGCCTCTCAATATCGTTGAGGTGGAGAGGATTGCCTCACAGATCCTCTCTTGATGGGTGAGGAAGGGGAAGGTTGGGATGAAGCTACAACAAGGCGCAAGAAAAGGGGATCGTTTTGTAAAGAAGAAAGAAGAAGGGGAAGAGGAGAAAGGACTTTTTCCAACTTCTGGAATCGATTATCAGACTTTGTTGGAACAGATTCCAGCAGTCACATACATCACCACCCTTGATGAGACAGGAAGCCGACTGTACATCAGCCCCCAGATAGAGACCATGCTGGGTTTTCCATCCTCTGAATGGTTAACCGATCCCCAAATCTGGTTCAGGCAGATCTATCCTGATGACAGAAAGCGTATTTTAATGGAATTTTACAAGAGCCATAATAATGGCCAACCGTTTCGATCTGAATATCGCTTGATCGCCCGTGATGGTCATATCGTCTGGGTGCGCGATGAAGGGACAGTGGTGAGGGATGAATCCGGACATCCCTGTTTCATCAGGGGTTTCATGTTTGATATCTCAGAACTTATGCGGACCAAAGAAGCGATTCAGAAGAGCGAGGCGAAATTTCAAACCATTTTTGAAGGGATGGCCGTCGGCATCGCTCTCGTCAATACGAATGGGCGGGTCATGGAGAGTAATCAGGCCCTTCAAAAAATGCTGGGTTACAGGGTGGAAGAACTTTACGGCAAAGTTTTAAATGAACTCGCTCACCTGGAGGATGCCTCCCAGGATCTGGATCTTCACAAAAAACTTATTGCGGGCGAAAAAGAACATTATCAAATAGAGAAACGTTACATTCGAAAAGATGGAGAAGTCGTCTGGGCTCGCCTGAATGTCTCTCTTGCGACCGGGTTGAGAGAGGTTCCTCCATACACCATCCACATGATTGAGGATATCACCGCATGGAAGCAACTGGAAATGCAGTTTCTTCAATCCCAGAAAATGGAGACGGTGGGCCAGCTCGCAGGCGGCATCGCTCATGATTTAAATAACCTCTTCACCATCCTCAGTGGTTATAGCCAGCTCTCCTTGCTTGAAATCAGCGAAGATCACCCATTAAGAGGGAATTTAGAAGAAATCAGGAGAACGACGGATCGAGCCGCTCAATTAACACACCAACTTCTGGCCATCAGCCGACGTCAGGTTCTGGACATGAAAGTGCTCGACCTGAACCAACTTCTAAAGGGTCTGGAGAGGATGTTGGGCCGGATCATTGGAGAGGACATTGAACTGATCACCCGTCTGGCCGGAGATCTGGGAAGGGTGAAGACCGATCCAGGCCAGATCGAACAGGCCATCCTCAATCTGGTCGTCAATGCGAGAGATGCTTTGCCCAATGGCGGGAAACTCATCATTGAAGCTCACAATGTTAAACTGGATGAAACCTATGCTCGATCTCATTTCAATGTGATACCGGGTCGGTATATCCTGCTCTCCGTAACCGATACGGGATGCGGTATGTCGCCGGAAGTCAGAGAGAGGATCTTTGATCCATTCTTTACGACCAAGGGAAAGGGGAGGGGGACAGGGCTTGGGCTTTCTATGGTTTATGGCATTGTGAAGCAGAGTGGAGGTTACATCTGGGTCTACAGTGAAATCAATCAGGGGACGACATTTAAGATCTATTTGCCATGGGTGGATGAAGAAGCAGATGACCTCTCCCGCCAGGAGGAGACAGGCGATTTCCCGCAAGGAGACGAAACCATACTCCTGGTGGAAGATGATGATTCATTGCGGAACTTGACAGCCAAGGTTCTGCGTGATCAGGGTTACACGGTATTGGAGGCGGCCAATGGGGATGAAGCAATGAGATTGGCCCGTGAGCTCGCCCATAAGAAGATACACCTCGTGCTCACCGATCTGGTGATGCCACAAATGGGAGGAAAAGAACTGGTTGAACAGTTTACACTCCTTCATCCCGATACTAGAATCCTCTTTATCTCTGGATACACCGATGGGATCATGATCCATCAGGCCTCCCTCAAACCCGGAACACCTTTTTTACAAAAGCCCTTCTCACCCATGGAACTTGCGAGAAAGGTCCGCGAGGTTTTGGATCAGTAACCTCTCTCTTGGCCTATTCGAAACTCCGTCATCTCTTATCTTTCCACTGTGATTCAGACAGTAAGACTATAGACCTCAGACGTCAGACTGAAGAGTAGAAATAGCCAGAGGTGACACAAAGATAAAGGACTGGCAGATATCAGTGGAACTGGGACTCTTGGTATATACGAAAAAATTTCAAAAGAGTGAAATATAGAATTAATTTCATATGTTAGAGGAGTCTGATGTCTAACGTCTGAAGTCCAGTGTCTGAATTGCAAATCTTTCCACAGACCTTGACGGGTTAGCCCAGTTTTTATATAGTGCCATCCATGGGTAGAATATTTAGCATTCCGCCTTTTACCCTCATTGTTTTTGGATTATCCTTCTTTACAAATCTCAGTATTGCCCAACCCCTTTTTGAGGTGGAGAGGGAAGCCTTTTGCAGGGAGGTTCGGGACCACGAACCCCAAACTCTATTTTCAGGGGTTGCAGAGATCAGGAAAGGAGAGGGGCTTTTCCTCTGGATGGAGATCAAGGTAGGGGAACGGGCTCTGACCATGCTGGAGGCGAAAAGGGAGATGCCCGTCTATCATGCCTGGGCATCGGAGATCGGTGTGATCGATTTAATCAATATCGGCATTATGAAAGAGAAGTGGCTGGAACAGGCCGATGCGATCAGAAACGAAGTCAAAAGGCGGGGTTTCTTCACATGGCGGACTCAGAGTTATAAGAGGAACCTGAAAGAGGGGCGTTGGTATGTGTCGGTGCTCGATGCCAATAAGAAACCCGTTAAAAAATCCGGCTCCGGAACAGAGGCTTTTCGTCCGGAAATCATCATCAAGTTTTTGCCATGAATTACGATCTCAACCTATTCCCTTCCCCTTCGATGGGGAGAGTGAGCTTGCCTGCCGAAGCCTCGGTGCAGGCAGGGGTGGGGGTGAATGAATATATGTAGCGCCCCCATTGATTGGGGGCGGAAAGGATGAGACAGATGGCCAACAATCTAAAAGAAACCCTTCAGAACCTCATTCAGCAGGTAACCAACGATAATTCCTTATCTTCGGACCAGAAAGTGAAGCTCCTTGAAAGCCTTCAAACGTTATCCACACCTCTTCAATCCGACCGCTGGATCTTCCGGCTGGTCGTGGCTTTCCTCGGCCTGACTGTCCTTCTGACTGTCCTCGGAGGGTTCTATTTGAGCATCAAAACCGCAGCAACGATTCCCGAAGGACTCATTGCACTGGGATCAGCCGCTGTCGGCGCCCTGGCAGGCCTGTTAGCCCCATCTCCGATGAAATAAAAGAAAGGATTTAAGATGAATCGACGTGAATTTCTTCGTTATGCCGGTCTGTTTGGAATTTCATTTACATTTGAAAATCCTTTTTGCCGTCGAGAAGCTTTCGCCGAACCCGGAAAGGTCGGGGCCGGTATAAAAAATATTCGGATCATCGATGCCCATGCCCATCCTGATCGGTTCGTCCCCCCGGGCCGGGACACGTCATGGCTGGATAAGAGTTCGACGCTTAAGAGTATCAAGGCCCTGGGCATGGGGGCCAGCTCTTTTGCCGCAGTGGGGGATCAAGTGTTCCTCGGCCGGGGCCGGTTTCAGGAGGCCGAGTTCAATAACACGATGGCCCAGTTAGACTGGTGGTTTGAGGGAATCATCAAATCGGGTCAGGCCAGATTGGCGCTGAAGGCTTCGGATATTCCAGAGCGTTCAGGACCAAACCATCCTCCAGGAGCCATTCTGTCTATCGAAGGAGGAGACCCTCTGGAGGGAAAGCCTGATCGTGTGAATGAATTTTATAAAATGGGAGTCAGGATGATCACCCTGATTCACTATCGAAACAATGAATTGGGAGATGTAATGAGGACATGGAGGGACCTCGATCCAGGGCCCCGAAACCAGGGGCTGACTCCGGCCGGCCGGAGAATTGTAGAGCGGATGCAGGAGATAGGTATGGTGATCGATGTGGCCCATGCCCATACAGATACCTTGAAACAGATTGTTAAGATGAGCGAAAAACCCCTGGTGGATTCCCATACAAACCCGTGCTCTTTTGGAGAGCCATCGAGATGCGGTCGGCTCCGAACATGGAAGGAGATGGAATGGGTAGCCAAAACAGGAGGGGTTGTTTGCACCTGGCCATTTGCATACAGGAGGGAGTCCATTAGCCGGATGACCTATCAGGACTGGGCAGGAGAAATTCTTGAGATGAAAAGACGATTGGGGATGGATCATGTGGGATTAGGAACGGATGGCGGAGGACACCTCTCCAGGTTCATCGAAGGTTACAGAGGCGTGAAAGATTTAGTCCATCTGGTGAAAGCAATGGAAGAAGTTGGCTTTTCACACGATGAAATCGCCGCCTACATGGGAGGAAATTTCTATCGGATTCTCCGAAGTTGTATCGGTTAACGATAGATGGTAAGGTAACTCCCAGAAAATAATGGAAAGGGGCCTTATGGAAAAGGAGCTGAGTGTCAAAAGGATTCAGTATTTAAAAAAGGATTATTCAAGAGGGTTTATTGAAGAGGTTGGATATAAGGCAATCAATTATGAGAGGGGCTATCTGGAGTCGCGATTGAAGATATTCAATCGTCATCGTCAGCAGGACAATTACATTCATGCCGGAGTCATCGCCACGATGGCTGATCATACCGCAGGGTATGCCGCCTTCAGTCTCGTTCCGGAGGATCACCGTATCCTGACGATCGAATTTAAGATCAACTTTCTCCAGCCCGCTTATGGTAAGACCCTCATCTGTAAATCCCGGATTCTCCGGGAAGGAGGACAGATTTTAGTGGGAGAGAGTGAGGTGTTTGATCAGAGGGCCGGTGGAGAGGAGTTGATTGCCAAAGCCATTGTGACTTTAAGATCGATTCATCAGAGCAAAATCAAACCCGTGAGACTCTCCTAAACTTCTTATCTTCAGGCGATGGAGATTCCTGACCTTTTTCGGAACTCTCAAAAAAGGGCAGAACAAATTGTTCTGCCCTTTTCTTCTGTTTAGTCACAGCATGCGTCGTCTGGCAGGCAGGAATGTCGATGCTATTTACTCATCAAATAGTCGTGAATCGAATTGGCGGCCTTTCTTCCGGCGCCCATCGCCAGGATGACGGTTGCCGACCCTGTGACGATATCTCCTCCTGCCCAGACACCGGTTTTGGAAGTCTTTCCGGTCTCGAGGTCACCCACAATGTATCCTCTCTTATTCAGTTCAAGCCCCGGTGTGGTTGTGGGAAGAAGCGGATTCGGGCCTGCGCCAATGGCAACAACCGCCATATCGCATTCGAGTTGGAATTCCGAGCCCTTGATGGGAACCGGCCTTCGCCTTCCTGATTCATCCGGCTCTCCCAGTTCCATCCGAAGACATTCGACGCCCGTGACCCACCCGTTATCGTCTCCCAAAAATTTTATTGGAGCTGTGAGAAGGTAGAACTGGACGCCCTCTTCCTCTGCATGGTGAATCTCCTCAATACGGGCCGGCATCTCATCCCTGGACCGGCGGTAGATGATCCGGACCGTATCGGCTCCCAGGCGGAGGGCGGTTCGCGCCGAATCCATGGCCACATTCCCCGCTCCGAAGACAGCCACATTCCTTCCCCGGGCAATGGGTGTGTCATATTGCGGGAAGAGATAGGCTTTCATCAGGTTGGATCGCGTTAGATATTCATTGGCCGAATAGATGCCGCAGAAGTTTTCTCCGGGGACATTTAAGAACTGTGGAAGGCCGGCGCCCAGACCCAAAAATATGGCGTCATATTCCTTCAGAAGTTCATCTACGGTTTCGATTCTTCCGATGACGCAGTTACATTCTACTTTTACGCCCAACTGTTCCAGATAGTTGACCTCGGCTTGAACGATATCCTTGGGAAGCCGGAATTCCGGAATGCCATAAATCAGGACGCCTCCGGTTTTATGGAGGGCCTCAAAGATGATCACCTCATGCCCTTTAAGGATTAAATCCCCTGCCACGGTTAATCCCGCGGGGCCGGAACCCACCACCGCCACCCTTTTACCTGTGGCAGGCGCCTTTTCGGGAATAAAGACCTCTCCCTTTTCTCTCTCCCAATCCGCTGCAAATCTTTCCAGACGACCAACGGCAACAGGCTCTTCCTTCTTTCCAACAATGCAGACCTTCTCGCACTGGTCTTCCTGCGGGCAGACACGGCCGCAGATGGCAGGAAGGCTGTTTCGTTCCTTCAGTTTCCGGGCCGACCCGACAAAATCGCCATCCAGAATCAGTTTAATAAAGGCAGGGATATCGATTTCCACCGGACACCCCTCAATGCATTTCGGTTTTTTACACTGGATACAACGGCTCGCCTCTAACTGGGCCAATTCAGGCGTATATCCAAAGGGGACCTCATTGAAATTCTTCGCCCTCACTCTGGGTTCCTGCTCAGGCATCTTCTGCCTTGGAATTTTCGGTTTCTCTTTTTTCTCTTTCTCGGCCATCTTCATCCCCCTTTACCCTGTTAGAAAGTCCCGCCATCTTTGGCGGGGGTGCTGTCATAAGTCTATCATTCCCATTAGAAAGGCCGGAATTTAAAGCTATGTCCTTTCTAACGGGGTTTATCTTCCTATTTCTTTAAATCGATCCATAGAGGCCTTCTCCTCGGTGAGATAGGCCCTCTGCCGCTTGACCAGTTCATCATAGTCCACTTCATGGCCGTCGAATTCAGGGCCGTCCACACAGCAAAACATGGTCTTGCCTCCCACGGTCACCCGGCAGGCCCCGCACATTCCGGTGGCATCGACCATAATGGGATTCAGGCTGACCATGGTCTTGACCCCGTACCCCTTCGTCAACTTGCACAGGAACTTCATCATCGGCACCGGTCCGATCCCAACTATCAGTTTCACCTCTTTCTGATCATCGAGGATTTTTTTGAGCACATCCGTCACGAAACCATGATGGCCGTAACTTCCGTCATCGGTTGTCACCCTCAAATCGTGGCTGGCCGCCTTCATCTCGTCTTCGAGGATGAGAAGGTCTTTGGTCCGAGCCCCGATGATGGCGATCACATGGTTTCCCGCCTCTTTGTAGGCCTTCGTGATCGGATACATCACAGCCACACCGGTTCCTCCTCCCACGCAGACCACGGTTCCAAGATTTTCGACATGGGTCGGTTTTCCAAGGGGTCCGATAATATCCTGGATAGCATCTCCCACATTGAGAGTCCTCAGAAGAGCGGTGCTCTTTCCAACGACCTGAAAGATCAAATCAATGGTTCCATCCGACGGGTCTGTCCCTCCCATGGTCAGAGGAATCCTCTCCCCTGTCTCATTGGCCTTCAGGACAACGAATTGCCCTGGCTTCGCTTTCCTGGCGATTCGAGGCGCATCCACCTTGAAGTGGCAGACCGTGTTCTCAGCCATCTCTCTCTTATATGTGATCTTGTACAAAATCCCCCCTCCTTTCTGATAAATATTTCACAAAGTCTGCTATTATATAAATCACCCAAAAAACAATGTCAATTCTTTTAATCATCTTTTTTGGTAACCCCTCGGTTAAAGAGACAGAAAAGGGTCAGATAACACCCCGTAACTGAGAAGGTGTGAAAAAATTACATTTTCAGAATCGGCATTGTTCCGGCCCGCAGGGTTGGGAGGATTGGAAAAGTTTTAGGGCGGAACCTTTCATGTTAAGCTACGTTGCCTAAACCTGGGTCATACCGCTATCTTACCAAAAACGAAGGTTACCCATAACATCTAATGCCCCGCCTTCTAAAACTGGGACAAGACACCCAACCCTGTGGGCCGAGGCACAGGGCGCCAATTTTTTCACAACTTCTGAGGAATTACCTTTTTTGTGGAATTTAACTTGACAGAAGATTAAGTTTCGATTATAAAAGATGGAATTCTGGCACCCTTGAGACTAATCTCCTGAACTTAATAGAGACTGTTCCGAAAAAAAGTGAAAAAATGTTTTAAAAAAATTTATTAGAAACAAAATCTATAATCTTTTCAGAGTATTTTAAGGTTTAGCTAAAACAATTTAGCTTTAAATCATCGGTTTATAGGCCTTATATTAGGTTGATCAAAAAATTACAGGTTTATCCTTATTTTTTAACTAGTTCCGAGTTTTTTCGGAACAGTCTCTAATAAAAAGTTTTTGGAAACCCCCAGAGACTCTTTAGAAAGTCTTGGGGGTTTTAAATTGAAGAAGGAGGAAAATGATGAGCCAAAAACTTTATGTAGGGAATCTTCCCTTTGGGGCTTCGGAGGAGGCATTGAAAAACCTCTTCGCAGAAGCAGGAACAGTCGAATCAGTTAAAATCATTACCGACACATATTCAGGACGGTCGAGAGGGTTTGGTTTTGTGGAGATGGCCTCAAAAGAAGAGGGGGAAAAAGCGATTTCACTGCTCAACGGTAAGACCTTTATGGAACGGGCCCTGGTTGTGAATGAGGCGAAGCCTCAGAAGAAAAAGGGTGGAGAGTTCAGGGGCGGCAGAAGGGATAGAGACAGGTAGCCGGTCAACGGAGGCTAAAGGTAAAGGCTTTGGAAGTTAAAGTTCAAAACAATCAGATCGAAAATGCCATCAAGGCTTTGAAACGCCAACTCGCCAGGGATGGCATTCTCAAAGAATTGAAAAAGAGAAGAGCTTACGAGAAGCCTTCTGTTAAGAAGAAAAGGAAACAACAGGAGGCGAGGAGGAGAAGGCAGAAGGCTGCACGAAGATTTTCAAGATAAAAAGATCTTTCCCCCGAAGGTTCGAAAAGAAACCTCTATCATTTTTGATCCGGCCTACTCATCGCAACCCCCAAAGCGACCCATCTCTCTTTGAAGGGATCCCTAATAAGTGGAGTGAACCCCGTTGCCTAGAAAATAAGGGGTTCGTAAAACGGTAACGGTAAGGATGCCCGTATCGTTAATAAAAGGCTACGTTTATCGTCTCTTAATTCTTTGCACGTAACCATAACCAGTAACCGAAACGGGCTTCGTCACCTTAACCTTTACCCAGTTCGAAGGTGATGCTCCATTTGATGCCATGACAGGGTTAATCAGGAGTTCCGGATGGGTTGTAATAATTCTTCTTA
>JASEHH010000073.1 GCA_030017685.1 Thermodesulfobacteriota bacterium | reverse complement strand
AAAGCTTTTCCTTTGCTGGAAGTTTCCATATGTTAAACAGAACAAATTCACCGTGTAGGGAGTCCAAAGACCCATCGGTTATGGGGGGAATTTCATTTCATCGGTAGTCGGAGTCGATAGGCGGAGCCTGCTGCAGGTCTAACCCCGCCTCCAACATAAGCGGGTTTGGTAGGGACGACTTCAGTCGCCCAAAAATAGGGAGGCTCAAGCCTCCTCTGCACAATTTTTTCACACCTTCTGATAGATTACGGCCAAAGAAAAATTGCCCTATCTTCCTAAATAGGGAGAAATCTGGTATATTGGGGCTATCCGGAAAGATAAAATGGAAAGAAAAAAACACATGATTAGAGATCGAAATATGTTAGAGATCGTGCAGGGGCTTCTCCACTCCCAGATCTTTTTTCAGGAGATCTTTAAAAAGTATAAGGAAGGCCGGCTCCGTTTTTCTGACATCGGAAACTGGGTCGATGATAAGGGTCAGAGCCCTCTTTACAACCTGAAGGAACAGTGCCATTCCTTTTTCCGTAATAAGGGAAAAGAACCTGTTCGTAAAAATGAATGGCTCCTCGACCTGGTCATCGGATCCATCTTTCACGAAGCCATGAAGTTAAGGGAAAATATTTATCAACTCGAAATCTATCGCCCCAAATACCTCAAATATAAACTTAATATTGGAAAATCCGCTTATGAAAGGAACTATTTCCAGCAATTTGAGCGGATCATCTCAAAGGCGGAACAGGGCGTGCTACTGGGCATATCGGAGATGCGGTCCCTTTTCCATGATGCCATGGAGCAGTTAATCGACCTCTTTAAAGAAAAGGGCCGCAATCCCTATCTGGTTCGATTTCTTCTGGAGCACCACTCCCTTCTTCAGAAAGTTTATGGACCTCAAAAGGGGAAGGATGTTTTGGGTTTCATCTTTGAGGGAGGGTTGCAGGAGGCTTATGGTCGCGCGGGCCGCAGTTATCTCTTGAGCGGGCATTATGATCTCTCTTCCCGCCACTTTTCAAAAGCCTTGAAGCTGGGGCCTCCACACAACGAACTCCTTTTTCTATTGTATTTCAGCCTCGGGATGAATGCCTATTACAAAAATCTTTACACAAGAACCCTGTCGTTCTGGGGAAAGCTGATTTCGATCCGGTTGAAGAAATATTTTAAGAAACATTATGCCAGGCAACTTGAGGAGGTCTGCCATAAGATGGCTTCGGAATTAAACGAGGAGGGAAGGCCCAAGCTGGCGCAAAAGGCGCTTTCCCTTGCCGATCAGACTAAAAAAATGTTAGGGTGAATTTAAAGGAGAGCTGTGAGATGCCGATCTATGAATATCATTGTAGCCGATGTCATCACGAGTTTGAAAAACTGGTTTTCAACTCATCTCAAAAGATCATCTGCCCTGAATGTAAAAGCAAGAGGGTGAGCCGGATGATGTCCGCCTTCGCCTTTTCGAGCGGAGGGAAATTTAAGAGCACCGCCAGTTCCTCCTGCGGCGGCTGTTCCGCCACCAGTTGTTCCACCTGTGGCTCCTAATAATATTGACGAATGGCTCGAATGACAACGAATTTGACGAATATTCGTTTTATTCGATATCATTCGTTTTATTCGTGTTAATGTTAGAGGTTGGTGAGGTGCCTTCTTGCCTCCATCTCCTCCTTCAGCGAAACATCGTCTTGAAGCCCTTTTAGAACCTCGTCGATCAATTGAATCATCTTCCCTTTTTCCTCCGGCAGTTTCCCGTGGAGGGGGACGAGGTTCGAAATATGGTCGCTCATAAATTGGGAGGTGACCTCAAGTTCTTTCAGAAGGAGCCTCGTCTCTTTCAAGATTGTCTCCGGCGATGCCGGCTGGAACCGGCCTTCCTCCATGGCATCATACAAGGAAGAGTTGGGCTGGGGGACAAAGGTCCGGACGCGTATAAAGTGGGGATCGATCTGATTCAGAACATCTGCGGTTCCCCTCGCATGTTGTTCCCACTTTTCTTCTCCGCCGATTCCCAGCAAAACATAGAGGGAGTATTCAAAACCTGCTTGTTTTGCTTTCTTGCCCGCCTCGATCAGTTCCTCCGGTGTCGCCCCTTTATCAATCTCCTTTAAAAGTTCTCTATCCCCTGTCTCAAGGCCCACATGAAGTCTATTCAACCCCGCTTCATAGATTTTCCGCAAGTCCTCGATCGGTTTCTTGGCAATGGTCCTGGCCCTGGCATAACTGGTCACCCTTTCAATATGAGGGAAGGAAGAATACAAAGCATTTAGAATCCTGACCAACTCATCTGCTTTAAGAACCAGACTATTGGAATCCCCAATAAAGACGGTCTGGACTCTATCGCTGTAGAGTTCCCTTGCCATGGATATATCCTCAAGCACCTCCTCCAGGTCTCTTCTCTCAAACTTCATCGTTTTATACATCGAACAGAAGGTGCACCGGTTCCAGGGACACCCTCTCGTCACCCTCAACAGGAGGCTGTTGGCTTCGCTCGGTGGCCGAAAAGGCGGAAAGTCATAATCTCTTTTTCTCAAACCGAATCTTCCAAGAGTCATCATCTCCTCCGTCAAAGTGTCTAAAATGAAAAGTGCCTAAAGTGACTAAAATGCCAAGACAGTCAGAGTGTCAGATAGATCAAATCCCTTCAATGAACCCTTTAAAACTTATTTACCACTAAAAATGCGATCGCAATTTTAGTGGTAATTTTGAATTTTACTGGAAGGGGTACTTCAAATCTTGACCCTTTTTCAAAATATTAGTGAAACAGCGATCCCTTTTTTCTCAAAACGTTCCTTTAAATCCATTCCAATAACATTAAAATAATCATCTGTGAGATAAGCGTCCAGTCCATTTTTACGGTAGAGCCCTTTCACCTTGTTCGGGTAATTCACCCGGTCGATGAGCACTGTATCGACGAGCCCCTCCAGCATCTTCACCAGGGGCGCCGGCTTTAAGGGAAGCAGTGGCCCGATGAAGGCATAGGTCCTGACCCTCTCTTTGCGAAGGGTTTCCAATGCCTTGAGCCGGGAAGAGATGGAAGGGGAGCAAGGCTCGAAGAGCTTCTTCATCGCTTCATCATGGGTGGTGACGGTCAATCCCACTTCGATCTTTTTAAACCGTTTTAAAAGGTCGATATCCCGCAGACAGAGAGGTGAACGGGTCAGCAGGTTGACCGGAAACTGCTTATCCAGAAGTGCTTCCAGGCATCCTCGGGTGATCTTATATGTTTTCTCAATGGGCTGGTAGGGGTCAGTCACTGTGCTGATAGCGACCATTCCCGGTTTTGCCCTTCTCAACTGATTCTTCAGCAGTGAAGGTGCGTTCACTTTGACATCAATAAACTCGCCCCATGGTTCTTTATGGCCCGTGAAGCGCTTCATGAAACTGGCATAACAGTATCGGCATCCGTGTCCGCAACCCACATAGGGATTAAGACAGTAATCAAAACCGGAGATCGCCGTTCTGGTGAGAACGGTCTTGGCAAAAATCTCTCTCACCCTCATAAGATAATTATGGATTCAAGGGGGCAAGGATTCAAGGGGTCAAATAAAATGATTAAACGACATGTGTAAGAAATTATATAAATTCAGAAAAATGCCCGATGGGATATCCAAAAAGCTGAAAATATTGAAAGACGATGAGAGATATTGAAAGAGTGTTTAAAAAGTTTATTAAATGTTAGGAAGGGTACTGCTTGAACCCATGGACCCTTGAATCCTTGAACCCTCTCTTTATTCACTGGATGGGCAATTCAGGGAAAGGGGGAAGAGAGGCTTCGACTCCTTTTTGGGAATAGATTTCCCCCCGCTGGGAATAGATCTTCTGAAAGAATTCGAAGATGTCAATTTCTCCTCTTTTCACCTTTTGCCATAGCCCGTAGAGATGATGGGCGGTAATAAAACTGATATTATATCGAACTAAGAGGTCGATCAGCTCCCTGGAGATATGGCTCGCCTCTCCCCTCTCGGAAATGGGAAGGTGAATATGCGTGCTCGCTATGATCAGGGATTTTTCATTCTCTTTCTTCTCTTTCTCGAATTGGAAAACCCGATTAATCTTCGGATGATTCCTATCGGCCTCTCCTTCACACATCATCACCTGCATTCCGAAGGTCTTCTGGCTATCTGGGATCTTTATAATGCGGTCCACGGATCGATACTGAATCCCGGCCGATATCTTGAACCCCATATCTTTAAAGATGGCGTGGACAGTATCAAGCAAGAGCATTTCGTTTTTAGGCCAGAGGAGCGTCTCGATGGTGAAAAAATCCTGTTCTTTAATCGTTGTCGAATCCTTTTGAGAGATCTTATCAATCTCTGACCTTAAGAAATCCTTCCTTGCACTTGCTTTTTCAGTGCTTCTCCCTTCCACGCGCCCGACAATGAACATCAGAATAAGGCAGATCAACGGGACAAGGAGCCTCGTCTCCTCCTCATATGTGATGGCGCTATAGATTGCAAAAGTAGCAAGAAAAAACTGAAACAGGACTAACATTATCGAAACCTTTTAAAAATGAAGTGATAACAATATGTTAAAGGCAAAGTAATTTACAGCAATTTCTATACCAACAGGGGAAATTTTAAATTCAATCATATTATCAAATGGTTAGGTTAATAACCCTGGGGTTTGGCCTAAAAATTAGCTCTTACTATATTGCATGATTTGAACGAAAAATGTCATTTTGGGCCATTTTGGCCTATTCATCGATTGTATGCAGGAAACAAATTATGGCAAACTTTTATGAAATAGCGAGTACAGGTCATCGGGTAAAAAGATGTTCGATGGTCCGATTCAGCATCTTTGCCCCTTTTATCTCTGTCTCAAATAAAGGAACAATCGCCCTCACCCGGTCTCCGAATATCTTCCAAATCTCCTCCATATGCTCTTCTTGCATCTGAATCCGGTTGAGGACGAATTCCACAGTATCTTTTCCGACCTGATCCTTTTGAATGACTCCATTAACCACTACACCGCCAACGGGAATTCCAAATTCATGGAACCAATTGATGAAGCGGGTGATGACAGCGATGGGAAGGCTTTCAGGTAATGTCACAAAAAAGAAGGCGGTGAGGGCATCATCGGTTAAGAGCTTTTTAACATGGGCCATCCTATCCTTAAAACCTAATAGGTAATCTAAGAGAGGATCCTTCTTCTCTTTCTTGGAGAAAGAGAGCATCTCCCTTAAGGATTTTGCCTCCTCCCTGCTCTTCAGCATCTTCTCTACCCACAGGGAATAAACCTTCGACATACCCAAAAGTCGTCTGGCGTTCGCTGTAGGGGCAGTATCGAATACATAGAAATCATATTCATCTTTGAACATGAGATCCATCATATTTTCAAACATGGCCGATTCTTCAAAAGCGGGGTTCATGGTTGCCGATTCGATGAAATCCTCCGCTTTGGTCGTAATATCTGCAAATCTAAGAAACCAGTTAATCTTCTCACGGATTTCTCGTTTGGAACGTTCAATAGTATCCCGCGTATCAATCTCAAAGGCATAGCATTTCTCTTCATCGCAGACGACGGCCGCTTTTCCAAAGACATCTTTTTCTAAGAGGGTGGAAAGGCTATGCACAGGATTGGTGGAAGCCAGCAAGGTCTTCTTTCCTTGCTTGGCTGACCAGAGGGCTGCAGCGCCTGCCATGACTGTCTTTCCCACCCCTCCTTTTCCTCCAAAAAAGATGTATTTCAAACGGGGACGATCCTTCATGAATTTATTCATATCGATTGTGATTTGGTTCACGGTTTAACTCCTAATGTTTATTAGCTTGCTGTTTACTGATTACTGGTTACTGGTCACTGATAACTGATCAATCGCAACCTAAAGGTTGCGGCTACTGCTTTGTGCCTACTGATTAAAATTCTCCAAACATCGCCATTGCCATCTTCTCAATCATTGGAAGGCCGGTTACATCTCGTTCCATCTCCGGGACGGATGCTAAAATCTGTTTACCAAAAGTGGTGTCAATTACCTTCAGGTAATGTTCCTCCATCGTGAGACGATTTTTTAAATATTCGGGAATATTCTGATGCTTCAATTCTGATGGCAGCACCCGGTTGATGATATAACCGCTTAATGGAACATCAAATTTAGCAAAAAGTTCTGCTGCTTTTAAGGTGTCCTTAATGATCATCTCCTCAGCTGTTATGACAAAAAAGAAGGCTGTCTTTTTTTTATCTGTCAGGATGCTTGATGATTTGTTGATCCGGTCTTTGATATAAAGGAGTTCATTCAAGATGGCATCTTCATCCAATTCCTTCTCCCGACGGATCACGGCCGCCACCTGGTCATATTCCCTCATCTGTTCTCGGAGGCCGGTGATCTTATCGATCCAGGCATCATAGACGGATGCCATGCTCAAATAGTAAAGGGCATGACCCAAGGGAACTAAATCGTAAATATAATAGTCATAGCCACCTTTAACAACGATATCAACCACTTCATCAAAAATGGCACTCTCTTCCATGGCAGGTTCAGCTGCAGCAGCCTGAATATAACTCTCGATCTCTTCTGGAATCTTATCCATTCCATACATATCGAAGATCTTCTGCCTAATCTCCTGCTGATATTCCTTCACACGCCGGTCGGCATCGATCTCCTGTGCATAGAGGTTGGGAATGATCTCTGTTGGCCCCTTGCCGAAGATATCCCTTTCGAAGATATCGGTTAATGAGGCTTGCGGATCAACAGAAAAGACCAAGACCTTTTTCCCTCTTTTGGCTAAATAATAGGCGGTAGCCGCTGAAAAGGTAGTTTTCCCCAAACCCCCTTTCCCACCAAACATGATGTACCGCCGATCCGGATATTGATCAAATATTTTTGCTAATGAAATGGGAATCACCTCCCCTTTAGTTCGTAGTCCAGAGTTCGTAGTTCGGAGTCAATCTTTAATGTATTATTTCTTACTCATTACTCCGAACTCATTTCTCCGAACTAAGTTACGCAAGGGCATCTGTCAAATCTTTTTCTCTCAACATTCTTCGCTTCCAGGTGGAGATTTGAGGGACAACATAGGGCAACAACCGCAGGGAATAGTAAGGCGGCAAAATGGGAACACCCAGCATATCTCCCATGGTGATCAGGATGAAGAGATGTTCCATGCTCGCCCTGGTTTTCATGGCAAATCGGGCGGAGTCGTGAGCTGCCACCCCATAGACAAATTCCTTGACGGCCTGAAAAAATCCCCCTTTCTTTTTCTTCTCTTCTGTCATAAAATATTTTCCTCCAAAAAATTATGAATGTAGCCGACGGACTTTTTCACCCTCAATAAATGAGGTCGCTACAGATTCTCCTCTAATATAACACAAAGATGTATTGCCTGTTCATCCTTTCTGTGGACATACATCCATTTCTGTTAAAATCCCCCCCACCCCCCTATTGTCAGGGGGTGGGGGGGATTAAACCTTACACCTTGCGCCTTATTTATGCCTTCGCAGGTGCTGCCTGCGCCCTTAGGGCTCGATACCGGCCGAAAGCCTTCCATCCTTCCACTGCCAGAATAACCGCAGCGATCACGAGGAAGAATCCGACAAGCCCCATGAGCGTATTTCCAATTAAGGCTTCTGCTCCCTTTACAGCCCCTGTAAAGACTTTGCTGAGCAGTCCATAAGAGGTATAGAGGAGAGCAGCCACAGTTGTAACAAACATAAAGATCATCGGATAAAAGGTCCAGGCATAGCTCTTTCCCTCCGACATCAACCAGGCTGTCACCAGCATCAATGCTAAGGATGCCATCAATTGGTTCGCCCCTCCAAAAAGCACCCACAGGTATTGCCACCATCCTGTCAAGACCAATAGCATTCCGAGAAGGCTGGCGACGATGGTCCCGATATGGGCATTCTTGAAGACGGGGTTCACATCACCCAACAACTCCGAAGTGGCGACCTTCATAAACCTCACGACCAGTTGCATGATCGTAATGGCCAGGACAATCATCATGACACTCCCGTAGGATTTGCCTAAGGCAGCAGGAAGGCCTAAGGCGCCTAAAAATTTTGACACCCCTGCCGCAAACACACCTCCTGGCCCCACTTTGAGGGCCGCTGTATATTCCGCTGGCGAAGCATAAATCGCTCCGGCAATGACTAATGCGAAGAGGGCAAGCATCATCTCCACAAACATCACACCGCCTGCTACTGGACGAGCATCCACTTCGCTCTCCAGTTGCCGGGCCGTTCCTGAACTCGAAACAATGCTGTGCCATCCTGAGATAGCTCCGCAGGCAATGGTGACAAACATGATGGGCCAAATGGGACCGATTTTGATGGAAAAACTGGTCGTTGCAGGAAGTGTAAAATCAGGACGAAGCACAAACACCCCAATGATCCCAAAGAAGAGCCCCAGAAAAACAATGTAAGAGGCGACATAGTTGATGGGGAGCGCAAACCTCCAGATCGGCAAAACGGCTCCAAAGTAACAGAAAACAAACGCGGCAATCGCCCATAAAGGCCGACTATTGGCAAGGTCAGCTCCAATAATTTTATCAGAGGGTCCTACTGTCCCAAGATATATCCCAATCAGAGCAATGACAACTGTGACGACTGTTGTCAGGATGATATCCTTCTTCCAGCGATAAATCATCTGTCCGGCCAGAACTCCGCCAATGGTGAGGAAAAGCCATGCCATGGGAGAGGCCTTAAGTCCAACGGCTGTGCTAACCACCACATTTCCAAAGGCACCAGCGATGAGAAGCAGATAAAAATAGATGAAGGAGAGAAGGATGATCCTTGCCCTCGGTGAAATCAGTGTATGGCTTAATCCTCCGAAGGAAGCTCCCTCTTTTCGCATGGCCACCATCGCGCTCGAGTAGTCTTGAACCCAACCAATGAAGAGGGCTCCAAGCAAAATCCAGAGTAACGCCGGAAGCCATCCCCATTGAATGGCAATGATTGGTCCAATAATTGGTCCTGCACCTGCAATTGATTTGAATTGATATCCGAAGAGGATGTTCCTGCTGGTCGGCATAAAATCCACCCCATCCATATACATCTTAGCTGGAGTGGCTTTCTTAGGATCAGCTTTGATGATCTTTGTGTCTATATACTTGGCATAGACACGATAACCGATGAAAAAAACGATAAACCCTATAATTACGACATAAACTGAATTCATAATTTACCTCCTTTTGGTCATAAAACCATCTGTGAGATACCAATGAATTCCCCCACCTCAATCCTTCTCATTGTGCTTATTGTGACGTCATCTCACCTCCTTCATCGAGTATCTGGTATCTGGGATACCAATATATTGAAATGGTATCCCTTGTCAAATTTAAAATTACTACTAAGAATTACTCAAAACAACCAAGCTGGCACTGGCTAATTCTGATATTGATTTCGTTCATAATCTGCCCCATTTCCTTTTTCGAGATGCCGAAATCCTCTGCAATCTTAAAGCACATGGCGCAGGGAACCTTTCCGTCTTTTGATTTCTCCAAAATAGTTTCCTCTATTTTTTTTCGGTCCATAATGAACTCCGATCACCCCTTCCCTTCCCCTCCTCCCTCGAAAGGGAGAGTTGGGGTTATGGGCTCCTATAGATATGGGATAGCCCCTATTACATTCATATTTGTTAAAGTTGTCAAGATAAATTATTACTACAGCGGCACTTTTAGAAAAACCGGCAATACACCAACAAAAAGTGCTGCCTCCCTGTCCGTCATACCCGCGAAAGCGGGTATCCAGTGGGATTTTAAACCCCATAGGCATCCTGGATTCCCGTTTTCACGGGAATGACGAAAAAAGTGCCGCTGTAGTATTATTCTGGCTGATAAATTATTTTGGCTTGACACTGGGAAAAATTGTCCTTGACAAATTTACCCGAAGTTGTAGATTATGATTTCATACATATCCTCAATCTTTATTTTCAATCCATCTACGCCAATACAGGGGAAAGCAGGGGAGGACCCCCAAGGTTTAGTAGTCTATATTCCAAAGGTTAAAAATTCAAAAAAGAAAGGAGGGAGAGCAATAGGTTTGCCGTTTGGAGTGGAAGGGGGGATGGTATCCATTCTAACTCTAATTGAGAAAGGAGGATAGCCCATGAACACTGAGGAAATCACTCGAAGAAAATTTTTTGGTAAGGTGACAAAATACTGTGGAGCGGGGATCGCTGCAGTGGGGTTGATAGGCCCCATGAGGGCTCATGCGGTTGATGACCTGGACACTCCAGCCCATGAAGGTGTCTGGAGAATGAGGGATACACAGCTCAAACAGTATGGAGAATTTGTCCAGAATGCACCACTTCCAAAGGACTATTTTGAAAAGGCGCCTGAAAATCTGGTGGACGGAGGAAAGCCTGTTAATTGGTCTCACCTCCATCAGAATTGGTATGCTGAAGGGAACAAATCACTTGTCGGTATGGTCATGGCAACCCCCCTGGATAAAGACCTCAAGGGCGATATCAAAAAGGTAATGAAGCTGGCCGGAGGTTTTGAAAAATCTCTCAAAAAGACTGACAAGATCCTCATTAAACCAAACATGAATACCGGAGATCCCTGGCCACAAGGAGGGACTGATCCTGCCTTTCTTGAAGCCCTTATTCTTGTCCTCAAGGATGAAGGTTACACAAATTTAACCGTAGCTGATACGTGTGGTCCCTGGGGTCCTACAGAACGGGTCATCAAGAAAATGGGCTATGATACCGTATCCAGTCGGACCAACACGCCTCTCAAGACCTGGGAAAAAGAGAAATGGATGAACATCCGCAATGCCAAGGCTGAATTTCTTGGCCGTTTCGGAGGCGGAGATGGCACGGTAGCCTATCCTGATGACCTCCGAAAGTATGATAAAGTGATTTATACTCCGATTATGAAAACCCACTTCCTGGGTGGAATCACCATGGCATTGAAACTCTCCGTGGGAATTTTGCATCGGGCTGATCGTGGGGCACATCTCCATACGTTCAATCACCTCTTCGTGGCCGAGCAATCCGCGGAGACCAACCTCCCCTTCCAACCCGATCTGATCATCATGGACGGGAGAAGATCCCTGATCAGCGGGGGGCCTTCACACGGAGAACAGGTCAAACCTGGCGTCATCCTTGCCTCCGGAGACCAGGTAGCCAATGATGTAATGGGAATCAGAATCCTTCAGGAATGGTACCCGAACATGGCTCAGAATAAGATTGGCATGTACGCCTGGTATCAAAAGCAGATTGCTCAGGCAGTAAAGGTCGGAGTGGGATTTGCAAGGAAACAAGATGATATCAAGCTGGTATTGGGTTAATCTTGTGATTGAAGGTTTAAAAAATCCCCCTTTCCGGCATTCCGGGAAGGGGGATTTTTTAATAAAATATCGGGAGACCGCTCGATGAAACAATTTACATTTTTAATACTGATTCTAATCCTTCTTTTCCCAATCATTGCCCTGTCTCAAAAGTCAGATCCTATCATTGTCGATTTCAAAATTCAGGCGCTTTACCGTGCAGCCAAGCTGACCTGGAAGGTTAAAGAGGGCTTGAAAGATAAAATGACGGTTCAGATCTTCCGAGCGGATACGTTTGAAGATGGCCCCTACAAGGAGGTGGACGCTGTCCCTCTGGCCCCTGATAAGAACGCCTATGAGTATATTGATAAAACCATGGGGGCAGAATCAAAATACTATTATAAGCTCATCATTAAAGAAACGAATGAATCGTTCGGTCCGATTCCTACGAGGCCCTTCTTTTCTCCTCCGGCAACTCATTGGAAGCCGCCAGCCCAGAAGCAACAGCAGGGTAACCTCTTGGGTTCAGATGCTCATCCACCCACAAGGAATGAATCTTAAATGAACGGCGACGTGAACCGACGAACCATCCTCAAGGGATTCACTGTCGGGATATTCGGCCTCGGAAGTGTCATCAGCTTCGGGAATTTCCTTGAAGTCCTCACCTTTCCCAATGGGCAAAAAGTGGCGTTGGCCAAAGGGGTGATCCTTGCGGATAAATCCCTCTGTTCGGGATGTCGCATCTGTGAGATGGTCTGTGCCAATTTCAATACCGAAGGCCGAAATGGAACGTCCCTGGCACGGATCGCTCTTGAAAAAGAATATCTCCGGGGAGACTACCAGCCCAAGGTGTGCCATCAATGTGCGGATCCACCCTGCCTTAAAGCCTGTCCGGTCACTGCGCTTCAGGTGGAACGGCAAAAAGGAACCTATGCCAGGGTTATTGATGAGAGGGCCTGTATCGGCTGTCAAAAATGTGTGGAGGCCTGCCAGCGATACTTCAAACCTTCACGGCCTGTTTTCGATGTCCGGAAACATCGGGTTCTCAAATGCCATCTCTGTTTTGGAGATCCTCAATGCGTCAAATTTTGCCCCCTCGGCGTTTTACGAGTGGAAAGGTCAGAAAAGGGATTGCTCGTCGGTTATCCCGTGATCAAAGAGGATTGAAATGGCTCCATCAGGCGGATGGGTTGGAAAAATTCTTCGAGTAGACCTGACAAATCGGAAAATTTCCGAGATCTCAACTTTTGACTATGTACCCAAATTCTTAGGAGGCCGGGGATTGGGGGCTAAAATCTGCTGGGATGAGGTTATACCAGAAGTTGGAGCCCTTGATCCTGAGAATCGACTCATCTTTGCCACCGGTCCTCTTCAGGGTACGATGGCTCCCACATCCGGAAGATTTATGGTCCTCGGAAAATCCCCTCAGGCCGCCCCCACGGAATCTTTCTGCCGTTCGGGAGTAGGAGGCCATTGGGCTCCTGAATTGAAATGGGCGGGCTACGATGCCCTCATTGTCCAAGGAAAATCTCCGAAGCCGGTCTATCTCTGGATAACAGATCAAAAAGCAGAGATTCTCGATGCCACCCGTCTCTGGGGTTTGGATACCTATCGAACCCAGCAAATGATTTGGAAGCTTCATGGCCCTAAGACGAGAGTGATGGTCATTGGAAAGGCTGGAGAGAATCGAAGCCGGATCGCCTGTATTTTGACGGATTCCGGGGATGCATCGGGCCAGGGCGGATTCGGTGGGGTGATGGGCTCGAAAAATTTGAAGGCGATTGCGGTTCGAGGCACAGGGAGTGTAACCGTTGCAAGGCCAAAAGAACTGATGGAGATTACCCATCGCATCCAGAGTCTTTTCTCCCGCAAATCCCTTAAGAGCAATCCTTATCAGCCGGAAGAGAAAGGGTTCAAATATAATATTTGGGGAGGGGGCTACGGCCGGGGAAGCCTTTCACTTCTTCAGGGTGAACTTCTCGACCTCTGTCAGGACCCATCCTCTGGCTATTCCCAGACTCCGGATGGTTGTTTCGCCTGTCCGGTCTCCTGCCGTTCCCATGTAAAAGGTCCAGATGTCATCAACGGGGTTGCCTTTTGTGCCCAATCCTATATGTACCTCGAATCTCTGGTCCATCAGCATGAAAAAGGCTACAGCAAAATCACCTGGCAGGCTGCTAAATTAGCCGACCTCTATGGGATCAATGCTTATGAACTGATGGCGATCATCCCCTGGTTGGGGGACTGCTTTCGGGAGAAGCTAATCACTGAAGAGGGGACCGGGCTGCCCCTCAAGGAGATCGGATCCTGGAACTTCATCTCAAAGCTTCTGCATCAGATGGCTGAACGGGAAGGTTTTGGGGATCTCCTGGCTGAAGGTGGCCAGCGAGCGGCTACAAAACTCGGCGGCAAGGCGGAAAAACTTTCTCAGATGTATTATCCCCGTGCTGGAAAGTTCGGTGGGTATCGTGAGCACTGGGTCTATTTAGGGGGCTTTCCAACAGGATATGCGGTTCCTCCGCTCGCATTGATGTGGGTTCTTGACAACCGGGACGCACTCGTTTCCCACAGCTATATCTCCATGCTCTGGGGAGCGGCTTTCACGATCGGACAGAACGCCCTGACCGCAGTCCCGGAAAAGATTTTCCCCATTCTCAAACCTGTGATGAAGGCCGCTTATGGTTCAGCCGAGGCTGCGGAATTCTTCCGTACCGATGGAAAGAGTCTCAACTGGAAATGGACTGCTCCTGTTGTGAAAAGATATCATGAGCATTCACTTCTGAAGGATAGTTACATTGTCTGCGACATCCTCTTCCCATACCTTTTCAATGCGAATTCCTCAGATCACGTTGGAGACACGACCCTCGAATCCCGTCTCTATTCCGCAGTTACCGGAATGGAGATGAGTTTGGAGGAATCCTACAAAAAAGGAGAGATGCTCTGTACATTGGAAAGGGCATTGGCCGTGCGGGATGGTCGCACTCGCAAGGATGATATCCTCCATGACCTCTATTTCGAAAAGGAGGATGCTGGTGGTAGGAAATATCTGCGGGAAGATCTGGAGCGTTCCAAGAGTGAATACTACAGACGGATGGGATGGGACGTAAAAACTGGCATTCCAACCGCTTCGACCTTAGAACAGTGGGGCCTTAAAGAGGTGGCTGAGGATTTGCAAAGAAGAAAAATTCTGGGACAACGATCATGACTGAAGAACCCTTCTCCCTGCCAACCTTCACCATGGCTGAATATGACTTCTACCGCGTTGATGAGCGAATCTTCTGGGCTCTCATTTTCGCCGCACTGATCTTCTGTGCAGTCCATGCGGCGCGCAGGGCCTTTCGTCAACCCCGATCCACAGAGACTCCTGAGACTCCTGCAGACGCAAAGGGAGAAGAGCTTCAGAGGCACACCCTTTCCCAGAGAGTCTTCCATTGGACAAACGCAGGTGCCGTCATTTTACTAACCCTCTCTGGCTGGATGATCTACCAACCCAAAAAAATTCTTCTTTTTTCAGGAACGACCCCCCTATGGTTTATCTTCCACCGATGGGGAGTGGCACTCTTTCTTGTGGGATTAATCTTTCATCTCATCTACGAAAGTTTCATTGCCCAAGGTTCGAATCCGCTGACGGTGAGTCGAGGAGAAATGAAAAGACTTCTGGACATCCTTAAAAATTTCTTCGGTCTTTCCAAATTCTACCCCCACACAACCAAATACCATCCAGGTCAAATCTTCTTCCATTGGGCAGTAGCAGGGAACCTTTTCCTTCTGACGATCACCGGATTTGTAATTTGGAAACCTTTCCGGGATCTCCTCCCCCTTTCCCTTTTGGGCCTGGGCTGGGATTTCATCTTTTACTGTCGTCTTCTTCATGGATTTTTTTCAGCCACCCTTATCCCCAGCCTTATCGGCCATATCTACTTTGCACTTCTGATTAAAAAGAACTGGGCAGAGACAAAATCGATGATCACCGGCCGTGTTTCCCTCCACGACTATCCGAGGAGCCATTCCTCCAATCGTTGAAAATCACCATTTGACCACACCCCAGGGGAAATGTTATCTTTTTGACTGCGGGGTTCTAATTTTTGAATTTAATGATTTTAATTCCACAATTCGCATTCCCTGCCTGCTGCAGGCAGGCGCATTCCACAATGAGTTAGAGAAGGGAGCAATAGAATGAAATTGAGCGGCGTCATGCCCCCTATTACCACACCTTTTGAAAAAGGAAATCTTGCCCTGGACAGACTGAAAGAGAATTTTAATATGTGGAACAAAACCGGACTCTCCGGCTATCTCGTCCTGGGATCCAATGGAGAGGCCGTCTATTTGAACGAGAAAGAGAAGATGAAAGTCATGGAGGCCTCCAGAGAATCGATTCCCGAATCAAAAGCGATGATCGTTGGAACAGGGGCGGAATCCACACAGGAGACCATTCGCTTTACCCATCAGGCGGCAAAAATCGGCGCCGATTTCGGCCTCGTCGTCACCCCTTCCTACTTTAAGGGTTCGATGAAACCTCAAGTCCTCTATGACCACTTCATCGCCGTGGCGGAATCTTCACGGATAGGCATCCTTCTCTACAACGTACCTCAATTTACAGGAATCAATCTGGACGCTGAAGTGGTGGCGAAATTATCCTTTCATCCCAATATCGTCGGAATTAAGGATAGCTCCGGAAACATCGGCCAACTGAACGATATCATCCATCTTTCGAGCAAGGGGTTTGCTGTTTTTGTGGGGTCGGCCCCGGTCTTCTTCCCCGCCCTCTGTATCGGGGCAGCAGGAGGAATCCTCGCTGTGGCAAATGCCGCTCCGGAGGAATGCGTCCGGATCCTCGGCCTCTACCATCAAGGGAAAATGGCAGAGGCAACAGCATCTCAGAACCGGTTAACCCCTCTTGCCAAAGCGGTTACGGTGAAGTACGGGATCGGGGGTTTGAAGATGGCGATGGATCTTACCGGTTACTTCGGTGGAAACCCGAGACTGCCTCTGAAAAGACCCGGGAAAGAGGTGGAGGAAGAGCTGAAAAAGTTATTGGCCCAGATGAAAAAATAAAAAAGCAGATTCTGAACCAAGTTCAGAATGACAGACCGAAATGGATTTCATTGAACATAAGGCATGAAACCCAATTAATCTCATCCTTTGATGGTTTCGTAAAAAGTTTGAAAAGCCCATTACCAGTCATTCCTGCGCAAGCAGGAATTCAGTATTTTCAAGTAGTTAGAATTCTCTGGATTCCCGTTTTCACGGGAATGACGACTTTTTACGATTCCTTCATCCTTCGTTATCCCATTGCGTCCAGAACAACCTCGGTAATATCCTTCACCTTCAATTTGATCTTATGCTTTCTTGCATAAC
>JASEHH010000203.1 GCA_030017685.1 Thermodesulfobacteriota bacterium | reverse complement strand
CCGATGGCTGCGTAAAGATGGACCAGAGACATGATCACAGCCACAGCCGTGATAAAGATTTCCATCTTTCCCGTGAGCCTTCGGGAAGGACCCTCTTCCTCTTCGATGTACTTCTCCGCCTCCCGGAGAGCCTCCTCAGAGATCACTGCTTCTTCGAACTGCTTTCTGTTTTTTTCTTCCATGGCGCACCCCTCTGAATAAACCCGTTAGAAATTCCAGTCGTTGCGATTCGAAACCGAGCGGAACACTAAACCTCGCCGGAATTATTTTAAAATACAACCCTGCTGGGGAACAGCGGAGGTATTATTTCTAACGGGGTAAAAACCTTATAACTTTAAATTAAATGTGATTATAATGTCAATGAAAAAAATGGCATTGATTGACAAACCCGATTTTAAATAATAGTAATATCTCTGTGATGTTCCCAAGAATGTACCGCATCCGTCAGACATTTGATCGGACTTCTGTCCGAGACATTCGTGAAACAGTTTGGGGGGAGTTAACGAAATTTGACCTGAGAGAAACGGTCAGGTCAGGCGACCGGGTGGCGATCACAGCGGGCAGCAGAGGGATATCCCATATCGCCCTTATTCTGAAGACGATCGTAGAATACCTCAATGTCCTCGGGGCCAAACCCTTCCTCTTTCCGGCTATGGGTTCTCATGGAGGCGCCACTGCTGAAGGCCAGATTGGTCTCCTCAGGCATTATCAGATTACCGAAGAGGTGATCGAAGTCCCTATCCTTTCTTCCATGGAAGTCATGGAGATCGGCAAAACAGAGGGAGGGCTTCCGGTCTATATCGATAAGAATGCTCTGCAAGCTGACCGCATCATTGTGGTCAATCGTATCAAACCTCATACCAAGTTCAAAGGCCCAATTGAGAGCGGATTGATGAAGATGATGGCCATTGGCATGGGGAAGCAGAAGGGAGCAGACCTCTACCATAAGGCGGCCATCGAGTATGGTTTCCCAAAAATCATCGAGGATGCCGCCAAAGTGGTTTTGAAGAATGTCCCTATTCTTTTTGGACTGGGAATTGTGGAGAATGGCTACGATGAGACAGCCAAAGTCGTTGGGTTAATACCTGAAGAGATGGAGGCAAAAGAGAAAGACCTTCTATCTCAGGCAAAAGCGATGATGCCCAAACTCCCTTTTGATGATATCGATCTGCTGATCGTGGATGAAATGGGAAAAGATATCAGTGGGGTTGGAATGGACCCAAATGTCACAGGTCGAAATCGGGACATCATCGGAACCTTTTCTCATCCAACCCGTGTGAAAAGGCTCTTTGTGCGGGATCTTACGGCTTCGTCGAATGGCAATGCCATCGGAATCGGTCTGGCCGATATAACCACCAAGAGGCTTGTTGAAAAGATTGACCTCCAGGCCACCTATATGAACTGCATTACGGCAATCAGTCTTGAAAAGGGTTCCATCCCCATCTATTTTGAAACGGATCAAGAGGCCATGCGGGTGGCTTTGGGTTCTATGGGTCTGATCCAGCCGGAAAGATGCAGGGTGGTTCGCATCAGGAACACCCTTCAATTGGATGAGGTGGAGGTTTCCGAGGCCTACGGGGATGAACTCCTCCAGAGATCCGATCTGGAGATGTTAGAAGGTCCCTATCCAATGGGTTTTGATGCACGGGGAAATCTCTTAGGTCTCCGGTTGCATGAGACGAGAAAACAGGACCTGTCTGATTGAGGTATTTCCGGGTTAGCAATTCAGAATTTCAAATAACGCCTAAAAAGATCATACCCAAGAGGCACAGAGATCACTCTCAGTCGAATTCGGTCCCCTCTCTCTCCGATCTCGCTTAAATAGATCTTCCTCTCTCTTGCGAACAATCCCTGACCCTCTCCGGTTCCCCATTTAAAATAGATGGCGCCCAATCTCTGAGTGACGGGATGGAACTCTTTCGTATCCTCGAATCCGTAATATTCCATCACCGCTGGGCTCTTCGTTCTTACCCCTTGAAGGAGAATAGCTCCCCCTTCGACCCGGAATTCTTCGATGACAGGCTCGAGATAGATGGAATGAATGTAGAACACGGAGAATGTTTCGGTAGGGCTGACCCGTATATGGAGAGTCGTTCTACGGTCCAGGTTTTCTAACTGGAGAAGGGTGATCTTCTTCAAAATAAAAACCCCTCCTGCCACGATCAAAAGCCCAATCAGCGTCAGGAGGGGCCAGTTCTTCCGTCTCAATTATTTAAGCTTCAGTCCTTTCTCTGTGAAGAAACGGAGCGCTCCGGGATGCACGGGGATCGGTGAGCCACCGACCTGTGGTTCCAATGAGAGCCATCCTGCCTCCTTGTGGACGGTAACCAGTTCAGGTTTACGCTCAAAGAGAGTCTTCACGATATCATAGGCGACATCGCCTTTCATATTCTCATTGCAGACCAATAAATTCCAGACCACCGCAATGGCAACATCCGTATCCTGTCCGGGATAGGATTTAGCCGGGATGACTCCTTTCACATAGAGAGGTCCATACTTCTCTCTCATCTTAGGAATGGCATCTTCATGGCCAATGAGTTTCATCTTAATCCCAGGGGTGGCCCCAACATCGGTCACGGAGGCAGTGGGAATGCCTCCGTCCCAGAAGTAGGCATCGATCTTCCTGTCCTTCAATGCCCCAGCTGACTCAGAAGCGCCCAATTTATCCCTCGTCATATCTTTATCCGGATCCAATCCATATGCCTCTAATACTCTCAGCGCCTTTACCTCTGTCCCACTTCCTGGTGCTCCAGTAGAGATCCTTTTCCCTTTCAGGTCCGACACTTTCTCGATTCCTTTACCCTCCAAGGTCACAATATGCATATTATTCGGGTAAAGAACCGCAATTGTTCTTAGAGGAACTTTTTCTTTAAACTTCCCTTTTCCCTGATAAGCATCCCATCCCACATCTGCCATGATCAGGGCCAGCTCGGCTTTCCTTCCCCCAACCAGAAGGCAGTTATCGACTGAGGCAGTCGTTACCTCTGCGGTGGCCTCGGCATAGGGAATATATTTGGAGATGATATTAGCCATCCCTCCACCCAATGGATAATAAACCCCTCCTGTTCCTCCGGTGGCAATGGAGAGACGAACCGCCTTTTGGGCCCATACGGTGGAAGACCCAAAAACGAACAAAACAATGATTCCAAAAATGATTAATCGTTTCATGAAATACCTCCTTTCAGTATTTATGTTGGCTTAAATTTATATTAGAACTGCCCACAATGTCAAGAGGTTTGCCAATTCAAGAATTCAAAGCGTAATATTTTCGGTTAGCTATTGGACACATCCTA
>JASEHH010000072.1 GCA_030017685.1 Thermodesulfobacteriota bacterium | reverse complement strand
TATAAGGGGAAAGAGATTGTCAAAGTAGAAGAAGAGAAATAGGGGGAGAAAGAGAAAGAGGCGATGAAGATTGCGGTTGATGCGATGGGAGGAGATTTCGCTCCCCAGAACATTGTCGAAGGGGCGTTCAAAGCAGCCAAGGAACATGGGGTGAAAGTCGTCCTGGTGGGGGACGAAGACCAGGTGAGCAAAGAACTCTCCAAATATCCTACCTCCAAACTGCCCATCTATATCCATCATACCTCCCACGTTGTCGCCATGCACGACTCCCCTTCCACGGTTCTCAGGAGAATGAAGGAAAGTTCGGTCAAGGTGGCCATCGACCTCGAAAAAGAGGGTCAGGTCAATGGGGTGGTTTCTGCGGGAAATTCCGGGGCGGCCATGGCTCTGGCCATGTTCATTTTTAAAAAACTGGAGGGAGTGGACCGGCCTGCGATTGCCACTATTCATCCTGCACTGAAAGGCCACACCGTGCTCGTTGACTCCGGCGGGAATGTCGATTGCAAACCCTCCCATCTCGTTCAATTCGCGCTCATGGGAGACGCCTATGCCAAATATATCCTTGGGGAAAAGGAGCCGAGAATCGGTCTCCTGAGCAATGGAGAAGAGGAAGGGAAAGGGAACGAATTGACGAGAGAGGTCCACGAAATCCTGTCGGAGATGGATATCAACTACATCGGTTATGTTGAGGGAAGAGCTCTCAACAGCGGCGAGGTTGATGTCATCGTCTGCGACGGTTTTGTCGGCAATGTGGCTTTGAAGATCAGCGAAGGGCTGTGGGAGACGGTCCACGGAATTCTCAAATGGGAGGCGAAGGATAATTTAAGGGCAAAAGTCGCCTATTTTTTTATGAGACGGGCGATCCGACGCCTGGAGAAGCGGTTTGACTATTCGGAGTATGGTGGGGCTCCCCTGCTCGGGGTGAATGGAGATTGTGTCATCTGTCATGGCGCCTCCAATGCCAAGGCGATTATGAATGCCATTGTTCTGGCTGCCAGCCTCGCAAAGAATAAACTGAATGAGCATCTGATTCAGGAATTGAGAGAGAAGCAGGACCTGCTCCGCCTCGGACAGAGATCGAGGAACGGGTTTAAAAAAGTAGGTAACTCTAAACAGATGAATGAATAGGAGGGAGTGAGCTTGGATTATTTTTTGACGCCTGAGCAGAAGTCGATCCAGGATTTAGCGCGAAAGATCGCCATTGAGAAAGTATTGCCGGTTCGAGCCGAACTGGATGAGAAGGAAGAGTTTCCATGGGAGATCATAAAGGTTTGCGCAGAGGCAGGTCTCATGGGGATCTCCATTGAAGAGGAGTACGGAGGTTTCGGAGGAGGGGTCCTTGAAAACTGTCTGGCGGTGGAAGAAATGAGCCGGATCTGCCTGGGAGTGGCCACCAGTTATGCAGCCAGTGGTTTGGGAGCCCATCCGATCATGCTCTACGGAAGTCCGGAACAGAAGAAAAAGTATCTTCCGGATATTGCCACCGGAAAGAAATTAGCCGCCTTTGGATTAACCGAAGCCGATGCCGGAAGTGACGCCGGTTCAATCCGCACGACCGCCACCCGGACAGAGGGTGGCTATATTTTGAATGGAACAAAGCAGTGGATCACTAATGGAGGGGAGGCCGAGACCTACACCATCATTGCAATGACCGACCGTTCCAAGGGACCGAGGGGGGCAAGCGCCTTCATCCTTGAAAAAGGAATGGGCGGTTTCACCTTCGGGAAGAAAGAGAACAAGATGGGCATTCGGGCCTCTGCCACAAGGGAACTGGTCTTTCAGGATTGTTTCGTTCCCAAGGCGAATCTCATCGCCAAAGAAGGGATGGGATTTATCGTCACCATGAGAACCTTCGACCGGACCCGGCCCGGGGTGGGAGCCCAGGGCGTTGGTCTGGCTCAGGGAGCCCTTGATGAAGCGGTTCGATATGCGAGGGAGCGGGAACAGTTTGGGAAGAAGATCATCTCCTTTCAGGCGGTCCAGCATATGCTGGCTGATATGGCCACCCAGGTGGAGGCCGCACGGGCTCTGGTCTATTCCGTGTCGCGGTACATCGACCAATCGGAAAACCCAAAAGAGATCTCAAAGGTCTCGGGTATGGCAAAAGTCTTTGCCAGTGATACCGCCATGAAGGTGACGACCGATGCCGTTCAGATCTTTGGCGGTTACGGTTATATGAAGGAGTACCCCGTAGAGAAGATGATGCGGGATGCGAAGATCCTCCAGATCTATGAGGGGACCAATCAGATCCAGAGGAATGTCATCGGTCTCGAATTGAGCAAAGAGTACGCAGGAAGGAAATGATGTCATCGAAGGTGGCTTTTGTTTTTCCAGGACAGGGTTCCCAGGCGGTTGGAATGGGGAAGGAGTTTTACGACCATTTCAAAGCGGCAAGGGAGGTCTTCGAAGAAGCCGATGATGCCCTCCGCTTCTCGATTTCAGGACTCTGTTTTAACGGACCGGAAGAGAGTTTGAAATTGACCGAAAATACCCAGCCTGCTGTGTTGACTACAAGCATTGCCGCTCTCAGGGTCCTCCAGGCGGAGAAAGGGATTGAGCCCGGGCTCACTGCCGGACATAGCCTGGGAGAGTATAGCGCCCTGGTCTCATCAGGTGCGCTCTCTTTTGCTGAGGCTGTTCAAATCGTCCGGCTCCGAGGAAAGTTTATGCAGGAGGCTGTTCCGGTTGGGGAAGGAACCATGGCCGCTATTCTCGGTATGGAGCGCGAAGAAGTGGAGAGGGTCTGCGAAGAAGCCTCTTCAGGAGAAGTTCTATCCCCTGCCAATTTCAACTGCCCGGGACAGATCGTCATTGCCGGGCATACAAAGGCGGTCGAACGGGCAATCGAGATCGTCAAGCAGAAGGGTAAAAAGGCCATGGTCCTTCAGGTCAGCGCCCCTTTCCATTCTCCCTTGATGAAACCCGCAGGGGTTCGACTGAGCGAAGCCCTTCAGCGCACCCACGTTAAAGAGCTACGGGTTCCGGTCGTGACGAATGTGGAAGCGAAAGCCAATTCGGCATTGGAAAGGGTAAAACCCCTTCTGGTGGAACAGGTATCGAGCCCTGTCCGCTGGGAAGAGTCCATGCGACAGATGATTGAAGAAGGGATCGAACAAGTTCTGGAGATAGGTCCGGGAAAGGTGCTTTCCGGTCTGATGAAGCGGATTGATCCGAAAGTGGGAACAGGAAATTTAGAAGATATTCAGTCGTTGGAAAAAATCGGTTAAGGTTACGGTTACGAAGCCCGTTTCGGCTACCGGTTACGGTTAGTTTCTTAGCAATAAAATTGTGCGCGTAGATGTCACAATATTTTTAGAACCATCATTTAAGCCCCTATTCATGGGCATTCCAGACCACTTTTGAAAATCTCAACTTTTTGAATTTAGAGGTTTCCTTTTTGGTTCTGGCTTGGCCAGGTTAGGTGTAAGGATTAAGAAACGATAAACGTTGCCTTCTCATAACGATACGGGCCTCGTTACCGTTAGACTTTATTTTTTAGGCAAAGGAGAAGAGCTTGGAGCTTGCAGGGAAAGTAGCCTTAGTTACAGGAGCGGCGCAGGGGATCGGGAAGGCGATCGCACTGCTTCTCGCAAAAAATGGAGCGGGTGTAGTCGTCTCGGATATCAATCTCGAAAAGGCTCAAGAAACTGCCAATGAGATTCAGGGGATGGGCAGAAGATCCTTTGCGATAAAGGTCAATGTCGCCGATCTCAAAGACGTAGAACGGATGGTTGAGGCGATCGTTGAACAATTCGGACGGATCGACATCCTGGTCAATAATGCGGGCATCACCCGCGACCGGTTGATCCTGAGGATGACCGAGGAGGACTGGGATGCGGTCCTCGACGTCAATCTGAAGGGGACGTTCAACTGCACGAAGGCGGCCATCCGGTACATGTCGAAGCAGAAGAGCGGGAAGATCGTCAGCATCGCTTCGGTGTCCGGCGAGATGGGGAATCCGGGACAGGCCAACTATGCGGCCTCCAAAGCAGGAGTGATCGGTTTTACCAAGACCATCGCACGGGAATTTGCGGGAAGAGGAATCAACGTGAATGCCATTGCTCCCGGGTATATTCAGACTCCCATGACCGATGCTGTTCCCGAAAAGGCCAAAGAGGAGTTGAAGCGGATGATCCCGATGGAGCGACTGGGGCAGCCCGAGGACGTGGCCCAGGCCGTGCTCTTCCTTGTTTCAGAAAATTCGAGTTATATCACCGGACAGGTATTAAATGTCAACGGTGGCATCTATATGTGAGGAGGTGGATCAATGGACGTTGATAAGAGGGTAAGGGAGATTATCGTTGAGCAGTTGGGAGTGAATGAAAGCGAAGTCAATCCGGAAGCCAAATTCATCGACGATCTGGGAGCGGATTCTCTCGATCTGGTGGAACTGGTGATGGCTCTCGAGGAGGAGTACAACTTGGAAATCTCCGATGAGGATGCGGAGAAGATCCAGACCGTGGGCGATGCTATTGAGTATATCCGTGCACATGCGGCTCAATAGGTATCTGAGAATAATCATTGCAAAATGGAAAATTAGCACTGCAAAGTTAACAATGAAAAAATTTTCTCTTTTTATTGTTAATTGCTAATTTTGCAATGTTTGTTTTGCAATGATCTTTAAAAAGGGGGATGTTTTGAGAAGAAGAGTTGTTGTCACAGGAATGGGATTGGTAGTCCCCATTGGGATCGGAGTCGAAACAGCCTGGAAGAATGCCTGTGAAGGGAAGTCAGGCATTGGGCGGCTGACCCGGTTCGATGCGGAAGGGTTCGACACCAGGATTTCCGCTGAGGTAAAAGGCTTCAATCCAGAGTTATACATCGAGAAGAAAGAGGTCAAGAAGATGGACCTCTTCATCCAGTACGCCCTCGCTGCAGCCAAGGAGGCGGTAGAGGATTCCGGGTTAAGCATTACCCCCGAGAATGGCAACCGGATCGGTGTCATCGTCGGGACAGGATTGGGCGGACTGCCCACCATTGAGAAGTATCACCAAATCCTCATGGAAAGAGGGCCGGGAAGGATCAGCCCCTTCTTCATTCCCATGCTCATTGCCAATCTCGCTGCTGGACAGATTGCCATTCAATACGGCGCCAAAGGGCCCAATATCTGTCTCGTGACCGCCTGTGCCACAGGGGGTCACTGCATTGGAGATGCTTTACGGGCCATTGTCTACGGAGATGCAGACGCCGTCATTGCCGGTGGGACCGAGGCCAATATCACACCTCTCACCGTCGGCGGGTTCAATGCGATGAAAGCCCTCTCCACCCAGAATGACGAACCGGAGAAGGCCTGCCGCCCATTTGAAAAGAACCGAAATGGTTTTGTCATTGCCGAAGGAGCCGGGATTGTCATGCTGGAAGAGCTGGAATTTGCTCAAAAGAGGAACGCAAGAATTTACGCCGAACTGATCGGCTATGGTTATACCGGAGACGCCCACCATATCACCGCACCTTCCCCGGACGGGGATGGGGCCATCCGGTGCATGAGAATGGCCATCAAAGATGCGGGGTTGAAACCGGAGGATATTGATTATATCAATGCTCACGGGACCTCCACGCAGCTCAATGATCTGACCGAAACCATTGCCATTAAAAAGGTCTTCGGCGATCACGCCAAAAAAATACCCATCAGCGCCACCAAGTCGATGACCGGCCATCTGCTCGGAGCGGCTGGAAGCACGGAAGCCATCTTCACCGTCCTCGCCCTCAGGGATGGGATCCTCCCTCCCACGATCAACTACGAGGAACAGGACCCGGAATGCGATCTGGACTATGTCCCCAACGTAGCGAGGCGCCAGCGCCTGAGTACGGGGATGTCGAACGCCTTCGGTTTCGGCGGAACGAATGCAACCCTCATCTTTAAAAAGTTCACAGGATAGCAGTGATGCAGATCGGCATGGCCTGCGACCACGGCGGTTTTGAACTCAAAGAGGAGTTGAAGGCCTATCTGAGATCGATTGGCCATGAGCCCATCGACATGGGAACCTTCAATGAGGATTCGGTCGACTACCCTGATTACGGCGTCCTGGTTGCCGAGAAGATTTCAAGGGGAGATATGGGGAGAGGGATCCTGATCTGCGGGACCGGGATCGGGATGTCGATCGTCGCCAACAAATTCCGAGGCGTAAGAGCCGCTCTTGCCAACGATCTTTTCTCCGCACGTTTCTGCCGTGAGCATACCGATGCCAATATCCTGGTCATCGGGGGAAGAATCGTCGGAAGAGAATTGGCCAAAGAGATTGTCCGGGTCTGGGTGGAGACTCCATTCGTCGGAGGAAGGCATCAGCGACGTCTGGAAAAGATCGAAACCATCGAAAAAAAGAATTTCAAATCTTAAGCACGAAATCCCTGTCCCGTTTCAACGGGGCGAATTTTGAAACAATATCGAATGACCGAAATCGAAAAATTAATGGAATGATAATTTTGTTTTTGAAATTTGGTCATTTGGATTTTGGATTTGTTTCGGATTGGTCCTAAGAGGATGCTTCGCCCGATATTCGATATTCGAATTTATGAGTCGAATATCCTTTCGATGGTTCTTCCTTGAAAACGAAAGAGAAAAAAAAGATCCATCCCCAACGGCCTTCCTGGGATGAGTATTTCATGGACATCACTCATCTCGTGGCCAAGCGTTCCACCTGTCTCCGGCGGCAGGTGGGAGCCATCCTCGTCAAAGACAAAAAGATTTTGGCAACAGGTTATAATGGCGCTCCTTCCCGTCTGGAGCATTGCCTCGACATCGGATGCCTTCGTGAAAGATTAAAGATTCCATCGGGAGAACGTCACGAACTGTGCCGTGGCCTTCATGCGGAACAGAATGCCATCATTCAGGCGGCTTACCATGGGGTGGGGATTCGTGGGGCGATCCTTTACTGCACCAATCATCCCTGCATCATCTGTTCCAAAATGATCATCAATTCCGGGATTGAGAGGATCATCTATGAAGAGGGCTATGCCGATGCATTGGCCAGGGGGATGTTAAGGGAGTCGGGAATCAAAGTCGTAAAATTTAATCGAAAGTGGAAAGTGGATGGTCGAAAGTCGATTTAGAAACCACCCTCCACCTTCCGCCTGCTACCTTCAAATAATATGAAATGTCCTTTCTGCAATCACCCTGAGAGTAAAGTAGTCGACTCCCGTCTCGGCAAGGACAAAGAGACGATCCGGCGGAGGAGGGAGTGCCTCAAATGCCAGAAGCGTTTTACCACGAGCGAGAGGGCGGAGGATTCCCTTCCCCTGGTCATTAAAAAAGACGGAAGAAGGGAACCCTTCAACCGGATCAAAATCTTCAATGGCCTGAAGAAAGCCTGCGAAAAGAGGCCCATCAGCATCAATGTCATTGAGAAGAGCGTCAACCGGATCGAGTCCTATTTCCAGGAAAAAGGGGAGAGGGAGATTAAAAGCTCTGAGATCGGGGAGAAAGTGATGGAGGAACTCCACCGTCTCGATGGGGTAGCCTATGTCCGTTTCGCCTCTGTCTACCGGCAGTTTAAGGACATCCATGAATTTATGGATGAGTTAAAAGATCTCCTCGGGAATAAGGAAGAGATCAAACAACGGAAATAACCAAACTCCAAGTACCTGTCCTCCGCAAGGCTTCTGGAGGCGGGACTTCGCGCAGGCAGGCCAATTACCAAATAATAACCAAATGCCGATCTCCGAAATTCCAAGAAAAATGTTCAGTTTTGGGCGATTGGGTATTGGTTATTGGAATTTATTTGGAGCTTGAGATTTGGTGATTGGAATTTAATCGATATCAATGTCATTTTAACCACCGGAATTGAACTAATGCTCCGAGATGATGACAAGCGTTGGATGAGACGCGCTCTTCGGCTTGCCAAAAAGGGAAGGGGGAGAACATCGCCCAACCCCATGGTGGGCGCGGTCCTCGTAAAAGACGGGAGAGTAGTAGGAGAAGGATATCATGTGAGGGCAGGGGAGGTTCATGCCGAGATCATTGCTATGAGAAAGGCAGGTGATGAGGCAAGAGGGTCCACGCTTTACATCAACCTCGAACCCTGCAGCCATTATGGAAAGACTCCTCCCTGCGCCCCTGCTCTGATCGAGGCAGGAGTGAAAAAGGCAGTGGTTGGAATGGAGGATCCCAATCCATTGGTAAAAGGAAGAGGGCTGGAGATGCTTCGGGCCGCTGGCCTCGATGTCGAGGTCGGGATTTTCGAAGAAGCCTGCCAAAAACTGAATGAAGCCTTCTGCAAATATATTCAAACCAAGGAGCCCTTCGTCATTTTAAAAATTGCCGCAACACTGGACGGTAAAATCGCAACACAACATGGCGAGTCAAAATGGATTACCGGAGAAGACTCCAGACGGCTCGCCCACCGCTTGAGAGACGAAGCTGATGGCCTTCTCGTCGGCATCGGCACCATCCTCAAAGACGATCCCCTGCTGACGGCACGTATCAAAGGGGGAAGGGATCCCTATCGCATTATTCTGGATAGCCGCTTGAGGATTCCCGAAAAGGCGAAGATCATTGATCAAAACCTGGAGATGACGATCCTCGCAACGACCGAACTGGCGCCGAAGGAAAAAATGGAGAGTCTTGAGAAGAGAGGGGTTCGGGTCTTGATCCTCGATTCCGTGCAGGGAAGGGTCAATCTGAAGTCTCTCCTCTCAAGATTAGGGGAGATGGGAATGATGAGCCTTCTGGTCGAAGGAGGAAGCGAAGTAAACGGCTCATTCCTGAATGAGGGATTGATCGACAAGATCTTCCTCTTTCTCTCCCCAAGGTTGTTAGGGGGGCAGGCATTGGGGATTTTCGGAGGGAGAGGAACGGAAAAACTTGAAGGGGCCCTCTCCCTGAATCAACTTAAGATCAAAAAAGTGGGAGAAGACATTCTTCTCGAAGGATATCCGAAGAAATTATGTTCACTGGAATCATAGAAGGGAAGGGGAAGGTTTTAAGAGTTGAACGCCGGGGGGGAGCGAGAAGGCTCACGATGGAATTCCCCCCTCATTTGACAGAGATACAACTTGGTGATAGTATTAGTATAAATGGGGTCTGCCTGACTATTGTGGAAAAAGGGGATCAGACCTCAAAGTTTGATCTATCAGAAGAGACTATCAAGAGGAGTGGACTGGGTGAGTTAAAAGAAGGTGATCCTGTTAATCTGGAGAGGGCCCTGAGGCTCAATGATCGTTTGGGAGGGCATTTCGTTACGGGACATATCGATGGCATAGGCCTGATCACGGAGAAGAGACGAGAGAGAGATTTTGTCAATCTGAGGGTAAGGGTTCCGGAAAATATATTGAAATATGTCGTTCCCAAGGGATCGATTGCAATCGATGGGATCAGTTTAACGGTCAATGAATGCAGGGGTACGGAGATTCTGCTCACGCTTATCCCATATACCCTGGAGAAGACGACTCTGATGGATAAGAGAGCAGGGGATCATATCAATCTGGAGGCTGACATTTTAGGCAAATATGTGGAACGATTGCTCGGCCATAGGAGTGGAAAGCCTGAAGGATTGGACCTGTCTTTCCTAAAAGAACATGGAATTTTAAAAGGAGATGAGGGTTCACATGATTAATACCATCGAAGAGGCATTGGACGAAATCCGTCAGGGGAGGATGATAATCTTAGTTGATGACGAAGATCGGGAGAATGAGGGCGATCTCACCATGGCCGCGGAGAAGGTGACGCCTGAGGCCATCAATTTTATGGCGAAATACGGAAGGGGACTGATCTGCCTCTCATTGACGGAGGAACGGTTGAACGAACTCCGGCTTCCGATGATGGTCTCGGATAATACCTCCCGGTTCCAGACCGCTTTTACCGTGTCAATCGATGCGAGAAAAGGAGTAACCACCGGCATTTCGGCGTCTGACCGGGCTGCCACCATTCTAACGGCCATCGATGACAGCATAACGTCGGAGGACCTTGTCTCTCCGGGCCACATCTTTCCTCTGAGAGCCAGAACCGGCGGGGTCCTGGTCAGGACGGGTCAGACCGAAGGATCGGTCGATCTGGCGAGGCTATCGGGCCTCAAACCAGCTGGAGTGATCTGTGAGGTCATGAACGAGGATGGCACCATGTCCCGCATGCCTGATCTCCGGATCTTTGCCGAAAGGCATGGTTTGAAGATTGTCACGATTGCCGATCTCATCAAATACAGGCTTCACAAAGAAAGTTTGGTCCGAAGGATAGCCGAAGCAAAAATCCCGACGAAATACGGAGGCCTGTTCACCGCCATTGCCTATGAGAACGATGTCGATCCTTTTCACCATCTTGCACTGGTCAAGGGAGACCTCCAACCGGATGACGAGGTTCTGGTGAGGGTGCACTCACAGTGTCTGACGGGTGATGTATTCGGGTCAAGGCGATGTGATTGTGAGGAACAGCTCCATAAGGCGATGGCCATGGTGGAAAAAGAGGGAAAGGGGGTCATCGTCTACATGAGACAGGAGGGGAGAGGAATCGGGCTGGTCAATAAATTAAGGGCCTACTGCCTTCAGGATCTGGGAAGGGATACGGTGGAGGCCAATGAGGCTCTTGGATTTCAAGCAGATATGAGGGATTATGGAATCGGAGCCCAGATTCTTGTGGATCTGGGTCTTCATAAGATTCGGCTGATGACGAACAACCCGAGAAAGATTAAAGGATTGGAGGGGTATGGAATTAAAGTGACCGAAAGGATTCCCATTGAGTCGAAACCCAGTCAAGAGAACATCGAGTATCTGAAGACGAAAGCCAAGAAGATGGGTCATATCCTCTCCATCAAATCCGGGGATTAAAAATCAGGAATTGAGAATGATGAGTTAAGAATTAAGAATCAAATTTAAAAATTATCTCTGACATGGGGCAAGGAAGACAGACACGTCTTAAGTGAAAGGAGAAGAGGATGGCTAAAACCATTGAAGGAAAATTGATGGCGAAGGGGCTTAAATTCGGGATCGTCTTGAGCCGGTTTAACAATTTCATCAGCGATCGGCTCCTGGAGGGGGCGCTGGATGCATTGCGAAGAAGCGGGGCAGAGGAGGGAGATTGCTCGGTGGTCCGTGTTCCGGGATCCTTTGAAATTCCGCTGGCGACCAAGAAGATGGCGAAGAGCGGACGTTATGATGCCCTCATCTGCCTCGGATGTGTCATCCGGGGTGCGACGCCCCATTTCGAATATATCGCCACAGAGGTGACTAAAGGCATCGCCAGTATCACTCTGGAAAGCGAAGTCCCCATCTCCTTCGGAGTGCTCATCACCGACACCATCGAACAGGCCATTGAAAGAGCGGGCACAAAAGTAGGCAATAAGGGGTTCGATGCCGCTATGTCAGCAATTGAAATGGCCAACCTCATGAAGGAGATCGGAAAGGGATAAGCGAATCTTTGGGAAAGAGAAGAAGATCGAGGGAGTTTGCTCTCCAGGTTCTTTATCAACTTGAAATTACCAAACAGGGCGCTCTTCAGGCGATGGTTCAATTGAGAGAGAATTTTTCGCCCGGAGAAGAAGAGGACGAGTTCACCAAACGGATTGTCCTGGGGGTGATGGAGCACCGACAGGAGATTGATCGGTTGATCGAAGAGCGTTCCGAAAACTGGCGACTGGATCGCATGACAATCATCGACCGGAATATCCTTCGCATCGCCATCTTCGAACTTCTATACTGCAGTGAGGTCCCACCCAAAGTCACCCTCAATGAAGCAATTGACCTCGGAAAAAGATACGGATCCGAAGAATCGGGAAGTTTCATCAACGGGATCTTAGACCGGATTCAGAATGAAGTGATCCGGAAACCCCTATGAGTTTATAGGTGAAGGTTACGGTTACGAAGCCCGTTTCGGTTACCGGTTACGGTTACGTGTAAAGAATTAAGAGACGATAAACGTAGCCTTTTGTTAACGATACGGGCCTCGTTACCCTTACCGTTAGACTTTATTTTCTTAGCATTATGGATGTCATCATTTCTAAAGAAACAATCGATCTTCAGGAAACCGATCTGTTGATCACCGGTCTTTTTGAGGACGAGAGGCCCCTGAGGGGCTCGATAGGCTGGATCGATTGGAGACTCAACGGGATGTTGTCCCGCTTTCTGATCGAAAACAGACTGACAGGGGAATGGAGAGAGAGGACATTGATTCCTTCCCAGGACAGAGTCTCTCCGAAGGTCATCCTTCTTTTCGGCCTGGGCAAGGTTAAGGAGTATAGTTATCTATCCGTACGGGAGGTTGTTCCCTTTGTGGTTGAAACCCTCAAAAATCTGAGGGCCTCCAATCTCTGTTTCTCCCTTCCATACGGCAATGAGTATAATGTGGACTGCGGTAAGCTAACAGAAGTTCTCCTCGAGGGGCTCTTGGATGGTCTGGATCAATATCCATCGGACCGCAAATGGATAGAGAGTCTTACCCTCTTTTTCGGCGAGGGTGAAGAGCGATTTTCTGAAATTCTCCTCGGAGTTCAAACAGCCAAATCAATCTTATCAGATCGGCTTCAAATCAGAATTCTAACTCCTTCCGAAATGCTTCCGAAGGCGAGCTTGGCTCGCAGTGCCTGAACGGGCTGTTGCCCAAATCTATTTCATGCTTCGACAAGCCTGTCCTGAGCGAAACGTTCACACTTCGAGAGCCTCAGGGTGAACGGAGAGTCGAAGGGCCCAGCATGACCGGAAAAGTTACATGATTTCAACATATCACCGCTCGCCCTGAGCCTGTCGAAGGGCAAATGGTTGGTTTGGGCAACAGCCTGTAAATATCCAACCCCTTCTACATTATTTTTGACAATTGTCCTGAAATAGGATAAAAGGGATACCCATATAGAAGAATTTTCATCGGGAGGAATGTCGCTATGGTGCAAAAGATGGAGAAGATATGGATGGATGGAAGGTTGATCCCCTGGGATGAAGCGAAAGTCCATGTATTAACTCATACGCTCCATTACGGGTTGGGGATCTTTGAAGGGATACGATGCTATCTCTGCGATGACGGGAGATCCGCTGTCTTCAGATTGAGAGAGCATATCGATCGGTTCTTCGATTCCGCCCACATCGGAGCTCTAAAAATGGGCTATTCGAAGAAGGAAATCGTAGAGGCCTGTAAAGAGACCTTGCGAGCCAACGGTCTAAAGGCGGGATATATCCGGCCGCTTGCCTTCATCGGAGAAGGGGTGATGGGGGTTTACCCCGGAGATAATCCGATTCAAGTAGCGATCATCACCTGGTCATGGGGAGCTTACCTTGGAGAAGAAGCCATAGAGAAAGGCATCCGGGCAAAGTTCTCCTCTTATACCCGTCACCATGTTAATGTCATGATGACCAAGGCAAAAATTTCCGGGAATTATGTCAACTCCGTCCTCGCCAAAAGAGAAGTGATGAAAATGGGGTATGAAGAGGCCATGATGCTCGATACGGAGGGTTATGTTTCCGAGGGCAGCGGAGAGAATATTTTTATTGTAAGAAACGGGGTCATTAAAACCACCCCTCTGACCTCTATCCTCTCCGGAATCACAAGGGACTCGGTGATTCAGATCGCGAAATCGAGAAAAATTCCTATTGTCGAGGAGAAGTTTACAAGGGATGAGCTCTATACGGCCCATGAAGCCTTTTTTACCGGCACCGCAGCCGAGATCACACCCATCCGCGAAGTGGACGACCGGCAGATCGGCGAAGGGAAACCGGGGCCTGTCACCAAAGAACTTCAGGCCGTTTTCTTCGATATCGTAAAAGGTAAGAACCCCGAATTCAGGGAGTGGCTCGACTACCTATGATGCCGGAGTAATGGAATGGTGGAATAATGGAATGGTGATTAAAAGATAATTTGTTTCTTAATAAACTATTCTTCCAATATTCCATTTTTCCAATATTCCTTTTTTATGTCACCATGCACCTCATCATCGATGGTTATAACCTCCTCCATTCCGGTCGCACCCTTGTCAAATTAAATTCCATCGAACTTCAATGGGAAAGGGAACGTCTCATCCAGAGGCTGTCCCTCTACCGTCAGGCCAGACCCTCAGAGATCATCGTCGTCTTCGACGGATGGCAGGCGGGCTGGAGTACAGAGAAGAGAGAGAAGAAGAAAGGGGTCGAACTGATCTTCTCAAAAATCGGTGAGAAGGCGGATGAGGTGATCAAGAGGCTGATCAGAGAGAAAGGCTCCGGAGCCGTTGTCATCACCTCTGACCGGGAGATAGCAAGGTATGCCGCCAGGCTCTCGGTTCCGGTCATTCCATCCGATCAGTTTCAGGCGAAGTTAGAAAGTGCAGACGTCAGAGTCGAAAATAAAATAGAGGATGACGAAGAGGCGCAAGGTTTAAAGAAAAAAGGGCCCTCAAGGAGACTTTCAAAAAAGGAAAGAAGATTGAAATTAGCACTGAAGAAACTTTAAATATTTTCATTCCGCAATTCCAGCCTGCCGGCCCCCTGCCTACCGGCAGGCTGGCGCAATCTGCAATCCGAAATTGAATCAGTTTTTCCACTTATTTTCCGTTCCCTGTAAAAGCCTTGCGATATTGGATTGATGCCGGTAAAGGATCAGTGCGGCGATGATGACGCTCATGATGAAATAAGCCTGGGAATCACTCCGGAAATAGGCGATGAGGATCGGAATCGTCGTTGCACAGGTAATCGACCCGAGGGAAATATATCTCCACTTCCATAAAATCACAATAAAGAGGAAAAACTCGATCAGGACCGCTATTGGGGAGATGGAAAGATAAACCCCTACGGCTGTAGCCACGCCTTTTCCGCCTTTAAATCCGAGAAAGATGGGAAAAACATGGCCAAGAAAGGGGCTTAACCCGGCAATCGCAATCCATTGATCCGCGGTCAGTCCCCATTGGTCGACCACCCCCCATCGAAGTCCAATCCAGACAGGGATCAATCCTTTTAAAACATCTCCGATTAAGGTCAGAATTCCAAGAGTTCTGCCGGAGGTCCGAAAGACATTGGTCGCTCCGATATTTTTACTCCCTGCCTTTCTCGGGTCCACCCCTGAAAAGAGCTTGGTCAGAAGAAGTCCGGTAGGAATGGACCCAAGTAGATAGCCAAAAAGTCCAATAAATATTCCGACAGGCATATTTTCTCTATAAAGATGGTCGGGGAGAGGAGATTTGAACTCCCGGCCTCTTGGTCCCGAACCAAGCGCGCTACCAGGCTGCGCTACTCCCCGACTGAATGACTCTAAATTAAAAGATTTCTTATAAAATGTCCAGTCCCTTGAAAGAGAGATCTCTGAAAAGCCTAAACCTTCTCTTGATTTCAGAGATTTGTTGTCTTTATCGGAGATCTCAATGAAGTTGACATTTTCTTCGAAGATGGGTTAAAAAATTCTGTAAAAAAACCTCCCTTCATCTCAGAGGAAACCAATGAATATCGAATGGATTAAAGCAAGGGACCTGCCGGATGCATGGTTTCAGTGCGTCTACCATATCTTTGATAAGGGTTATGAGTATACGATCGACCGGGGGAGTTTTAAGGGCCAGAAAAGAATCGAGTACGACTATATCGTGGTCCATATCTCCCATCCCGGGACAAGACCCCTCATCCCGGATATCCCCCCGGGATGTTCTGTCCCACCGCCCACATCAATGGAATATGTGGAACAGTATCTTGAAAAACTGATCACCTCCATCAAGGGGACGCATGAAACTTACACCTATGGTGAAGATCTGGAAAAACAGATTGACGAAGTGATCAGGATGTATAGGGAGGAAGGGCCCAATACAAATCAGGCCTATATGGCTGTGGGCAATGCCAGTTCCTTATTGCTGGAAGATCCTCAATGTCTGCGTGGGGTGGATACCCGGATTCGTTATGGAAAACTCCACTTTATGTTATATTTTCGATCATGGGATCTGTGGGCCGGATTTCCTTCAAATTTGGCCGCACTCCAGTTGCTGAAGGAGTCTATGGCGAAGGAGATCGGCGTTGAGGATGGAGAGATCATTGCTTCCAGCAAAGGACTCCACCTCTATGACTACTGCTGGGATCTGGCAAGAACGCGAACAGGAAGAAAATAAGGAGGAAGGATGGATTTCACCCTCTCGACCGAACAGCAGATGATCAGGGGTTGGATCGAAAAGGGAAGAAGCTCTTTTATCTTGAGTTCGCCATGGATGGAGGGGGATTCTCCCAGGAAAAGAACGGTACGGAGAGCACTTTTTTTCTTGACAGGAGCATTATAGCCTTGTTATATATAAAACAAATGCATGTGAAAATATGAACAAACTTTGCAGCGGAAGGCTATGCTGCGGAGAGAGGCTAAAAAATGAGGTACGCAGAGACAGGTTTTAATTTAGAAATTGATCTAACCCGAGGAAGCATTGAGAGGGTAGAAACTGACCCAAGATTAACCGAACTTCATCTTGGGGGTCTAGGTACTAACACCAAGATATTATGGGATAGGGTTTCCCCTGAAACTGAACCCTTTTCTCCTGATAATTTACTAATATTTAGCACTGGTCTTTTAGTTGGCACACCTGCTATCGGCTGTAATCGTACCATTGTTACTACTTATTCCCCTCAGACTTTGTTAATGGCATATTCAATGATGGGGGGATTTTGGGCACCAGAATTGAAGTATGCCGGTTATGACAAAGTGATCTTTCGCGGCAAGTCCCC
>JASEHH010000202.1 GCA_030017685.1 Thermodesulfobacteriota bacterium | reverse complement strand
CTTTTAAATTTGGAGTTGAAAGGATTGATCTCTCAATGGCCTGGAAAATGCTTCAGCAAGAAGATGTGAAAAATGAAGAGGGATGAGTTAAGAAGTTAGAAGTCAGAAGTCAGAAGTAAGAAGAAAGGATCAGTAAATCGATGACAAAGGGAATGATCGTTGTTGAGTCTCCAACCAAGGTAAAAACTCTACAGAAGTTTTTGGGAGATGACTATATCATTAAAGCTTCGGTGGGCCATGTCAAAGACCTTCCTGAGGGTGAATTGGGAGTGGATATCGAAAAAGATTTTCAACCCCAATATGTCACCATCGCCGGGAAAAAAAAGGTCCTCGGAGAACTGAAGAAGGCAAGCGAGAAGGTGAAGAATATCTATCTCGGCCCTGACCCGGACAGGGAAGGAGAGGCCATTGCCTGGCATATCGCCGAAGAGATCGACGGCAAGGACAAAAATATCTACAGGGTTCTCTTCAATGAGATTACGAAGAATGCTGTTCTCGATGCCCTCAAGAAGCCCGGAAAGTTACAGCAATCGAAATTCGAGGCACAGCAGGCCCGGAGGATTCTGGATCGTCTGGTGGGGTATCAGGTGAGCCCCATCCTATGGGAGAAGGTGCGACGGGGATTGAGCGCAGGCCGTGTGCAATCCGTTGCCGTTCGAATCATCTGCGAGAGGGAAAGGGAGATTGAGCGTTTTATCCCTGAAGAATACTGGAGCCTAACCGCCACACTGAGAGGAAAGGAATCTCCGGTCTCCTTCGATGCCAAACTGGTCAAGTGGAAAGGGAAGAAGGTGGACATGGCCAATGGGCCAGAAGCCGAGGCCATGAAGAAACGGCTCGAATCGGTCCCCTTCAATGTCTCAAAAATAGTCCAACAGGAGAAAAAGCGACATCCCCTTCCTCCCTTTATCACCAGTCGTCTCCAGCAGGAGGCCTCCCGAAAACTCTCCTTCAGCGCCTATAAAACGATGAGGGTTGCGCAGAAGCTGTATGAAGGGGTGGACCTGGGTGAAGCAGGGACGGTGGGTTTGATCACCTATATGCGGACCGATTCTCCCCGCGTCTCTTCGGAAGCACTCCATCAGGTCAGGGAGTGGATCCATGGCCGATTTGGAGAATCGTACCTTCCCTCTAAACCCAATCTCTATAAAAGCCGGAAGGGCGCCCAGGATGCCCATGAGGCCATCCGGCCCACCTCGATCGATCTGGATCCTGACCAAATGAAGTCCATACTCGACAAGGATCAATGGGCGCTTTATAAGTTGATCTGGGACCGATTCGTCGCCTCCCAGATGGCTTCAGCGGTTTTTCTTCAGACAACGGTTGAGATCAAGGCGAGCGAAGGAATTTTCACTGCGGCGGGAAGCGTGCCTGTCTTCCTCGGATTTATGGCCCTTTATGTGGAATCCGAAGACAATCACATCTCCGCAGGCAAACAGAGCGAAGGGGAAGAGAAGAAGTTGCCCCGCTTGTCAGAGGGGGAAGTTCTGGAATTATTGGGCCTCACGCCCAGGCAGCATTTCACCCAGCCTCCCTTCCGTTTCTCTGAGGCCACCCTGATTAAGGAGCTGGAGGAGAAGGGGATAGGAAGGCCTTCCACCTATGCCGCTATTTTGAGCACCATTAAAGGAAAGGGATATGTGGGGATGGAAAAAGGAAAATTCTACCCCACGGAGCTGGGATATTTGGTGAACGACCTTCTGGTAGTCAATTTTCCCGATATTCTCAATATCGAGTTCACGGCCCTGATGGAAGAGAACCTGGATAAGATTGAGGAGGGAGAAAAGGGCTGGGTGGAAACGCTTAAAGAATTTTATATCCCTTTCGAGAAGGACCTGGAGATGGCAAAGGTTTCCATGCGGGATGTGAAGAGGGAACAGATCCCCACCGAGGCCCTCTGCGAGCAGTGCGGATCGAAGATGGTGAAACGATGGGGGAAGAGGGGTTATTTTCTGGCCTGTTCGACCTATCCCGAATGCCGTTATACCAGAGAGGTGGAGGAAAACGGCGAACCCCAAAAAGTGGAGACCGATGTGAAGTGTGAAAAATGCGGAAGTCCGATGGTGATCAAGAATGGCAAGTTCGGGAGGTTTTTAGCCTGCTCCAACTATCCCACCTGTAAGTCAACTCAATCTCTCAATACCGGCGTCCATTGTTCCCAGGAGGGATGTGACGGAATGCTGGTTGAACGAAGAACCCGAAAGGGAAGAACCTTCTATAGCTGCGCCAATTATCCCAAATGCACCTTTGCCCTGTGGGACAAACCCATCCCCGAGAAGTGTCCGCAATGCGACGCTCCATTCCTAATTGAGAAGCAGGGGAAGGGGGGAATCATGAAGCGATGTCATCGAAAAGAATGCGGATACCACGCTTCGTAACTGTTTACCCAAATCAAGCTTCAAATTTTATCACGGAGCTGGGCAAGTCCCGCCGAGAGCGGGACTTCGTAGCGCAGCTACCGCGCCTCAGAATGAGCGACCCCGATATCTTCGTCTACCCTCAATCACCTTCTTCTGTGCAAACCGGCGTTGCATCAACTGGAAAGGAAAGTAAACCAGGCGGTTGAGCAGAGTGGAGGGATAATTCCATTGAAATCTTTTCAGAATGGACGAGGGGGAATAAAACTCCCTCCAGGCCTTCTTCCACCCCGCCCGGAGTTCCTCTCCGCTCATCTTCTTTGGGAGATAATGAGGAGCGGAATCTTCCGGCCGATCCAGTAACCACCATTCATCTTGAACCAAACGTCCCTCGCTTTTTATCCTCTGGTAAAAGGCCGTTTCTGGATAAGGGGTCAGAAGGGCAAAGACCACGGAGAAGATTTTTGTTTGTATGGCAAAATTCACCGTTTTCTCAAGGGTTGTGGAATCATCTTCGTCAAAGCCGAAGATGAAGGAGCCCCAGACGGTAATGCCAAACCGGTGAAGGGTATCGAGGATCTGTCGGTATTCGGCTGGATCATTCTGATATTTTTTTGACTGAATGAGGTTCGATTTGGAGAGCGATTCAAAACCGATGAGAAGACCCATGCACCCACTCCTGGATAGGAGTTCAACATTTTTCACATCCCTCAATCCATGGAGAGATGCCTGACCGATCCATTTTTTTCTGAGGGGAGTGATTGCCTTCAGAAGCTCTCCGGAGTAAGAAAGGTTACCGATGATGTTATCGTCGTTGAACATGATCAGCCGGTGAGAAAGGCTTTTGATTTCCTCGACAACATCGGAGATCGGTCGGAGTCGGTAGGTATCGCCGAAAAATTTCCTGACCGAGCAGAATTCACAGCGATAAGGACATCCCC
>JASEHH010000201.1 GCA_030017685.1 Thermodesulfobacteriota bacterium | reverse complement strand
AACATAAACCATTCGCCGAAAAAGAATGTAAAATCATGCTTGTTGAACCCGCTGGCACAATAAACACAGGTGACGCAGGTGGTGATTTAACTGCTGAGAACAATGTTTGGATCTGAATCTCAGATAACAAGTGGCTGAAGATGAACTGGCAAAATCGCTGGCGCTCTTTTGCCAGCCACTTAGCCGAGACGTTCGGCGACAAAAAATGGGAAAGGCTAAAAGCATCAAAAAGACAAGAGCACTACATCCAGAATTGCGCAAGATTCTCGGAATCCCAAAAAGTATGGGTCTCCACGAGGTTCTCAAGGTATGCCGACTCGTAGCCCAAAAGGCATGCAAGCCATGTTGGGAGTTAAAATATTGTCCTTACGGACCATTTGTCGAGGAATCCCCATTGTTGCCAGATATTCCGAGGGAAGATATACCGCAAGAGATTCTGGAAACGGAATGTTCGGTTTTTGGTCACATCTGTCCGGTGCTGTTCGTTGCAGAGGAATTCACTGAAACTGCGAGGGGTCGCCGACGTGGCCGATACATTTCATTCAAGACAAAGATCAGGGTGGTTAGGCGTGACAACCACACTTGTCAAAGTTGTGGCAAGCACCTCAAAGATGACGAAGTTGAATTCGACCATATAATCCCACAGGCAAAGGGTGGCAGCTCGGAGGAACATAACATTCGCCTCACATGCTTCAAGTGCAATCGTGATAAGTCTGACAAATACGCACGATAGAAACCGGGCTGAGGAGGTGATGGGTCGGACCAAGGTAACTATTTAATAATTATGTATGAATCGCCGATAAACGGAGTGGAGTTTGGGCTTAAAACCGCAATTTTGAACCTTAAAATATCTTTTTAAGAGGTTGGAGGTACTGAGATAGGTTAGCCTGGTCCGCCGCAAAAATATTGCTTTCAGAATTGTATTGACAAGGTATTCTTTTCGGGGTATTTTTGTAGTATGAAAGTCAAGACATCTATAACCTTGTCTGAAGACTTACTCAAGGCGATCGATGAATATAAAGGAGAACATAAAAACCGCTCCGAATTCATCGAAGATGCTGTCCGGGCTTTTATCATACAATTGATCCAGAGGCAGCAAGATGCCCGGGACCTTGAGATTATTAATCAGCATGCGGATTCTCTAAACCGAGAAGCAGCCGACGTCCTTGCCTATCAGGTCGATCTGTGAAACGTGGTGAATTATACCGTGTTAATAACCCTTCAGCCAAGGATCCCAAAAAATCCAGAGTCTTTGTTATTGTAAGCCGCCAAGTCCTCATCGATTCTCGCTTTTCCACGGTCATTTGCGCCCCGATTTATTCAACTCATGACGGTCTTTCCACTCAAGTACTGGTGGGTGTGGATGAGGGATTGAAGCACGATAGTAGCATCCATTGCGACGAGCTTATCAGTTTATCTAAGTCGGCTCTGACCAACTTTATCGGGTCGCTCTCTCCAAAAAAAATTGAAGAACTCAATAAGGCTCTAAGCATAGCCCTAGATATACGAGATTTAAAGGGCTGACACTTATGAAGAATGCAACGGTATAACACGGTACCCATTTACGGTGCGACCTGTTTCTGAGCTTCTTGGAAGGGAGTTTTCCATATGGCTGCAGTGGATGCGATAAAGATTGTGCATGAGAGTGTCGAAGCCCACGGCGGGCTGGATTATTGGAACAGCCTCGAAGCGCTTGAGGCAGAAATTTCGGCAAGTGGTTTTCTGTTCACGGCGAAGCGCCGGCCTGTCCTGCGTCACGTTCGTATGCGGGCTGCCGCTCATGAGCCGAGATTTTCTTTCTTTGACTTCCCGAAACCCGGGCAGACCGCAGAACTCATCGGGAACACCGAAGTCCGCATTCTCGACCGCGAAGGGAAAATAATTGCGCAGAGGGAAAACCCCCGGGCGGCATTCCGTGGACTCCGGCGGTTTTTTTCCTGGGATGACCTGGATTTTACCTACTTTGGAGGCTATGCCACCTGGAACTATCTGACAGCGCCTTTCTTGCTCTTGCGCAAGGGTTTTGTCTTCAAAAGGCTCGACCCACTACCAGGGGCTTTGTCACCGCTCATCCGGCTGGAGGTCACGTTTCCTGAAGATTTCCCGACACACTCCCGCAAGCAGACGTTCTATTTCGATGATCAGCGCCTGCTTCGGCGTCTCGATTATACGGCAGAGGTCGTCGGCGGGTGGGCGCACGCTGCCCATCTTTGTGAGGAATACCGAAACTTCGGTGGGATCAAGGCACCGACTAAACGGCGAGCCCTACCTCTGCTTTTCGGAAATAATCCGCTATCGGGACCGAAGCTGGTTGAGCTGGAGGTGCATCATATTGAGCCGATTCCGGCGCGTTGAGTTCGTTTTTCGGGCAAGGGAGTTGCACGTTGGCGAAGATTTTGCTTGCTCAACTCCCTGCTTCTTCGTTCTTCTATCCCCCCAACACTTCATAGCCTCAAAGAATCGGGTTGATTAATTCGAATGAGCAAAAGTACGGGGACGTTGCGTTGTCCCTGCCTGTTCCTCCGGTTTGATCTCTCCACGAATTCCGATTTTCACCTTTTTGAAGGGAATGTCCTTTCCGGAAGCTTCGATTGCATCCTCTGTTGCCTTGACCAAGCCGAAACAACAGGGGACTTCCATAAAGGGAACAGTCACGCTCTTAATCGAATTTGCCTTAAAAATAGCGGTCAATTTCTCTTTATAGAGCTGGATATCATCGAGTTTCGGACAACCCACGACCAATGCCTTTCCTCTGAGAAAATCCTGATGGAAGTCAGGGTAGGCAAAAGGGACACAGTCTGCGGCCACCAGGAGATCCGCATCCTGAAAATAGGGGGCATTGACAGGCACTAACTTTAACTGGATAGGCCATTGAGAGAGCATGGAGACAGACGGGGTAGCAGGACCTGTCTCGATGGGCTTGGGAATCTGGAATTGCAATACCCTCGAAGAGGGACACCCGGTAAATTCAGGTTGAGGTTTAGGCTGAGGTTGAGGATGAAGCCGAAGGGGAGCCTCCTGTTTCTTGTGAAGATGGACTTCCACTGCCTTTTCATCAAAGTCAGCCGCCTCTCTTTCAATGACGGTAATGGCATCCTCAGGACAATGCCCGAGACATGCGCCTAAGCCGTCACAGAACTTATCGCTAACCAATTTTGCCTTTCCATCCACGATCTGAATCGCACCCTCAGCACAGTTGGGAATGCAAAGCCCGCATCCATTACACTTTTCCTCATCAATCCTCACAATCTTTCTCGTCGCCATTTTTTTCTTCCTCCCTTAGGTTATTTTTAGACGTTGTTCGAAAGTTACGTGATACCTCCTAACCAGGTGCAAGAAGCTT
>JASEHH010000200.1 GCA_030017685.1 Thermodesulfobacteriota bacterium | reverse complement strand
CGAATGAAATCGGTTGGCGGAGAAACATCTGTTTGGGGCATCTTTTAACTTCCTCGATGGGTTTCGGTAATTTCTTACCATAAGATACTTTCTCTTTCAACCCCTTCTGATTTAGATGTCTGATTTAGAAGGAATTGGGGTCATCCAAAATTTAATAGTTTTTATTGACATTCTGTTTCTGTTTTAATACATTAGTTAATATTAAAGCCCTCCCAACTTTAACCTTTAGCCCCTGGGTTGGTATATGGTTTTGAGATGAGGTGAATCCCCATTTTTTATAAAGAGAATGGGGATTTTTGTTTAAGAGACCGAAGAAAGGAGGTGGCGAAGATGGCTGTTGAATATGTTTATGAACATGTGGTGACGCCAATCGATACGACGACTTCAGGAATTGCTTATGACGGAAGTTACATCCATTGGGCCTGCACGGCAAGAGAGCGGATGATGGTCGATCATCTGGATATGAGCGAAGCCCCTTCTCCCTGGTTCCTGGTGGGAGAGACCAATATGCGGTTTATGAGTCCGGCCTATCTCAACGACCGGATTGAGGTCCGCGTAACGGTAGGAGACCATCATGTGGAAAAAGGGTATGCTAAATTCGACTTCCGGTTTATTAATAAAACGACCGGTCAACTCATCGCCCAGGGATATCAGATCATCTTCTTCTATGATTCAAAGACAGGCAAGCGTGTTCCCATTTCAGGGGAGTTCAGGAAATTATTGTGAGAGCTTTTTCCTGTTCAAGAATGATCCTGGCATCAATCGCAAGGGCTCCCTTTTTGTAAGCGATAATGGGGTTGAGTTCGAGTTCTTTGATCTTCGGGTTCTCCTCCATCACTCTGGATATTTTTAGAATAATCTCTGTTAAAGCCGGAATATCAACTGACTCCTTGCCCCGATAGCCCTGCAGCAACGGATATCCTCTTATCTCTTCGATCATCTCCAGGGCATCTTTCCGACTCAGCGGGATAATCCTGAAGGAGACATCTTTGAGAACCTCAACAAAAATACCACCCAGGCCAAACATGATGACCGGCCCGAATTGGGGATCTTTGCTCGTGCCCACAATCACCTCTGTCCCAGGCTTCGCCATTTTTTGCACGGATACACCCTGGATGACAGCATTCGGATATTGTTTTAGAACACCTTCTATTATTTCGTGATAAGCCGATTTTACCTCTTTCATATTATTGAGAGATAGCCTCACACCACCGGAATCGGTTTTGTGAGTAATCTCAGGGGAAGATATTTTGAGGACAACAGGAAAGCCTATTTTCCGGCTCAACAGGACGGCTTCTTTTTGAGTCTTGGCCAGTCTGGTTTCCACCACGGGTATTCCCATCCGTTTAAGGAACTTTTTAGATTCATATTCAGTGAGTATCCGTCTTCCCTCTTTCCATAGTTGAACGATCGTCTCGGGCTTCTTCATCGATTTCCTCCCTTTGTCTTCGCATATTGGCTCGCCGTCCCCAGCGCTTTAATGGCCATCTCAATATCCGGGAATACCGGAAAACCCAGGTCCTCCATTTGACAGGTCATTTCGTTGATATAGTGAACTCTTGGCCCGTAGATCCATGAGGCGATCGGTTTCCGATTCCCCTGCAATCCCCTGTAGATTTTTAGATATTCCTCCATGAATTCGCCGGAAGAGCCTGTCCAGATGACATTGAAGATGGAGTCGATGCAAGGATCAACGGTCACGGTCTTCAGAATTTCATAATAGATGGACATATAATCATTGACCACGGCCATCGGTGGCCCGATATCGACGATTCTCTTTCCCAGACCCGGAAAGATGGCATCCAATATTTTTCTCGTTCGAGGAGATAATAAGGGAACAGAGAGACCGTATTTCGCTCCTTCGTCAATGGCCAGAACCCCCACCGCACCGGTGAAGGTGATGATCCCCAGTCGATTCCCCTTTGGCAGGGGTTGATAGGCAAAGATTTTTGGCAATTCAAATAACTCCCGGAAGCTTTCCAGCCGGATGATTCCGGACTGTTTGCAAGCCGCATCAAAGATCCGATCATTTAGGGCAAGGGAGCCGGTGTGAGAGGCAGAGATGTGAGCCCCTTGTTCTGTTCTGCCCGATTTTAAGATGAGGACGGGTTTCTTTGAGGTCACCCTTTTTGAAACCTTCAGAAATCTTTGGCCGTCTTTAATACTTTCGAGATACAGGGCGATCACTTTTGTGGCCGGATCACTTTCGAGATATTCCATCATGTCGCATTCGTCCACATCTGCCTTATTCCCGAAATCACATATCTTGCTCACCCCGTAATGAAGATCGCCGTAGGGAAAGGCCTGGGGATTGATCATCCCTGTCTGCGCGCATATGGCTATGGGCCCTTCCTTTACCTTTTCGTATCCGATTTCATAGGGGTTGGGAATGAAGCCTTTTGTCGGATTGGCAATGCCTGCGGTATTCGGTCCGATAATGCGAATTCCTGCCTGCCTGGCGATCTCCACCATCTCTCTTTGCAGTTCGGTTCCTTCCTCATCTCTTTCTGCAAACCCATCCGAGACGACAACCACGGCCCTGATCCCTTTCTCACCGCATTCTCTCAAAACTCCCGGAACAGCCCGGCAACCGATAATGATGAGCGCCAAATCTATTTTTTCGGGTATCTCTTTGATGGAGGCATAGACCTTTTGTCCCAGGACTTCCCTGTAAGAAGGATTGACAGGATAAATTCCTCCCGCAAATCCTGCCTTCAATAAGGTCTTTACCACCACATAACCACCAAAGTAGCCTTCTTTCAATGATCCAATAACCGCAATACTCTGGGGATCGAAAAAGGAGTTGAGACCGCACAGCTTCAGATTTCTATTTGGCATTAAAATTCTCCTGGTGAATTCAATCTCCGGGGAGAAAACTGCTATAAATTAACCAGTTCCGCGAACAATTTCAATAGATCTTTCAGGGATCTTTCAGGGAACGTCAATTGATAGCGGCATCCTTCGACAGGCTCAGCCTGCCCGCCGAATCCCGCAAGCGGGAGCAGGTGGGGGTGAACGGATCGGATGTCTAAGTTATTTGTGCGCCAGCCCTAATGCAGGAACCGGACTTCGAGGAAGAGATCGCCCCGGTTTCCCTTACGGTCCACCCGGCCCAGCCCCCTCAGGCGAAGCCTTGTGCCTTCACGGACTCCCGGCGGAATCGTTACCCATATATTCCTCTTCTTCAATCCCTGAGGGACGGCGATCAACTTTCTGGTTCCCCGAACGGCTTCCTTTGGCGTGATAATAATCTCTCCATCGAGATCCAGTTCTTCCGGAGAGGATTGAGGGGAGATGGACTGAAGGCGAGGCGTGGCCTTCCTATCGGTATAATGGCGGAGTCGCT
>JASEHH010000071.1 GCA_030017685.1 Thermodesulfobacteriota bacterium | reverse complement strand
TGGTCCGCCTGCCCCTCTGGAGTCCATTCTGTCATCACGAAATTGGAGATGCTTCTTTCCTTCGTCTCTTCTTATTCCAAGCCCAAAGCATAAAGGCCATGCCAAGCAATCCAAGCCCGATCATATCCGTAATGATCCCGGGCTTGATGAGAAGGAGGGCTGAAGCCAGAAGAAGTCCGGCCTGAAACCAAGAAGCGGACTGCCCCATAAACCATCTCTCCATAGATGAGGCAAGGGCAGTAATGCCAATGGTGGCCGTGACGATTGCCCAGAGAATGGAATAGGTATCACCCTTCAGCAAGAGCGCAGGGCCATAAACGAACATGTAAGGGACGATAAAGGCTGCAATGCCGAGTCGAACCGCTGTGAACCCCACTTGAACAGGATTGGCCCTTGCAATCCCTGCCGCCACATAGGCCGCCACAGCCACAGGAGGTGTGATGGCGGAGAGACAACTGAAATAGAAAATGAAAAGATGAGCTCCCAGAGGAGTAAGGCCCAATTTAATGAGTGAAGGAGCAACGATGGCAGCGCAGATAATGTAGGCTGCTGTGGTTGGAAGCCCCATACCCAGAATCAGACTGATGCACATGGCGATGAAAAGGGAAAGAAGGACGCTCACACCTCCGAGATCAATCATGATCGCACTGACCTTGAGACCCACCCCTGTAAGGGCGACGATGCCGATGATAATCCCAGCACAGGCGCAGACAGCCGCAACCTGTGTCGCCTTAATCGCACCATCGGCCAGGGTATCCCAGATCTTCTTCCAATTCATTCGTGTCTCTTTCCTGCAGAAGGTGATGATAAAGGTGACAACCGTTGCCCAGAAACCAGCCATGGTCGCGGTCGTCTTCAGTCCAACCAACAGGAAGATGAGGGCAAAAATGGGGATGGCGAAGAGAAAGTCCTTCTTCAACAGAGGGCCGAGTCGCGGAAGCTCAGACCAGGAAAGACCTCTCAGCCCTGTCTTTGCGGCTTCGAAATCGATCATGATATAGATGGAGAGAAAGTAGAGGACGGCTGGAATGGCAGCCGCCTTGCAGACATCGAGATAGGAGATGCCCACCAGCTCTGCCAGGATGAAGGCCCCGGCCCCCATGACCGGTGGCATGATCTGCCCTCCGGTTGAAGAGGCACACTCCACAGCCGCAGCAAAATGGCTCTTATATCCGATGCTCTTCATCATGGGAATGGTGAAGGTCCCGGTCCCGATCACATTGGCTACTGCGCTTCCTGATATGGTTCCGAAGAAGGCGCTGGAGACGGTCTCCGCTTTGGCCGGGCCTCCCCTTGTCCCGCCGAACATCGCGGTCGCCAGGTCAATCAAAAACTTCCCGCCTCCGCTCGCTTCAAGGAAAGAACCGAAAAGGATAAAGAGGAAGACATAACGAACGGAGATGCCAATCGGGATATTGAAGATCCCCTGCTCGCTGAAGAGATGGCTGATCACCCTTTCGAGATCATATCCCCTGTGCCGGAGCATCGGAGGCATCATGTAACCAAGGAAGGCATAGGCGAGGAAGACAACGGCTACAACAGGCATAGAGAACCCGATCGTGCGGCGTGAGATCTCGAGGACGAGCAGGATGGTGATGGCTCCGACGATTAGATCAGGGACGGTCGGGGCATTATCGATCCTGAAGATGAAATCCTGGTAGAAGACGATGATGTAGACACTGGTGAGCGCCCCCATAATCCCCAGGATCAGGTCGTAAACAGGGAACCTGGTCTTGATCGCTCTCGACTTTGAATGAAAGGGATAGATGAGAAAGATTAGCAGGAGACTGAACCCAAGGTGAATGGCGTAGAGCTTGACCGATGTGACGATCGTGATGCCGCTCAGGGCATAGAGGTGATAGAGGGCCATCGCCCCTGCCACCATCAGAATGAACCAGGCGTGGAATCCCTTTGTCTCCTTTCCGCTCTCAGCCTCAAGAGGGCTCAACCCCTCTGATAATTTCGGGTCCTTTCGATCCATTCCTATTCTTTAGAGACCAGATGTTCAGGTATTGGAATCTTCATCTCCCGCAAATATTTGATCGTCCCCGCATGGAGAGGAATGGGTGTGTTCATTGCATTCTCAACCTTGGTGGTGCTTGAGATGGGATGAACGGCTATCAGGGCTGGGTTGTTCTCATAAGTGGCCTTCACCAATTTATAAGCAATATCCTCTGAAAGACTTTTACTGGCCAGAATCAGGTTCCAATCGACCACGGTCTCATAAGGTTTATCCGCCGTTGCCTTGTAAGATCCCTTGGGAACAACTCCCTTCCGATAGGCAACAAAGGCCTTGAGAATAGCGTGGATATCCTTCTCTGTCATCGTAAGAAATTGAATCTCATGGGTGGCTTCAAGGCTGGTCAACCCCGGCCATTTTTCAGGTCCAAAAACAGCCGAGCAGTGAATGGTCCCGTCCTGAAGCCCCTCAACCGTGGCGGCATGGGTCAAGATGTGAGACTTTGCCGGTTTGATCCCCAGGGTTTCAAAGACTTTAATGGTGGTATCATGAAGCCCTTTGACATAGCCGATGTCCTTTCCATTGATATCGTAGATGGTTTTGAGACCGCTCTTTTTCAGGGCATAGAGATAGTAAAAACCCGGATAGGCAGGAAAGAGTGCTCGAATGTTTCTCATCTTCTTGTCGGTATACATATCATAGGTCACCTGGGCGAGTGAAAAACCGAGTTGAAGTTTTCCTCTTTCTATGAGTTGACAATTGGCTGTGGAACCGCCCGTGGACTCTGCTGTCACTTCAATGCCTTGAAGGGCTTTGTTCATCACCCTGGCCCAACCTCCACCCCAGATATAGTAGAGACCCCCTTCTGTCCCTGTCCCGAAAGAGATGAACTGCTGGGCTTCGGATGAGGATATGAAGACAAGGGAGAAGATCACTGTTAATAAAATAAATAATAAACCATACCTCTTCATTTCATTCCTCCTTTTTTATCTTTTATATTATCCAGCTCGATAGTAGGTTATATTCACCCGTCTGTCAAGGGCTTGAACTCCAAGGTTCATTTGTCTGTTTTTCAACAGGATGCCTAAAATTCAACAAGAAGCGTATTTCGTTTAACTCGGTTTCAATCGACAATCTTCTCAAGTGAATATCCTCAAACCACTGAATTGTTTCAATAAAAACTAAATTGAATTTTTTGGTAAATTCGCTGGCACAGGGATTGCTCATAAGATTTAATCTCGTCTTTGAGCTGGAGGTTAGTATCCATTGAGCGGCGTTGTCCCTATCATCCCTATTCGTGCGGTGTCCAAGAAAACCCAAGGGCCTCCTCCGGATAAGCTCGTCATCTCTCTTGAAAGAAAACTCAAGGAACTTACTGTCCTCTATGAGATCAGCCAGCTCATTGGCTCAAGCTTTGATTGCCAGGAAGTTTTTTCAAATATACTCAATACTTTTCATTCTCGCCTGGGGATGAATCGGGGGACGATTACTCTGTTGAACCCCATCACCCAAGAATTGGAAATCCGAGCCGCCCATGGGATGACCGAAGAGGAAATAGGGAGAGGAAAATATTTAGTCGGTGAAGGGATCACTGGAAAAGTCGTAGAAACAGGCGAGCCTATGGTCGTCCCTCAAATCGGAAAAGAACCGCTTTTTCTTAATCGGACCCAATCGAGAGAAAATCTGACGAAGAGTGATACTTCTTTTATCTGCGTGCCCATCAAGAATGGTCCCAACGTTCCGGGTGCATTAAGCGTGGATCGCCTTTTCACGGAAGAGATCGCTTTTGAAGAAGATGTTCGTCTTCTCTCGATCATAGCCTCCATGATTGCTCAAGGTCTCAAGATCCAGCAGATGGTCCAGGATGAGAAGAACCAGCTTCTTTTTGAAAACATCACTCTCAAGGAAAAATTAAAAGAGAGATACAGTCTCTACAATATTGTGGGGACAAGCCATAAGATGGCTGAAGTCTTTCAAATGATTGAGAGGGTTGCGGACACGGATGTAACGGTTCTCATTCGGGGTGAAAGTGGCACGGGGAAAGAACTGGTCGCAAATGCCATCCATTTCAATAGCTCCCGGGCCTCGAGGCCTTTCTTGAAACTGAACTGCGCAGCCCTTCCCGACACGCTCATCGAGAGCGAACTGTTCGGTCATGAAAAAGGAGCCTTTACAGGAGCGATTGAGCAAAGGATGGGGAGATTTGAAAGGGCCGATGGCGGCACCCTTTTTCTTGATGAAATTGGGACCTTAAACTTAACTGCCCAGGCGAAGCTTCTCAGAGCTCTCCAAGAAAAGGAATTCGAAAGAATTGGAGGAAACCGAACGCTTCGAGTTGATGTGCGCATCATTGCTGCAACCAGTAAAGATCTGGAAAGATCAATTGAGGAGGGAACTTTCAGGGAAGACTTGTATTACCGTCTGAACGTATTCCCCATCTTCATGCCCGCTCTACGGGAGAGGAAGGCAGACATCCTCCTCCTCGCAGATTATTTCGTTGAAAAATATAACCAAAAACATAAAAAGAACGTCCGAAGGATTTCAACTCCAGCCATTGACATGCTCATACAATACCATTGGCCGGGTAATGTAAGAGAGCTCGAGAATTGTATAGAGAGATCTGTCCTTTTCTGTACGGATCGCGTGATCCACAGCTACCATCTCCCCCCTACCCTTCAAACTGGAGAGCGCTCCGGTACCATTCCTTCACTCACATTCGAAGATTCAATGAAAAACTTCGAAAGGGAACTGATCATCGACGCCCTCAAAAACTCCCGAGGTAATATGGCCAAGGCTGCCAGACTTCTTAAGAGCACAGAGAGGGTAATCTCTTACAGCGTTAAGAAGTTTCGAATTAATCCCAAGGTCTACTGCACCTGATCCCACAACTTTGTGGGTTTCCTTCTCTTTTCCAACAAACCTGTCGCTTTTATTTTTTTCTTCCATTCCTTCGACACCCTTCTTCATTGTCATTGAATCAACGGAAAGGGATTTGATCTCGAATCCTTAGGCCTCCATCAGAATGGAAAGATTTTCATTGGCATTATTCTTGAAATGATTGGAATAAAGCCGGCTATTCAAAGATGAAATCAAAGGAGGAAGAAAATGTTTAGCATGAAAAGCAGAAATTTACGTGGACGAAGATTTTTAAGGATTCCCCAAAAATTTATCTTGCCCATCTTGATCGCTCTGGTTTTTGTATCTGGCGGTACTGTTTTCCTTAAATATGCTCAGGCAGTTGAAAAGGAACCTATCAAGGTGGGAATCCTCCACTCTCTGAGCGGCACCATGTCCATCAGTGAAGTGGCAGTCAAAGACGGAGAGTTGTTAGCAATCGAAGAGATTAATGCCCAGGGTGGCGTACTCGGCAGAAAAATCGTGCCGATTATAGAAGATGGAGCCTCTGACTGGCCTACCTTTGCTGAGAAAGCAAAGAAATTGATTATGAAGGATAAGGTCGCCGTCGTATTTGGCTGCTGGACTTCTGCCAGTCGGAAGGCAGTGCTGCCGGTTTTCGAAAAATATGACCACCTCTTGTTTTACCCAGTTCAGTATGAAGGGCTGGAAGCTTCAAAAAATATTATTTATACCGGAGCGACGGCGAACCAGCAGATTATGCCAGGTGTTACATGGCTTTTGAAGAATGGTCAAAAGAAGTTTTATTTGCTCGGTTCGGACTACGTCTTTCCTAAAACCTGCAATTTAATCGTCAAAGCCCAACTTAAAGCTGAGGGAGGCACGTTGGTGGGCGAGGAATATACGCCACTCGGACACACTGAGTACAGTACGGTGATCAGCAAGATCAAGGCAGCCAAGCCCGATGTCGTTTTTAATTCATTGAACGGCGATAGTAATGTGGCCTTTTTTAAGCAGCTCCGCGCTGCCGGCATTACTGCGAAGGACATCCCAACGATGTCCGTGAGTATCGCTGAAGACGAAATTCGCGGGATCGGTGCCGAGAACCTGTTAGGGCATTTCGCTGTGTGGAACTATTTTATGAGCATGGATACTCCGGATAACAAAAAATTTGTGACGGCCTATAGAGCTCGCTATGGAAAGGACCGTGTGACAGATGACCCGATTGAAGCCAACTATTTCGGTGTCTATCTCTGGGCTAAAGCAGTGGAGAAGGCTGGAACACCCGATCCATTGAAGGTTCGTGCAGCGGTGAGGGGACTGAAGTTTAAAGCCCCCGAAGGAGAGGTGACGGTGGATCCGACGAACAACCATGTCCATAAGATTGTTCAGGTCGGCAAGGTAAAATCGGACGGCCAGTTCGACATCATCTGGAGTTCCGGGAAGCCCGTTGCTCCTGATCCGTTTCCTTCGCTGGTCTCCAACAAAATAGTGCTTGAACCGGGTAAAATTGTAGACCGCAAGAAATAAGTCGCGGCACTCATTTATCTTTCCTCCCGCGTTTGTGCGGGGGGAAAGATACTTTTTGGTGAAGGCAGCAAAAAATGGGAATAGAAACCCTCCTCTCCCAAGTTTTTAACGGCCTCAGCTTGAGTTCTGTTTTGCTACTTGTTGGTCTGGGGCTCAGCATTACTTTCGGCATCATGGGAGTAATCAACTTTGCTCATGGTGAATTTCTGATGGTGGGAGCTTATGTCGTCTATGTTCTCCAAACTCTCTTTAGCAAATTATACGGTCATGGGGCCTCTGGGGTCTCTTTCTTAATCTCCATTCCCTTATCATTTTTTGTGGCGGCCTTCTTGGGATTCTTGCTTGAAAAAGTCCTGATCCGCTTTCTTTACGGACGCCCCTACGAAGGCATACTGGCAACCTGGGGATGTAGTCTGATATTTCAGCAGATGGCCAGGAATATCTTTGGCGCCAATAATGTAGATGTTGCCAGTCCAAAGTGGCTTGCAGGAGGAGTGGAGGTCATGCCGGGACTTCAACTTCCTTATAACCGTCTATTCATTCTTGCTCTCACCACCATATGTGTGATGGGAATATATTTCTATCTTTACCGAACGGCGCAAGGACGCCGTATGCGGGCTGTCATGCAGAACCGGGATATGAGCGCCTGTTTGGGAATCCGAACCCGCAAGGTAGACACTTACACCTTTGCATTGGGCTCGGGCCTGGCAGGGGTCGCAGGTAGTGCTGTCAGTCTCTTAGGATCGATCGGCCCTTCCACCGGACAAAATTACATTATTGATGCGTTTATGGTCGTGGTGTTGGGTGGAACGGGAAGGCTCGCTGGCACAATTGCCGGAGCTCTGGTCATGGGTGTCCTCAATCCGGTCTTTGAATTGATCAGTACATCGAGTATGGGAAAGGTGATCCTCTTCATTTTGGTGATTTTATTCCTTCAGGGAAAACCGCAGGGATTATTCTCCTTAAAGACCCGTGCGCTGGATTGAGAAAGTTTCACTAATGGATACAAAGACTGATAAGTCCGCTATCTTCAAGCTTAAATGGTTTGCGTTGGTCATGCTTCTTCTGGCTTTGGCACCCTTTTTTCTCTCAGATTTTCGCCTGAACTTGTTTGGGAAGTTCTTAACCTTCGCCATTGTCGCCTTGGGCATTGACCTCATCTGGGGGTACGCCGGGATTTTAAGTCTGGGCCACGGTCTCTTTTTTGGCTTGGGCGGGTATTGTATGGGAGCGTATCTTAAACTTCAGGCAGAAGAGTTGCCGGACTTTATGGGCTGGAGTGGGCTCGCAGAACTTCCCTGGTTCTGGAAGCCTTTTCACCATTCCTGGTTCGTCTTGCCGATGACCATCCTCATCCCAATTCTCTTTGCTCTTTTGATCGGCTTTCCAACATTCCGTGCAAGGATTAAAGGGGTCTATTTTTCCATCCTGACCCAAGCCTTAGCACTTATCTTCGTTACCCTTTTCATTGGCCAACAACCGTATACGGGAGGGACCAATGGGATAACAAATCTTCAGCATATTTTTGGGTTTTCCTTAGCAGAACCTGCAACAATGCGCGGTCTTTATGTGATAACGGTCTTGATGCTCGGGATGGCTTACTTATTATGCCACTGGCTCACTCACACTCAGCTTGGCAAAGTGCTGGTGGCCATTCGAGATGGGGAAAATCGGCTCCGCTTTTTAGGTTACAATCCGACGCTGTTTAAAGTCCTTGTCTTCGCCATCTCTGCGGGATTGGCCGGTTTGGCAGGAGCCCTCTTTGTCCCTCAGGTGGGCATTATCTCTCCGTCAATGATGGGTATCCTTCCTTCTGTGGAGATGGCCATTTGGGTCGCTGTTGGGGGGAGAACCACTTTAAAGGGTGCCGTGATTGGGGCTATTTTAGTGAATGCAGCCAAAAGCTACTTCAGCGAAAACTTCCCTGAACTCTGGCTATATTTCTTAGGAGTGCTTTTCATCAGTTTCGTTCTTCTCTTCCCTCAGGGGATAATGGGATTTTTGCAAAAGGGACGTTTTGAGTGGGCAACCATCATTTTGCGATGGCGGGAAAAGAGATTCGCCAAATCGTCTTCTCCGAATGGCCTACCCCATAAGTGCCATTGAGAGGAGGAGGTCCATGGCTGTAACGATCATTTATTTGGAAGACGTCACGGTAGACTTTAATGGCTTTAAAGCTCTCCATGGCGTGAATTTTTTCGTAGACTATGGTGAGCTTCGCGTTTTGATCGGTCCAAATGGGGCAGGGAAGACGACCCTTCTCGATGTCATTTGTGGATGGGTGAAACCGGAAAGTGGGCGGGTGATTTACGGCGAAGGTAAAGATATTAACAGGTTGACCGAACATAAAATTGCCCGGTTGGGCATCAGCCGAAAATTTCAAACCCCTTCGGTCTTTATCAACCTCACTCTATTTGAGAACACTGAGCTTTCCTTAAGACGGACCGAAGGATTTTGGTCCACCTTCTCTTCCTCGTTGACCGGGGAAAATCGCGACAGGATATTTTCTGTTCTAAACATGATCGGCTTAGCTGATAAAGCCTACGAGAGGGCGGGATCTCTCTCACATGGTGAGAAGCAATGGCTGGAGCTTGGTATGAGCATTGTTCAGCAACCATCACTGTTATTAGTCGATGAACCAGTCGCCGGAATGACTGGAAGAGAAAGGGAGAAGACAGGTGAACTTCTCCAAGCGATCGCCAAAGATAGATCTGTTCTGATTGTCGAACACGATATGGAATTCGTTCGGCAGATCGCAAAAAAAGTGACGGTCCTCCACGAGGGTACCGTTTTGTGTGAAGGATCGATGGAGCGGGTTCAAAACGACCCGACGGTGATAGAAGTCTATTGGGGGAGGGGAGAGAATGGGAGACGTGAATGCTAAACATTGGGCAACTGAACTGCTCGTATGGTGAAACCACCATTCTACGGAATATCAACCTCACCATCCCCGCCGGAAAGGTCATGGCTCTCATGGGCCGCAATGGGGTTGGAAAAACCACTTTGTTAAAAACCATCATGGGGCTTCTCCGTCCGCTCGCTGGTGAGATTTTTTTCGATGGTCAGGAGATTACCCACTGGTCACCGGAGAAACGGGCCAGAGGGGGAATTGGATATGTGCCTCAAGGGCGGGATATTTTCCCTTATTTAACTGTGGAGGAGAATCTCCTCCTCGGCTTGGAGGCTCATAAAGCAGGAAGAGGAATGGCTATTCCAGATGGCATCTTTGATCTATTTCCCGCATTAAAGAGCATGCTTTTGAGGAAAGGAGGCGACTTGAGCGGCGGTGAACAACAGCAATTGGCCTTCGCTCGGGTCCTGGTCTCAGAACCAAAATTACTGCTTCTCGATGAGCCGACCGAAGGAATTCAACCCTCCATCGTTATGCAAATTGAAAATACGATTCGCTTCATCAAGGAACAGGGAACGATATCTATCCTCTTGGTGGAACAGTATCTCGAATTTGCCCTGCGTCTCGCAGATTACTATTACATCATGGAGAAAGGTTCGATCGTCTCTGAAGGAATAACCAATGACCTGAGTAAGGAAGTTATTGTGAACCATTTAACCGTATGATTTCTGGTCCTCTCATCCATCCCGTCTCTCAGGAGACTGTGTCGCAATTAGCCGTTCGCCCTTCGACATGCTCAGGGTGAACGGCTAAGTAATTGATTTTTAATATGCCGTGGTCCGTTCGTGGTGAGCCTGTCGAACCATGAACGGACTTGCGACACAGTCTCCAGGGGGATGGGCTACGAGAGACGAAATATTCAGAGCAAAGGGGAAGCAGATGAAGATGATTCAAGCCATTGTGAGGCCGGAGCGATTGAAAGATGTGGAAGAACGTCTAAAAAAGGAGGGATTCCCTTCCCTGACGGAGATAAGTGTCCGGGGCCGCGGCAAACAGAAGGGTATCGTCATTGGTGAGATGAGATACGATAAATTGCCTAAGGAACTCTTGCTGGTGACCTGCAAGGATAACGATCTTCAGAGAATATTGGACATCATTTTAGAAGAGGGACATACGGGGAATATCGGAGACGGGAAGATTTTTGTGATCAATGTGGAAGACGCCATCACCATCCGCACCGGAGAACGTGGCGAAAGAGCTTTATGAGAGAGGTGAGATAAATGCATCTGACGCAGAGAGAGAAGGAAAAATTACTCATCTATTTGGCAAGCCGATTGGCTCACGAGAGAAAGAAGAAGGGTTTGAAATTGAATTATCCCGAGGCCTTGGCCATGATCAGCGCTGAAATCATCGAAGGCGCCCGAGAGGGGAAAAATATAGCAGAATTACAAGATGAAGCAACGAAAATTCTAAAAAAGGAAGATGTCATGGAGGGCGTATCAGAAATGGTGGATTGTGTCCAGGTAGAGGCCACTTTTTCAGACGGGACAAAAATGGTGACTGTATTTAATCCCATAAAGTGAGGAGAACGAAGATGAAGCCTGGGGAATATCTATTGAATGGAGAAGGGATCATGCTGAACGAGGGCCGGGAGGTCGTTGAGCTGACTGTGAAAAATATGGACAGCCGACCCATCCAGGTGGGTTCCCACTTTCACTTTTTTGAAGTCAACCGGGCCTTGTCCTTTGACCGAAAGAAGGCCTATGGCAAAAGGCTCGATATCCCTTCGGGCACAGCCGTTCGCTTTGAACCAGGAGAAGAAAAAAAGATCCAATTGGTTTCTCTTGGGGGAAGAAGAAATGTCTACGGCTTGAATGGGTTGACCGAGGGCAGTACTGCGACAGAGAGAGGGTTCAAAAAGGCTCTCTCCAGAGCAAAGGCTGGAGAGTATGGGGAGGTATGAGATGTCTTACGAGATAAAGCGGAAAAATTATGCAGAGATGTACGGTCCAACGATCAAGGATAAGGTGAGATTGGCCGATACCGACTTGATCATCGAGGTGGAAAAAGATTTTAACATTTATGGAGAAGAGTGCAAATTTGGAGCTGGCAAGGTGATCAGAGATGGCATGGGACAAAGTTCCCGAGCCCGCTCTCAAGAGGGAGTTCTCGATCTTCTCATCACCAATGCGCTGATCATCGACTATTGGGGAATTGTCAAGGCGGACATCGGTGTGAAAGATGGGAAAATTGCAGGGATAGGCAAGGCCGGTAACCCCGATGTCATGGATGGGGTGGGTCAAGAGATGGTCGTGGGAGCATCAACTGAGGTCATTTCGGGAGAAGGACTCATCGCCACAGCCGGCGGCATAGACTCACATGTTCATTTCATTTCTCCCCAGATTATCGAAGAATCATTATCCTCGGGAGTGACGACAATGATTGGAGGTGGCACCGGTCCGGCCACCGGAAGCTATGCCACCACAGCAACTCCCGGCAAATGGAATATTCAAAGGATGTTGCAGTCTGCGGAGGCCTTCCCAATGAACTTTGGTTTTTGCGGAAAAGGGAATTCATCTGCACCTGGCCCTTTAAAAGAACAAATAGAGGCCGGAATCATCGGTTTAAAATTACACGAAGATTGGGGTTCAACCCCTCGGGCCATTCATTCCTGTCTGGATATTGTTGATGAATACGATATACAGGTTTGCCTCCACACTGACACGCCTAACGAGGCGGGTTTTGTGGAAGATACGATATCCGCCATCAACGGTCGCAGCATTCACGCCTACCATGTCGAGGGAGCCGGTGGGGGCCATGCCCCGGATGTGGTTAAGCTTGCCGGGGAACCCAATATTGTGGCGTCTTCAACCACTCCAACATTGCCCTATACGCACAATACAGTGGATGAACATCTCTATATGCTGATGGTCTGCCATCACCTTGACCCAAAGATTAAGGAGGATGTGGCTTTCGCCAGCTCGCGCATCAGAGCCAATACCATCGCAGCAGAGGATATTTTGCATGATTTGGGCGCCATTTCGATCATTAATTCCGATGCGCAGGCAATGGGTAGAACAGCAGAGGTGATCATTCGAACATGGCAATTAGCTGACAAGATGAAGAAGCAGCAGGGGATGCTGAAAGAGGATTCACCGGGTAATGATAACCTCCGGGTCAAACGCTATATCAGCAAATACACGATAAATCCTGCAATTGCTCACGGAATCTCTTCATATCTTGGCTCTCTGGAGAAAGGAAAATTTGCAGATATCGTTCTTTGGAAACCTGCTTTCTTTGGAGTTAAGCCGGAGACGGTGATCAAGGGTGGCTTTATTGCTTACGCTGCAATGGGAGAAGCAAATGGCTCCATTCCTACGGTTCAACCCATCATGGGCAAGTATATGTTTGGCGGTTTTGGTAAGGCCATTTATTCAGGCAGCATTACTTTTGTCTCCCAATACGCATACGAAAACGATATGCCGAAGGAACTCCGACTGGAGAAAAAGATCTTGCCTGTAAGGAACTGCCGGCAAATTAGTAAAAAAGATATGATTTACAATACCTGGGTCCCGAAGATAGAGGTGGATTATAAGACATATGAAGTAAGAGCCAACGGAGAGCTGCTCGCATGTGGACCGGCAAAAGGATTACCTTTAACTCAACGCTACTTTCTTTTTTAATTATCCACTTTCTGGAAAAGAGCCCGTCAGATCAGGGAACACAGGATAGCAGGAGTGAAATCCTCATATTCAAGGCCCGAGGTCCCTCAGTGTCCGTTTCAGATCCTGCAATTTTGTCGGTTTCATTCTCTGTTCCAACAAAATTATTGTTTTTAGGTTTATCTCAATTCCTATTTCGGCCCCCTTCCCTTCAACCTCTCGTCGATAGAAACTGTTTTGATTTTAATAAATTGGGTGTTCATCGCCTGACAAAAATCCATGTTGGCATCGTTCTTGATAATACCAGAGACAGATACTGATACCAAAAACCCCTTTTCAAGATTCAATGCGAAGGAGGAAGAAGATGTCAAGGGTCGAGAGAAATCCAAAGCCAAGATTGAATTCCATCCTTTCAGGGAAACTTTTGAGGTTACGAGAGGGTTTATATAAACAATTACAGGAACGGGAATGGATTTTTAATCGGATGGAGAACAATTTGATTTTCTGTGACTCTTTAGCTCTTTGAAAAAGTCCCCACTTATGTCATTCCCGTGAAAACGGGAATCCAGGCTTGTCCCTGCGAAAGCAGGGAACCATACGAAACCTCTGGATTCCTGCTGGAGTTTATCCCGATGAAAATCGGGGCAGGAATGACAAGCTTATTGGGCTAAATCACCAAACAATTTTCAAACCGCTAAATTGATACGATTTTCTTAATTCACAAAAGTGGGGCTTACGGCGTGGTCGTGAGAATCAAGGATATCGATTGGAATGAATCAGGGAGGATGATATGAAAAAACTAAGAATTTTGACAATGGCTTCTATTGGCGCAATAGTCCTATTGGCCATTCTGCTTTTCCCAACTCTTTGCCTCGCACAGGAAAAAACAGGACCCGACTTTAAGGTGATGGCGGACACGGTCTGGGTCCTGATCACGGCCGCGTTGGTCTTTTTCATGAATTTAGGGTTCGCCACGGTGGAATCTGGCCTCTGTCGGGCGAAAAACACAGTGAATATTCTGTCAAAGAATGTCATCGTCTTCTGCGTAACGAGCCTGGCTTTCTGGGCCATTGGATTCGCTTTCATGTTTGGTGAGGGAAATCTTTTTATTGGCTTGAAAGGTCTGTTCCTTATTGGGTCCGATAACAGTCCCGCCACGGGAGAAGCTTATAAGGGAATCTTTTCTTCTCTCAACTGGACAGGGGTTCCCCTCTATGCCAAGTTCTTCTTCCAGCTTGTATTTGCCGGAACGGCTGCCACCATCGTCTCAGGGGCCGTTGCGGAAAGAATCAAATATTTCTCCTTTTTCGTTTTCTCCTTCTTGATGGGCGCATTGATCTACCCCATCCAGGGACATTGGATCTGGGGCGGCGGATGGTTATCGCAGTTGGGTTTTAAAGATTTTGCAGGATCGACTGTCGTTCACAGCATCGGTGGCTGGTCTGCTTTTGTCGGGGCCTTTCTTCTTGGTCCACGAATAGGGAAGTATGGACCTGACGGCAAGGTGAATCCCATTCCGGGTCACAATATGGGGATGGCCACTATCGGGATGTTTGTTCTCTGCCTTGGATGGTTCGGATTCAACGGAGGCAGCACCATGGCTGCTGACCCCCAGCCGATTTCTCTCATCATTCTAAACACCAACATGGCTGCAGCGGCTGGTGGCATAGCGGCCACTTTCGTCTCCTATCTGGCAATCGGAAAACCTGACCTCAGTATGCTTATCAACGGAATACTGGCGGGCCTCGTAGGAATTACGGCCGGTGCCGACGGAGCAACCGTCTTTGGGTCAATCATCATTGGGTTGATCGCAGGCATTTTGGTTGTGTACAGTGTCCTCTTTTTCGACCGGATAAAAGTGGATGATCCGGTGGGTGCGATCTCTGTCCACCTCATGAACGGAATGTGGGGGACCTTTGCCGTGGGCATCTTCCACCGCGAGGTAGGGATCCTCTACGGAGGGGGACCGAAACAGCTCTTCATCCAGATTGTCGGAATTCTTTCCGTTGCTGCATTTAGCGTTGTGTCCAACCTCATTCTCTGGAAAATAATTAAGATTTGCATGGGTCTTCGGGTTTCCGAGGAAGAAGAGATGGGAGGCCTTGATATAGGCGAACATGGGATGGAAGCCTATCCGGACTTTTCATCCAAAGCCTAGGCTCGAACACGAAAAAGGGAGGACGAGATGAAAAAAATCGAAGCCATTGTCAAACCATTTAAGTTGGATGAAGTAAAAGAAGCCCTTACAAAAATTGGCGTCCAGGGGATGACCGTCAACGAAGTCAGAGGATTCGGAAGGCAAAAGGGACATGCCGAATTCTACCGGGGGACGGAATACAAGGTTGATTTCATTCCAAAGTCCAAGATTGAACTGATCGTTACTGACGAACTGGTTGCCCCTGTGATCGAGACCATCCAAAAAGCTGCAAAAACCGGGAAGATCGGAGATGGGAAGATCTTTCTCTCACCGGTGGAAGAGGTGATCCGAATCCGGACGGGTGAGCGCGGAAAGGATGCCATTTAAACACGAAAGTTGGAATAATGGAATAGTGGAACACTGGAATATTGGGTAAAAATAGAAAATCGTCTTCCCATTATTCCAACCTTCCATTATTCCAGTATTCCAATATACCGGTTGATAGTTTCCTAACAGGCTGACTAAAATCCGACAAAAAACTCCTTTCAAATGATTACCAGTGGAATGATCATTCCAGCTGAAATCTCCCCCCAACCATCTAATAATTTTGGCAAAAAACAAATGAATTCTATTCACTAATCAATTGGCATAGGGATTGCTATTTGTAGGCTCTTTGTGAGCTAACCCTCCCCCTTTTCTAAAGGGAAGGTGTGAAAAAATTAGTTGAGTAGGAGCTCAGCCAGGGATATCTCCAAAGCTTTACCAAGCGATCATTTGGAGGTAAGGGTCATAGGCCACGTTAGGTAAGCGACATTGCAAGGTTTTTGGACCTCGCTATCAACCCTGGAAAAGGTGTCGCTGAAAAGCTTCTCCGATACCCCTGCCCGACCTCCCGACTTTAGGGCGATTTTCTCACACCTTCAGGGGGAACGAGGGGGATTACAACATTTATCATTAATCTCCCTTTACCCCTCTTTATAAAAGAGGGGTGAGTTATAGATTAGCAGTGAGGATAAAAATTTGAATGTTTTGATCATCAAGCATGTGGAGATCGAGGGGCCGGGGTTGATTGAGAATTGCTTGAAGCAGGAAAATATTCTCTATCAGATTCTCAATCTTAATTCCAATATTCATCTCCCAAAACTCGACGATTTCACCCATATCGTCATTTTGGGAGGACCGATGAATGTTTATGAGGAAGACCGCTATCCCTTTCTCAGAGAGGAGGACCTTTTTATTAAGGAGGCGATTCAGAGGGGAAAAACAATCTTAGGAATATGTCTCGGAGCTCAATTAATAGCAAAAGCCCTTGGTGCAAAGGTATTCAAAGCGCCTGTGAAAGAGACTGGATGGTATGATGTCTCGTTGACAAAGATAGGTTCTCAGGATCCTCTCTTTTCCACTCTTCCAAAAACATTCCCCGTATTTCAATGGCACGAGGATACCTTTGAGATTCCAAAAGCCGGAAAATTGATAGCCACCTCCAGTCCTATCCCTCACCAAGCTTTCCGATATGGAGAAAACGCTTACGGCCTCCAGTTCCATCTCGAAGTAACTGAGGACATGATCCAGGAGTGGATGGAGACTTACGAAGAAGAATTTAAAGGCCTTCACTCCACCCCACTATTTTCAAAAGCTGAGATTATGACCGAAACCGAGATAAAGATCGAAACCTACACGAAAAGAGGGATGAAATTTCTAAAGAACTTTTTTAGGTAAACCCCTTAATAACACCCCCACCCCTGCCTACCGGCCCCGGTCCCGACCGAGGGCGGGGCAGGCAGGCTCACCCTCCCCCGTCGAGGGGGCATAAGCGCTAACTTAATTATTGACTTATGAGGGGGAGTTTTGATATAA
>JASEHH010000199.1 GCA_030017685.1 Thermodesulfobacteriota bacterium | reverse complement strand
GCATTGGGCATGATCAGGGTGGCATTGACCCCGAAGGGCTTATCCGTGAGGGATTTCACCTGTTTGATGACATCTTTCATTTGGTTGGGAGTATAGGCAACAGAGTTCAACATGCCAATCCCCCCGGCATTCGAAACGGCGGCTACAAGTTTTGGTAAACTGATGAAGGCCATTCCTGCGAGCATGATGGGATGCTTGATTCCTAAAATCTCAGTCATTCTCGTTTTCATTGTATTCTCCTCTTTTGTTAAAGGTGGAAAGTATAAGATTGACCGTGGAGATTATCCCAGATTTAGGATTGTTTTGCAATTTTTAACGATGATTTTCAACCCGAGGAGGAATTGGTGCTGCAACTTTTAGGTTGTATTATGGAACGGAACATTTTCAGCATTCTCCTTTCCGGATTTCCGTGACCATCCATCTCAACAAATAATTCTTGTAGTTTGAAGTCGAATGTGGTAACTATCATAAAATCTGTATGGTCCTGAATGGGGAGGTGCAACAGATGGGTCTTTACAAGGTGATCTTCTTAGGGCTGACGGTGGCCGGGCCCGAAGAGGAGACTCGTTTAATCCAGGGGCTTCAAAAGAGATTCAACCTTACTCCGGAGAAGGCAGAGAGCCTACTCCAGAGAGTCCCCATTGTGGTGAAGAAGGGGATATCGAAGGAAGAAATGGAGAGGTATGTAAAGGTTTTTGAAGAGATGGGTGGAAGGGTGCGGATCGAAGAGGAACCCCCCCCAGAGTTTGCAGAAGTTTTTAGGGAACCTGAACCTCCACCCAGGCCCAAACCAGAAGTGAAGCCTTATACCGGTCCCATGGTGACCTGCCCCCAATGCGGGTTTGAACAGCCCGAAAGCGATGATTGCGTCAAATGCGGCATCATCATCTCAAAGTTTGTGCAATATCAGGAGATGGCGCGTTCCATCGAAGGCCAAGTTCGCGAGATTTCAACGGAAGAGAAGATCTCCCCATGGGAGAGCGGAGGGGGATTCTTCTGGGCCTATATGAGAACGACGAAGGAAGCTCTTTTTTCCCCCACCCGATTTTTTAAAAAGGTTTCGGCAGGAGAAGGATACTGGTCTCCCCTCATCTACGGAATCATCTCGGGGATTATCGGGTTTGGGGTATCACTGGTCTATCAATGGTTTCTTTTCTCCGCCTTCATTCCACCCCAGATCCATGCCCTGATCCCGTATAACCTCATCCTGACCCTCTCTCTGATCGGGATCCCCTTGATGGTAACCTCCTCCATTTTCATTGGAAGCGCCATCACGCACCTCTGCCTCATGATCGTCGGTGGGAATAAGAATGGATATCAGGCCACCTTCCGGGCCATCTCTTACTCCTACTGTGCCCATCTCTTCGATATCGTGCCTTTTATCGGGAGCTTCATCGGGTCGGTCTATATGATCATCCTCATTATCTTCGGGGTGAGGGAAGGACATGGAATTTCAACCGGCAAAGCGGTTCTGGCCGTTCTTCTTCCTCTTATCGTTGTATTGGGTTTAGGCATCCTTGCAGCGATCCTGCTCCCCATGTTCTTAGGAGGGTTAGGGTTAGGATTGTTCAGGGGAGTAGGGGTATAGGTTGGCGGATGGGAGGTTTCAGTTTTAAAAAAGAAGGGGCTCTTCGTGCCCCTTTTTGATTTTGGAGGGAAGGCTGATGAAGGTTGCTGTGAAGGGAATGCCACGGCGTTCATTTCTGATCGCTCTGGGATTGATAATTCTCATGCTCTTCACTTTCCGCTGGCGAACCATCTGGTGGCCTTTCCTCTTCCGACCAAAAAAAAGAACGCCTCAACCCAGACCCAACCCGTTTGTGGAAGGAGAAAAAAGATTGGTCAGCATCGTCCACGGAAGAAATGTGGAGAAGATGGTGAGGACGGCCATCGAGCTGATCGGAGGGGTGGAGAGGCTCGATGTCCTCGGAAAATCGGTCCTTTTCAAACCCAACATCCTCGACGCTTCTCCGCCTCCTGTGACGACGAACCCACAGGTGGTGAAGGCGGTGGCAAAAATCCTTTATGAATCCGGAGCACGGCGTGTATTGATCGGAGATATGTCCGCCTTCTTTAAACTCCCCACACGCAAGAATATGGATTTGACCTTTATGAAGCTGATTGCTGAAGAAGTGGAGGCGGAATTAGCTCCTTTTGATGAAGGAGGGTGGGTTTCCGTTGATCTCCCTCAAGGAGAATTCCTTAAAAAGGTTTATGTGTCGGAAACCCTTTTTCAGGTCGATCGGATCATTAATATCCCGGTCATTAAAACCCATCGGTCAGCCACCTATAGCATTGCGTTAAAGAATTTCGTTGGCGCAACCCATTTCAGACATCGCCCCTATCTGGTCAATCGGTCCCACTGGGAAGAGGTGATTGCCGAGCTCAATTTGGCCTATGCCCCCGACCTCCATATTGTGGATGGAACAAGGATCATGGTTGAGGGAGGGCCATGGAAAGGCAGGGCTATTGACTCGAATTTGATCATAGCCACAGGAGATCGAATTGCGGCAGATGTGATAGGGTTAGGAATATTAAAACATTTTTCGGAACTTCCCCAGATCAGAGAGGTTGAGGTTTGGGATCAGAGGCAGGTGAAACGGGCGATGGAGCTGGGATTGGGGATCAAAGGAAAGGATGAGATCGAATTGCTGGAGAGGGATTTGGAGCCCAATATCCCCGGGTTTAAAGGGGTGATGAAGACAGTAAGAAAATCTGTATTCGGGGAAGAGGAAGATTGATTTTTTAGTTCGGAGTTCGCCTGCCCGCCGAAAAAATTCTTTGGCAGACGGGGAGTCGGGAGTTCGGAGCCAAAGATTAAAAGATGGGAAGGAAAGAGAAAAAGATAATAGCAAGGGGGAGAGCTCTCACAGCAGAGGAGATTCTTCGTTTGATGGAAGACGAAGACCGGCCTCTGCTTCTGAGAGAAATCCTTCAACGCTTCGGGTTGGGAAAGGAAGAAAGGAGGGCGCTTCGAGAGCGATTAAGGGATTTGTCAGAGGAAGGGAAGGTCGTCAAAATTCGGGGGAATCGTTACGGCCTTCCCACAAAGATGAATCTGGTCGTGGGCAAGATTAAATACCATCCTGACGGATATGGTTTTGTCATCCCGGAAAAAGAGGGGGAAGAGGATATCTTTGTCAATCCAAGGAATCTCAAAGAAGCCATGCATGGGGATCGGGTCGTTGCGAGGGTGGAGTCCATACGAAAGAAAGGAAGGGAAGGGAGCGTCATCCGGATTCTGGAGAGGGGATTACGCAAGATCGTGGGTAAGTTTATGAAGGCCACGAATTATTCCTATGTCATTCCGGAGGATGAGCGACTCCTTCAAGAAGTCTTTATCCCGGATGGTCAGACAAAGAGGGCCCGACCCAACCAGATCGT
>JASEHH010000198.1 GCA_030017685.1 Thermodesulfobacteriota bacterium | reverse complement strand
TCTACTGCCTCCTGAAAATATGAATGAATGACACCTGTCCGGATCCGCCCACATTGTGAGTCAGGCCGATCTCCGCATTTTTCACCTGCCTCTGGTCCGCTTCTCCTCTTAACTGTTTCGTAATTTCGATAGCCATGGAAACGCCCGTGGCTCCGAGAGGATGACCTTTTGACTTCAATCCGCCATCGACATTGACCGGAATTCGGCCTCCCACATAGGTCTCCTTCGCCTCAATCAACTTCCCTCCCTCTCCCTTCTCACAGAAACCGAGGTCCTCATAAGCCACCACTTCCGCAATGGTAAAACAGTCGTGGACCGTGGCAATATCGATATCCGAAGGCCCTACTCCTGCCATTTTGTAAGCGATTCTGGCCGCTTCGCGGGTGGCCCCAAGAGAGGTCAATGATTTTCTGTCGCCGAGCCTCATCGCATCTGTTCCGCAACCCAGGCCGGCAACCCAGACCGGTTTCTTTGAAATCGACTTTGCCTTTTCTTCCGAAGCAAGGAGGATGGCGGCTGCTCCATCGGTAATCAGACTGCAATCATAAAGCTTGAGCGGATAGGCCACGGTAAAAGAGGTGACCGCCTTTTCCAGCGTGATCTCCTTCTGCATCTGGGCATAGGGGTTGAGGCTCCCGTAATAATGGTTTTTGACTGCTACCCTGGCCAGCTGTTCTTCCGTCGTTCCATACTCGGCCATATGGGCATTGGCGATCATGGCGTAGTAACCCGGAAAGGTTGTTCCGAAGGGATACTCCCAGGTCGCATCGCCTGCACGGCCCATGATCTCTGTGGCCGTGCTCGTAGGAAGTTCTGTCATCTTCTCTACACCGACCACTAAAACGACATCCGCCAGGCCGGAGGCGATATTCATCCACCCTGTTCTTAAGGCAGCGCTCCCGGTGGCACAGGCGGCTTCAACTCTAAAATTGGGTTTGGGATGAAAACCGATATAGTCATGGACCTGGGCAGAGGGCTGAATACCGAACGAGAATTCATCCCCAGCCACACCGGTCACCATGGTGTCCACTTCCTTTAGCGAAAGCCCAGAATCATCAAGACAGGCTTTTACTGCCTCAAAGACCAGCTCCCGGAGCGAGGCATCCGATCTCACCCCGAATTTTCCGTGTCCAATTCCAACAATGGCAACTTTTTTCATCTCCACTCTATCCTTTCTTTCCGATCACCGTTCCTGGTGCAAAAGAAGCCTGAAAGTTTTGGACGTTAGTCTTTTACACCATGTTATATGAAGTTGCGCCCCATTTTACTCATCCGTGTGAAAGCGACCATAAATCCTTTAACAGGAATTGCTGAAAGTAGAATATCTGCTCACGTAGTCTTGCGTTGGTAGTCATTTCTGGCCTGGGATCGACGTAATAAACCCCATCAAGTTTGTTCAATGCCACCGTATAACCCAAGAAGTGATTGCTCTTGAAGGTCGTGTTAACCCCGAAAATGCTATTCCCTTTTTTAGCACGTTGAACGTCGTGAAGGAAGATAGCGATCACCGGTATATCTCTTCCCAGGAGTTTGGTCAGCAAATACTTGTCAAGAAAGACCTTGTCTATCCTGTCTTTGCTTGTCGTCTTTACTGAGCCGACAACTTCTGAAACGTTTATGAACTTCGTTTCTGAAGTAATAATAGCTTTATTACGAGAAAATACTAAATCCAGCTCGTAGGACATCTCGTAACCAGGAAAGCCTGGTATCGGAATGTTTATGGTCCGGGGTTCGCACTCTATACCTACTTCCTGGATAATCAGCTTAACGAGTGTCTCGAAGAGTTGTCCCACTCGCTTCCTGGATTGGTTGGGGTTATCGAACGAGTCACCTATGCAACCGATAGCCTGCTGGATAGTGTAGACGATTTTATTAATCTCTTTCGATTCTACGTATCGCTTCCAATCCTTTTTCTCAATAGCTGCTTCCTGGTGCTCCTTCAGATCAGCGAGAAGAGCCATAAACATTTCAAAGGCATTCTTAAAATCTTTGGCCGATTCTATGAACAAATTAGTATTTAGGGGTCGAGTAATCTTGTGGCCATACACTTCGCCATATTGATAAAAGAAGTAGTTGGACTGAGAGGGCGAGACGATTCGTATGGGACGTGTTTTTCCCATGAACACAAGGAATTCTTTACAGATTTTAGAATAGTCGGCCAGCACCTTGAATGCCGACCTGTCCTGGACACTTTCTTGAAGGTCCCCCAACGTTACTTTCTTCATCGAATTGATCGCCTGCGCTCAGCGTTCATAAAGTCGTACTCGATCCATTTTTCCACTGGCCAATTTTCTACTAGTTCAATTCTTCGCACTGCCCATTGACAATACTCAATGGAAATATCACACCCCTTCCACCTTCGTTTTAGCTGCTCTGCAACTACAGCGGTTGTTCCTGATCCCAAAAAAGGATCAATTACCAGATCACCAGGATTGGACGATGCTAAGACAATTCTTCTTAGTAGTTCCTCCGGTTTTTGAGTAGGATGGGGAGTCTTTTCATGCATCCCATTGCATGTCGTAGGTATCTCCACGACATCCCTTGGTTTGGCCCCCTTTGGATGTGGACGCCAAAGATGATTCTTGTTCTTGTCGTTCTTCCCGTTCTTTCCATACTGGCTTGTATCAGCCTGCGGATGGTCTGGATACTTCATGGTGTGCCTGCCGTAAGGAATTCTCACATGGTCAATATTGAAAGTAAATTGTTTCCTTTTCCTGAAGTGCAATATACTTTCATGTGAACGTCCCCAGTCATTACCTAAGTTAGCTTTATTCTCGTAGTGCCAAACTATCCAACGGCAACCCTGGAAGAAACGAGAAGCTGGAAGTTTCAGATCAGCCAAAATTTCTGAGAAACCACAGATGTAAAGCGTTCCTGTTGTCTTTAAAACTCTCGCGGCCTGTTCTACCCATTGAAGCGTCCAGGCGACGTACTCTTCCTGAGACCTAAAATTGTCCCATTCTGCCTTTTTTAGGTTATAAGGTGGATCTGCAAAAACGAGTTCAACCGATTCGCTCGGAAGCGAACGTAGCCAAGTAATCGCATCTCCAACCCAGATTTCGCCGTTAGGATGATCATAGAAGAGAGTGGGGGCTTCCGGTTTGAATTGTGTAGGATCTATTTGAGCAAACGATCCCTTAAGCACTGGTTGGCCAAAGAAACTGAGAATCTTTTTATTGCGGGCGTAATCCGCTGATGGTTCTCGTATCTCAATCATGACTTCTTGCTTTCGCTCTCTCTTTTTGCTCATCTTGGCTTTCTCTTACCCTGTATTGTAATCCGTTCGGGGCGCGATTTCACGGATATCTGCACCATCTATGTGGTTCAAAGATCACTTCCCATATAACTCCTTCACCTTTGGCCGGTCTATCGAACCATCTGCCTTCTTGGGAAGCGAGTCAACAA
>JASEHH010000197.1 GCA_030017685.1 Thermodesulfobacteriota bacterium | reverse complement strand
CGACGATCCTCTGGCGGTTCCAATCATTCATCGACTCTTCAGAGGTGCGAACGAAGAGGGCCATATCCGTTGTTTCAAACTCTTCTTTCAAATCTTTTCGCTCCTCTTTCATCTCAATGACATTTGCCATTTTCTTATCACCTGTGTTGTGGAATTTGACGAAGTTAGGATTGATGATAGGCTATATTTAGTGTGACCCTTATTCACTACAACAACATCTTGTTATTTGTCAAGGAAAAACTCGGCTTGTGAAAAGAATTATTTGTTTTTCGAAAATTTCTTATATTCTTACTCCTATCTCCGAACTCCGAACTTACTCACTTCTTATCAAAGTTGTTCTTCTGGAAAGGTCTCAGGGGAGTTTCGAGGATTCGTTTGAAAATTCCAAACAAGCCCTCTCCCATGGTTTTAAAGGGAACGGCTTCGATCTTAGGATCGTCGAGGTCTCCTTTCACCTCGTAGACATAAGAGAGGAAAGCCTTGTCCTTTCCTGTGAGGATGTATCCCGCAATCGGAATATTGCTCAGCACCGTATCGACTGTGACCAAGGGGTGAACTCCTATCTTCGCATCGATCAGGTTCTTGCCCAAATCGACTTTCCCGACGATGGTGATCCTCATGGCATCGCTATCGACCAGAAAGTCCTCTGTGGAAGCAATACCCTCTTTGACCTGAATGTTTGAAGAAATCCGCTGATAGGGAAGCCCTTTGGTCTTCAGATCAGGGAGCCTTCCTTTGAATAATTGTGAAACATTGAGGATCGAAAAGATCTTGGCCAGGATGCTCCCTCTTTCGATCACTCCATTCTCCAGTTCGAGCCTTAACCCTCCCTGGAGAGAGTCTTTCATTTTCTGGAAATTCTCTCCCTCCCCTCTGAGTTGTACTTGATCGATATAGACCCTTCCGGTGACCATGATTTTCTCCTCCTCTCCTTTTGAGAGAAGGGTCCGGAGAAAGGGTGTTGCTTCCATATGGGAGAGGCGGGGCTTCATCTCAAATCGAATGCCTTTTTCTGCAGGTTGCAGCCAGGCTTCACCCCAGAGGTCCCCTCCATTGGCTTTCAATTGAAAGGGATGGATCATTACCTTTCCATCCGCCATCTTCATCTCGAATTTTAAGTCCTTGAAATCGAGATTTCGATACCTTCCATTTTCGACATCGATCTTACCTTCGATCGCCCAGAGGGAGAGCCATTCTCTGATCTTCTCAAAAGAGGCAGGAGTTCTTTTTTCCCTCTCAGGAAGGAGAGGATTAAGGTCAAGCTGGGGGGAAGAGAGATGAAAGAAGAGTCGCCTGACGATCACCGGGCTTGCTTCCCTGGATCCTGTTGGAGGACGGGAGGAGGTCCCGGAAAGGGTGAGCGAGGAATCTCCCAGCCTTCCTTTCAATCCATCCCATCGCATCTGTTGAGGGGAGAAGAGAATCCTGCCTTCGATCTGGGAGAGAGGAACAGGAATCTTTCGGTGCCGGAGAGAGACCCCCCTTAGCAAAATCTCCCCATCCTTGATGACGTTGATTCCCTGTTCCATTCTTCCGGACCAGTTCAGACGAAGCTCCGCCCCTCCGGCGAGGTCCTGAACCTCGCCCACCTGAGTTCGCATCGAATCCGGAAAGAGAGGCAATTGGAGGAAGGCGTAAATATTTTTCAGATCGATCGAACCGGAGGTGGAAAGATTCAACTCTCCCTGTCTCACGGTTCCGTCAAGGATGAGAGAGGAGTTTAAGGACTGAATTTTCAACTTTGAAAAAGTGGCCCCGAGGTTGGAAACGGAGAGAGAGCCGTCTCGAAAGAGGAGCGGGTGAGAAACTCCTTTTAGAAGGAGGGAGGCATCCCTGGGGATGAATTCCAACTCATAGGAGAGAGGTTGAAGGGGTGTTCCCCTTCTTCCTTTGAACGAGAGCTGGCCTGCTCCCGATAAGCTTTTAATATCTTCTGTCTTCAAACGGGTCTCTTTCGGAAAGAGAGGAGATTGGGAAAGGGCGAGAAGGTTTTTCAGATCGACCTTGCCTTTGGCCGTGATCTCAGAAGCTCCTTCTCTTTTCAATGATCCCCCCATGAGGAGGGATGAATTCCCGAATTCCACCTTTGCTCCTGACCACTGAAAGTCCTCGTTGGAGAGGTCCACTCTCCCCTCTCCGATGAAGACCGGAAAGGGAATCTGAGCATGGGTCAGGTGAACTTTTGACAGAAGATAACCGCCCTGATGCTGAAAACGGAGGGGGGATTTCAATTTCCCTTTGACCGAGATTTGGTAGTTCGCCTTGCCCGATAGCGAACTGATGGGTTCAAGACCCTTGATCATCTCCGTATCGTCAGCAAAAATATCTGTCTTGAGCAAAGAGGAGAGATCTGCCACCTGGAATCGGCCCTGACCTTGAATCTCGAGGGTGGGGACCTGAAGGAGCTCGGAAAAGATGCCATTGGCTCGATCGATGCTGGAATGAAAGACCCTTGCTTCCACATCTTTCAGATGGAGATGGCCCTGTTTGAAAAGGAGGTGTCCTTTCAGTTCCTCCAGGGCGGGCAGATTCCATGGAAGTTTCAATCGAGCGTTGTTAACCTTCATCTCCACCGTCAGGACATGAGCATTGTGGAGCTCATCGCAGTGATCAATTTCTGGCATCTTTCCCGAAAGCTTGACGGAGAGGATCTGCGTCGGACCGCTTCCCTCCGCACGGAAAAGAGAATCGGAAACACTCGGGGTGATGATCCGGAAGGGTATAAACCTCCTTCCATCGGCGAGGTCAAAGACACTGCTCGATGCTTCTGCATCCAGACCCATCCCTTTGGTCCCGATTCCATAAATCTTCCCTTTTCCCCTGACCTTCATCTCGGGCAGTTCGATCGAAAATTTGGGGACCTCGAACGTCTGCCTGTCATATTTAGCCTGGAAATCGAGGTTGACCCATTTGAGAGTGAAAAGGTAGGCAAAAACTTTCGGGTGATCGTAGATCACCTCTTTGAACTGGATCTTAACAGAAGCGCTGAAAGGTCCGGAGAGGTCTCCCTGGTAATGGCCTTTCAGGTCGAGGGTTCCCGCAATCTTATTCATTGGAAGCAGGGACTGAAGATAAGGCCAGAAGTGAAAGACCTCGATTCCTTTTGCTTCCACCTCGGCTTTCACCTTTCCCTTTGAAACGTCCATCCCTTCAGGGATGTCTTCGATCGTTCCGGAGATGGAGAATCTTCCTTCCTTTTTTGAATGGAGGATTTTCCCGCTTACATGAAAAGGAAAGGGTTTCCCGTAAGAGATTTTTGAAAGACGGAGCTCGAGGGATTGGATCTCTGTCAGGAGAGGGGTGGTGCCAAAGGATTCATCTGAGAAAGAGATCTCTCCGGATCGAATGGACAGAGAGCCTCCAAAGAGGGTGGAGAGGGTCTCGATCATCTTCTGCTGGGAGGACTTCAACGCCTCTC
>JASEHH010000070.1 GCA_030017685.1 Thermodesulfobacteriota bacterium | reverse complement strand
CCGCCAATGTAAAATAAATTGCACCTTTAAAATCTCTGCGAAAGCGGGAATCCAGGAAGACTGGATTCCGGGTCAAGCCCGGAATGACAAACCGATTTAGATTTATTTTGTTATGCATAGAATGTGATATGATTTGAGGCATTCTGATTGCAAAATCCCTGAAGGATGATTATTTTTAGGGGGACTCGTCGCAGGGGGTAAAAGAGATGAATATAGATAAATTGACATTAAAAGCGCAGGAGGCATTGCAGGCCGCCAAGGGTGTCGCTGAGCAGAGAAGCCATCAGCAGATTGATGTGGAACACCTTCTATCAGCTCTTCTGATGCAGAAAGAGGGAATTGTGATCCCCATCATCCAGAAATTGGGGGCCAATCCGAATCTCATCACCTCTCAACTGGAAGGGGAGTTGAATCGGATTCCCAAGGTAACCGGGGCAGGGATAAGTCAGGCCTATCTTTCAAGCCGGCTCAATGAAATATTGAACACGGCGTGGAAAGAGGCTGAGAGATTAGCGGATGAGTATCTTTCCACCGAGCACCTTCTCATCGCCATTGCGGATGAGAGAGGAGGAGCTTCTTCGCAGATCCTCCAGAGAAATGGGGTAACGAAGGATGCGATCTTCAAGGTCTTGCAGGAGATCCGGGGATCTCACCGCGTGACGGATCAGAACCCGGAGGAGAAGTATCAGGCCTTGAAGCGATACAGCAGGGACCTGACGGAGGAGGCAAGAAAGGGAAAGCTCGACCCTGTGATAGGAAGGGACGATGAGATCCGCAGGGTTATTCAGGTTCTCTCGCGGAGAACGAAGAATAATCCGGTGCTGATCGGTGAGCCCGGGGTGGGGAAGACAGCGATTGTAGAAGGACTGGCACAGAGAATCATCAAGGGAGATGTCCCCGAGACCCTGAAGAATAAGAAACTGGTTGCCCTCGACTTGGGAGCCCTGATTGCGGGTGCGAAATTCCGTGGGGAGTTCGAAGAGAGATTGAAAGCCGTTTTAAAAGAGATCACGGCGGCCGCGGGGAATATCATCCTCTTCATCGATGAACTCCACACCCTGGTGGGAGCCGGAGCCGCAGAGGGGGCGATCGATGCCTCCAATATGCTCAAGCCAGCCCTGGCAAGAGGAGAGTTGCGATGTGTGGGGGCCACCACGCTTAACGAATACCGGAAATATGTGGAGAAAGACGCCGCCCTTGAAAGGAGATTTCAGCCGATCTATGTGGTCCAACCTTCGGTAGAAGATACGATTGCGATCTTAAGGGGCTTGAAGGAGAAATACGAGGTTCATCACGGGGTGAAGATCAAGGACTCGGCGCTGATTGCGGCTTCCATGCTTTCCCACCGCTATATCTCGGACCGTTTTCTTCCGGATAAGGCGGTCGATCTGATCGATGAGGCGGCATCGAGGCTCAGAATCGAGATTGACAGCGTCCCCATGGAGATCGACGAAGTTCAGCGAAGGGTGATGCAGTTGGAGATTGAGCGGCAAGCCCTGAAGAAAGAAAAGGATAAGGCCTCGGTCGAAAGATTAAAGAAACTTGAAGAGGAGCTCACGGGTCTGAAGAATGAAGTGCAGGAAAAGAGACTGAAATGGGAGAACGAGAAAAAGGCCATTTCGCGAATCCAGCAGATCAAGGAGCAGATGGAGAAGACCAAGCAGATGATGAAGGAGGCGGAGCGAGAGGCCGACTACTCAAAACTGGCTGAATTGCAATATGGTGAGATGATCCATCTCGAAAAGGAGCAGAAACGGGAAGAAGAGAAACTTGCCGAACTTCAGAGAGAAGGGAAGATGCTCAAGGAGGAGGTGGATGAAGAGGATGTGGCTGAGGTCGTCTCCAAATGGACAGGGATCCCGGTCTCAAGGATGCTGGAAGGAGAGGTCGAAAAGCTCATCCGCATGGAGGAGAGGCTGGGACAGAGAGTGGTAGGTCAGGATGATGCGATCGTTGCCGTTTCGAATGCGGTGAGAAGGGCGAGAGCAGGATTGCAGGATCCGAACCGTCCGATCGGCTCCTTCATCTTTATGGGCCCAACCGGCGTGGGAAAGACAGAACTGGCCCGCGCCCTGGCCGAATTTCTCTTCGATGACGAACAGGCCATGGTCAGGATCGATATGTCCGAGTTTATGGAGAAGCATTCGGTGGCCCGGCTCATCGGAGCGCCGCCCGGATATGTGGGCTATGAGGAAGGAGGGTTTCTCACCGAAGCGGTCAGGAGAAGACCCTACTCCATTGTCCTGATGGATGAGATTGAGAAGGCCCATCCGGAGGTATTCAACATCCTCCTTCAGATTCTCGATGACGGACGGTTGACCGATGGCCACGGAAGAACAGTCGATTTTAAGAATACGGTCGTGATCATGACTTCCAACATCGGAAGTCAGTGGATTGTGGATCTTGGAGAGAAAGATTATGAAGAGATGCGGCGACGTGTGATGGAGGCGGTGAAAGCCCAGTTCAAGCCGGAATTTCTAAATCGGATTGACGAGTTGGTGATCTTTCATAGTCTCGGAATTGAGGAGATAAAGGCAATTGTTGAGATCCAGGTAAAGAAGCTTGAAAAGAGGCTTCTTGAAAGGCGGATAGGCCTCAAGATGACTGAAAAAGCAAAAGAATTCCTGTCAAAAGAAGGATTCGATCCTGCATATGGCGCCCGTCCGCTTAAACGTGTGATTCAAAAGGAGATTCAGGATAGGTTGGCGATAAGGATATTGGAAGGCAAATTTAAGGAAGGGGATACGGTCACCGTGGATATGGAGAGCAGGAAAGGGGAACTGGTATTCAAGGCATAGAGGCATAACTTAATAATTTTCTTGACATTAATCAAAAAAGGGGCTATACATACAGGGAAATTTTAGCGGTTGCCGATGTGCAAGGAGGAGGTTTATAGGCACGTAGCTCAGGGGGAGAGCGCTACCTTGACGCGGTAGAAGTCTGGGGTTCAAATCCCCACGTGCCTACCATTTAAACCGATTTATTAAGAAGTGAAAGATAAGTTATTGAGAAAAAAGACATTTTAACAAGAAAATTGGAGAGGCATCATTCATTATTTCCCATGGATGATGCCTCTTCCATTTGAATTCACCTTACAGAGTTACATAGACGGCCATGGGTAAACCACTCTTCAAGGCTTCGGATGGCGGTTGAATTGATATTTTAAGGGAATGAGTGGGCTTCATCAAAAGGGGACTCTATCAGGTGTCGGGGACGTAAGTGCTCAAACCATTAAAGGTTCGCCCCGAACCCTTTACGACCGGTTCACCCATGTCCGTATAGTTTTTTGAAACGTTAAGGTTCAAGTAAGAATGGAAGAGAAAATTACAATCACATTACCCGATGGTGCGAAGAGGTTGGTTCCGAAGGGAACGAAACTCTTAGAAATTGCTGATGAAGGGGCTGCAGCCGCGCAAGTCGACGGCACCCTGGTTGACCTTTCGAAACCGCTGGAAAGGGATGCATCGATATCTTTCATCTCGGTCAACTCCAGAAGGGGGCTTGAGATTTTGCGCCATTCCGCCGCTCATGTGATGGCGCAAGCGGTGAAAGAACTTTTCCCCTCTGTAAAGCTCACCTTTGGTCCGTCTACGGAAGGAGGCTTCTATTACGACTTCGATTATGAGAAGACCTTCACTCCACAGGACCTGGAGTCCATTGAAAAGAGAATGGAAGAGATTGTCAAAAAGGATGAGCCTTTTATTCGAAATGAAATTCCAAAAGATGAGGCGATCTTAACATTTAAAAAGATGGGTGAGGATTATAAAGTAGAGCACATGGAAGACCTTCCTAACCGTGTCTCTCTCTATCGCCAGGGTTCTTTTGTTGATCTGTGTGAGGGACCTCATCTTCCCTCAACCGGGAAGATCAAGGCGTTCAAGCTCTTAAACGTATCCGGAACTTACTGGAGGGGAGATGCCCGGAATCAGGTGCTCCAGCGGATTTACGGAACAGCCTTTCCGGACCCACAGGGACTGAAAGATTATCTTCATATGCTTGAGGAGGCCCGGAAACGGGATCACCGGAAGCTGGGAAGAGAACTCGACCTTTTTAGCCTCAACGAGGAGGCCGGCCCGGGTCTGGTGATCTACCATCCCAAGGGCGCCCTTCTCAGAACGGTCTTGGAAGATTTTGAGAGAAAGGAACATCTGAAGCGGGGCTATCAGATCGTCATCGGTCCCCAGCTTCTCAAACTGGATCTGTGGAAGCGATCCGGACATTTTGAAAACTACCGGGACAAGATGTATTTCACCAAAGTGGAGGATGCCGAATACGGGATCAAACCCATGAACTGCCTGGCTCATATGTTGATCTATAAATCGCAGATCAGAAGCTATCGGGATCTTCCTCTTCGCTACTTTGAACTGGGCACGGTCCATCGCCATGAAAAATCCGGGGAACTCCACGGGCTTCTTCGGGTGAGAGGTTTTACTCAGGACGATGCCCATATCCTCTGCCGCCCGGATCAACTGAACGATGAGATCTATGCAATCATTGAATTCGTCGATGATGTGATGAAGGTTTTCGGTTTCGAATATGAGATGGAGTTGTCCACCCGGCCGGAGAAATCGATCGGAAATGATGAGGACTGGGAGAAGGCGACCCATGCCCTGTTCAACACCCTTAAGGAAAAGAACCTCCCTTTTGAAGTCAACGAAGGGGACGGAGCCTTTTACGGTCCCAAAATTGATGTGAAGCTCAAAGATGCCCTGAACCGGAGATGGCAGTGCGCCACCATTCAGGTTGACTTCGCCATGCCCGAGAGGTTCGATCTCACCTATGTGGGAAGCGATGGCGAACGACATAGACCTGTCATGCTTCACCGTGTGATCCTCGGGGCCATGGAGAGGTTCATCGGGGTGCTCATCGAACACTATGCCGGAGCTTTTCCGGTCTGGCTCGCCCCTGTCCAGGCCATTCTTTTGACGGTGACGGAAAGGCATATCCCCTATGCGGAGAAGGTCTATCATCAGTTGATCCGGAGGGGGATTCGGATTGAAAGGGATTTGAGGAATGAGAAGCTGGGATTCAAAGTCCGGGAGGCGCAGGTTCAGAAAATCCCCTATATGTTGGTGATAGGAAATAAGGAAGAGAAGGATGAAACCGTCTCTCCACGCAAACGGAGCGGCGAGACGATCGGTTCAATGACCGCGGAGGAGTTCATCCGTCTGGTCGAATCGGATTATCCAGCTTTGTAGGTGGAGGGTGGAAGGTAGAATGTAGAAAATAAAAAGTAAAAAACGGAAAGTGGAGTGTCGACGGTGGTTTAACTACGCACCACACTCTACGTTCCACTCTCTAAGAAAAGGAGGTGGGATTTATCAGCAGGGATGTACGCATCAATCGCGAGATTCGGGCAAAGGAAGTCAGGGTCATCGACTCTGAAGGAAAGCAGTTAGGGATATTGCCACTGGTAGAGGCGCTTCGAGTAGCCGCCAATGCCGATTTAGACCTGGTGGAGGTTTCGCCGAAATCGGAACCGCCGGTCTGTCGCATCATGGACTTCGGAAAGTTCAAATATCAGCAGAGCAAAAAGGCCCATGATGCGAAGAAGAAGCAGGCGGTCGTCCATCTCAAGGAAGTGAAGTTGAGAGCCAAGACAGAGGAACACGACCTGGAGTTTAAACTCCGGCATATCGAGCGTTTTTTAAAAGAGGGCAATAAAACCAAGGTCACCATTATCTTCAGGGGAAGAGAGATCACCCATTCTGACCTGGGGAAACAGATGATGGGACGGATTGCAGAGAAGGCGAAAGAGTGGGGAAAGATTGAACAGCCTGCTAAATTTGAAGGCAGGAATTATGTGATGATCCTGGCTCCCCTGCCGAGCCAGAAGACAACATAGAATGTGGAAGGTCGAAGGTGGAAGGTGGAGGTGAGTACGACCTACTGCATTCCACTTTCGACTATCAAGAAAAGGAGGAGAACGTGCCAAAATTAAAGACGAACCGTGGAGCGGCAAAACGATTTAAAAAGACCGGGACCGGAAAGGTGAAGGCGAAGAGGGCGTTCGCACGGCATATCCTGACGAAAAAATCTGCCAATCGGAAAAGAAGTCTCAGAAGACCCAAGATGATCAGCGAGACGAATGTTAAAGGGATCGCGAAATTGGTTCCCTACCTATAATAACCAAATGGGAAATGGGAATTGGGAAATGGGGAATATTGAAATTTGCAATGATTAATTTGAGGAAGGAGTATGTTACATGCCAAGAGTAAAAGGTGGACCGAAGACCAGAGCGAGAAGGAAAAAGATCTTAAAGATGGCCAAGGGCTATGTGGGAGGACGGAGCAAGCTCTATCGGACGGCTGTGGATGCTGTCCACCGCGCCCTTGCTTATGCCTATCGGGACCGCAGGGCAAGAAAGAGGGATTTCAGGAGGTTGTGGATTACCCGGATCAATGCGGCGGCGAGGATCCACGGCCTTTCTTACAGCTGCCTGATGAATGCCTTGAAGAAAGCCCATGTCGAATTGGACCGAAAGATATTGGCCGATCTGGCAGTGAGCGACCCCGGCGCCTTTTTGAAGATTGTTGATCTGGCGAAGGCAAGCGGAGAAGTCCAAAAAATAAAAGCCTGAGGAAAATGAACGTTAAACAATGAACGGTGTCACATCCATTTTGTTCATTGTTCGTTGTCCATCGTTCATAGTACGTCCCACATGGGAGTCCTTTAAGGAAGAGAGCGTTGAAAGAGGAGCTTGAAAAGATTCGAGAGGAGTGCCAGGCCTCCCTCGCTCTGGCAAAGACCGAGCCGGAGATCTCCGAAATCCGGGTCAGGGTATTGGGGAGGAAGGGAAGTCTGACCCAACTTCTCAAGCGTCTGGGAACGCTTCCCGAAGCTGAGCGAAAAGAGATAGGCCGAAGGGCGAATGAGATCAAAGAAGATCTGGAGGCAAGGGTTGAGGAAGGTCTCCGGCGCATCCAGGAACAGGAGAGAACGGAATCGCTGGAGAGGGAGAGGATCGATGTGACCCTTCCGGGCAGGAGGATGGTCTTAGGGAGAAGACATCCCCTCACTCAAACCCTGGATGAGATCATCCATATCTTCTCACGGCTGGGCTTTGAAGTGGTGGAAGGTCCGGAAGTGGAATTGGACTATTACAATTTCGAGGCCCTCAACATTCCAAAAGGGCATCCCGCCAGGGAGATGCAGGCTACCTTCTTTATCTCGGAAGACGTAGTTCTGAGAACACATACTTCTCCTGTCCAGGTGAGGACGATGGAGAAAAAAAGGCCGCCTGTCCGCGTGATCTGTCCGGGGGCGGTCTATCGGTGCGATTCGGATCCCACACACTCTCCGATGTTTCATCAGGTCGAGGGCCTTTTAGTCGACAGGGGAATCACCTTTTCGGACCTCAAAGGGGTACTGAGCGTTTTCGTTCAACAGATGTTTGGAAGAGGGACCCAATTGAGGTTCCGTCCCAGTTTCTTTCCTTTTACGGAACCGAGCGCGGAGATCGACATCGAATGCTTCATCTGCGGGGGAAAAGGATGCGGGGTCTGCTCGAACACGGGATGGCTTGAAATTTTAGGCTCCGGCATGGTCGATCCTGCTGTCTATCGATTCGTGGGCTACGATCCTGAAGAAGTGACTGGCTTTGCCTTTGGAATGGGGATCGAACGGATCGCTATGCTCAAATACGGCATCAACGACATTCGGCTTTTCTTCACGAATGATCTGAGGTTTCTCAAACAGTTCTGACTATCACCCCCACCCATCCCTCCCCCCTCGAGGGGGAGGGCGAGGGAGGGGGGGGATTGATGAGATGGAAAAAGCATGAAGATCAATCTCAACTGGCTCAGGGATTATGTGGATATCCGGGTGGGGGTAAAGGAGTTGATCAACCTTCTGACCATGGGAGGCTTGGAGGTCGAGGCGGCCACGCAGACAGGTCAGGGGCTTGAGAAGATCGTTGTGGCTGAAATTCAATCCATCCGGAACCACCCCAATGCGGACCGCCTTTCCCTGGTCGAAGCAAAAACCCATCAGGAGAAATTTTCGATTGTCTGCGGCGCCACGAATATCCGGGAAGGGCAGAAGGTTCCCCTTGCCCTGGTTGGAGCGAAACTCCCGAGTGGCATTGAGATCAAGCGGTCTAAAATCAGAGGAGAAGCCTCCGAAGGGATGCTCTGTTCGGAGATCGAGCTGGGTTTGGGGCAGGAGGCTTCTGGGATTATGATCCTCGATCCCGATGCCTCTCTTGGCGTGAGCCTCGGGGAAGCCCTAGGATTGGCGGATACGATCCTCGATATCAGCATCACACCGAATCGTCCGGACTGGCTCTGTGTGATCGGAGTGGCGAGAGAGATTGCGGCCCTCACCGATCAGCGGCTCAAATATCCGAGCCTGTCACTATCTGACGCGGGCAGTGAGATTCACCAGAAAACATCCGTGACTCTTCTGGACCCGGATCTCTGTCCCCGATATGTGGCGCGCATGATCGAAGGAGTAAAAATAGGCCCCTCTCCGCATTGGATGCGAAACCGATTGGAGAAGGTAGGCATTCGCTCCATCAATAATGTCGTCGATGTGACCAACTATGTGATGATGGAGTATGGTCAGCCTCTACACGCATTTGATTTTGAACTGTTGGAAGAGGGGAGAATTGTGGTCCGCAGGGCTCGGAAGGGTGAGGCGTTTATCACACTGGACGGAGTCAAGAGGGTTCTCGACGAAGAGATGCTGATGATCTGCGATGGAGTCAAACCGGTGGCCGTTGCCGGCGTGATGGGAGGGCTCAACTCGGAGATCAGAGCCGAGACCCGGACCGTCCTTCTGGAGAGCGCTTACTTTCACCCGATGAACAATCGAAGGACCTCTAAAAAACTCGGTTTTGAGACAGAGGCTTCCTACCGGTTTGGAAGGGGGATCGATTACGGAGGGTGTCTGAATGCGGCCAACCGCGCGGCCTCAATGATTCAGGAACTCACCGGAGGAAGGGTGGCTGAAGGAGCGGTGGATGCTTATCCGAAGCCCATCCGGCCCAACCCGATCCCTTTGAGCATCACGAGTGTGAACCGGATCCTGGGAACGGAGATTTCGACCAAGCAGATAAGGGCTTATTTAAAGAATCTGGAACTGGATGTTCGTGAGGAGGGTGAAGAGAGGCTGAGCGTAACCCCTCCTTCCTTTCGCGGCGATCTTGAGAGGGAGATCGATCTGATTGAAGAGGTGGCACGTCTCGATGGATATGAGAAGATCCCGCTCACCCTTCCGAAAGGGCCCCCTTCTTCCGAGGAGATGAGCCGGGAGTTGATCCTTGAACGGAAGGCAAAAGATCTCCTCATCCAGCACGGTTATTACGAAGTGGTCACCTATAGCTTTACGGCTCCTCTCTCTTTGAATGGACTCAGCCTTTCTCCGGACGATCCGAGAAGGCAGTGCCTTCCAATTCTGAACCCTCTGACAGCGGACTCTTCCGTCCTGAGAACCTCGCTGATTCCGGGTCTGATGGAGACGGCCCGTTACAATCTCTCCCATAAGAATGTGAACCTGAGGATCTTCGAATTGAAGAAGGTGTATCTGCCCGCGGAAGGGGAACGACTCCCAAAAGAAGTCAAATATCTAACAGGTCTGGCTATGGGAATGGATGGAGAAATCCATTGGGCCTCGTCAGTTAGGCAGGTCGATTTTTACGATGTCAAGGGCTGTATCAAAGATCTGTTCGAATTCCTTCAGGTCAAAGGAATAACATTTGACAGGACCGAAGATATCCCCTATCTTCATCCCGGGAAGTCGTCGAAAATTCTCCTCGGAGAAGAGGTGCTGGGCGTTCTGGGCGAGGTCCATCCGGAAGCCTTAGGCCATTATGAAATCCCCGGAAAGGCTTATCTCTTCGAAATCGATTTCGACCGGATGGCGAAGAATGCAGTGGAAGAAAGGAAATTTCGGCCCCTTCCAAAATTTCCTGCGGTCCACCGGGATCTCTCCCTCGTGGTCGAGGATCACCTCGAAGCGGAAAAGGTGGAAGAGGCCATCCGTTTGCTTGAGCAACCCTTTATCGACGAAATCAATCTCTTTGATGTCTATCAAGGGGCTCCGGTTCCTCAAGGGAAGAAGAGCGTCTCTTATCGAATCCGGTATCAAGCCAGTGACCGGACTCTAACGGACGATGAGGTGAACCAATATCATGAGAAGGTCATCTCCAGGTTGAGGGAAATCTTTAAGGCGGAATTGAGAGGATAAACCCCGTTAGAAAAGGTGTGGCTTTAACCCCGCCCTTTCTATAAGGGCTTGAAATTATACCTAAACCATCCCAGCCCTAAATGCCGGGACTTTCTAACGGGGTAAAGATTTCGGAGAAAGGAGGATGAAGACCATGACGAAGGTTGATATTGTGGAGGCCATTTACGAGAAGGTCGGGTTTTCCAAGAAAGAGGTGGCCAAGATTGTGGAGTCCATCTTCGATATCATCAAGGAGGATCTCCAGCGCCACGATAAGATCAAGATCTCGGGTTTTGGAAATTTTGTCATCCGGAATAAGAGGTCAAGGCGGGGCCGTAACCCACAGACAGGGGATGACATCGAAATTACTCCGAGACGGATTTTAACCTTTAAGCCGAGTCAGGTGCTGAAGGTCGGCCTCAACCGGAAGGACACGCAGGCAGGAGAGCGTAGCTCCCCGGAGTGAGTGAACCCCGCACCTGATTTTAAAACATAGGGGTTCCTATGAGGGAGTTGCTTTGATGAAGCCCTGCTTTCCCTTTCTAAAGAATGAAACTTTAAATGGTGCAGGGTAAATCGGAGTCTGCGAGTCACCCTTGACCCATTTCCATCTCCGTGAAGGGATGGTCAGGTCGGCAGAGTGAGGTGATAAAGCTGTGACCAGATTGTTGAAGAAGCGAGAAATGGAATATCCCATCTCCCAGGAGAGGCTCTATTACCGGATTGGAGAGGTGAGCCGGATCACGGGGATCAAGCCGCATGTGCTCCGTTATTGGGAGTCGGAATTCAGAGTGATTAAGCCTCACAAAGGAGGGTCCCTCCAGCGCCTCTACCGGAGAAAAGATCTAGACCTCATCCTGAAAATTAGAAAACTCCTCTACGAAGAAGGGTTCACCATCTCCGGAGCGAAGAAGAAGATCAGAGACTTTGATCGTGCGGAGAACAACAGGGTCAAGCTGAGGCTGGTTGAGAAGAGATCAAGAGGAATCGATCACGAACTCCTGTTGGCGGTCCGGGAAGAATTGAAGGGGATCAGAAGAATGCTGGAATAAGCGTTTTTAAGAGAGAGGGGCTTCATCCCGGAAGCGATCGGCAAAGGAGAAGGAGGATTTTTTATGAATTGGGTGGTGAGCTGTACGGCCTGTGGAAGCTCTTATGTCTATGAATCGGGACAAGGCCTCCCCGACATCTGCTCCGCCTGTAACGAGAAAAGAAAGAAAGAGGTAAAAAAATTTCTGGAAAAGGAACAGAAGAGAAAGGAGATCATGGCTGTTCATGCCTTTGATTTCAGCAATCGAAAAATTTTGAAGACACTGGGAATGGTGACCCACGAACATGTTTTCGGAGTGGGCCTGGTCCAAGATCTGGATTTGAAGAGGTTTAACGGAGGGGTTTCGATCTCCTGGGCCGAGAAGGTGAAGAGCGCAAGGGAGCTCTGCATCCGGATGCTTGAGGATGAGGCGATTGAGATGGGAGGAAATGGAGTCATCGGAGTGGATGTGGACTATCAGGTTCTGGGAACGCATAATGATATGGTGATGTGGCTGGTGACCGCCCAAGGAACGGCCGTGGTCGTCGATTAGTCTGGACTTTTTTGATGAAATTGAGTATAGTAGAGACTGTTCCGAAAAAACTCGGAACTAGTTAAAAAATAAGGATAAACCTGTAATTTTTTGATCAACCTAATATAAGGCCTATAAACCGATGATTTAAAGCTAAATTGTTTTAGCTAAACCTTAAAATACTCTGAAAAGATTATAGATTTTGTTTCTAATAAATTTTTTTAAAACATTTTTTCACTTTTTTTCGGAACAGTCTCTAGTAGACAGAAAATATAGGAATAATGGAATCGTGCCTGCCCGCCGGTAGGCAGGGAATATTGGAATGATGGGTTAGATCAATAGAAAAAATCGCTTCTTCTTTGTAAGCCCCAGTATTCCAGTGTTCCATTATTCCTTGGTTTTTTAATTTATTTTTTCGGGGCGTAGCGCAGCCTGGTAGCGCACTGGCATGGGGTGTCAGGTGTCGGAGGTTCAAATCCTCTCGCCCCGACCAACTTTTCTTCCATCATCTATGGACAGAAAACCAAAGATTCTGGTGACCAATGACGATGGCATCCATTCCAAAGGTATCCTTGTGCTGGCAAGGGCTCTCCGTGAGGTCGGCCATGTGTTTGTCGTCGCTCCCGACCGGGAAGAGAGCGCGATCGCTCACTCCCTTACCCTCCATCGGCCCCTTCGCGTAGAAAAGATCAAGAAGAATTATTACGCTGTGGATGGAACTCCTGCAGATTGCGTTCATCTGGGGGTTAATGTCCTCCTTCCCGATCGGCCCGGGCTGATCGTCGCGGGGATTAACAAAGGAGGAAACCTGGGGGATGATGTCACCTATTCCGGAACCGTCTCGGCGGCCTTCGAGGGGACCCTGTTGGGCATTCCTTCCTTTGCCATCTCCCTGGTCTCGCGGAGTCATTTTAAATTTGATGCGGCGACACGGTTTGCGGTGAGGATGGCCAAACATGTGATCAAACATGGACTCCCGAAGGATACCCTCCTCAATGTCAATGTCCCTAACCTCGATGAGGAGGAAATCAAATCCTATAAGATCACCCGTCAGGGAAGGTGGGTTCATAATGGAAGCGGCGTTATCGAGAAGACCGATCCACGGGGGAAGAAATATTACTGGATCGGAAGCGGACAATTCATTTTTGATCAGAAGAAGGATACTGATTTTGAGGCGGTATCCAAGGCATGCATCTCCGTGACCCCCCTCCATCTCGATCTGACCAATTATGGTTCGATTAACCTCTTAAGAAGATGGAAAATTTAGCTCCGAAGAACAAGGAAGGAGAGAGGCCCTATGATTCGATTCGAGCAAACTTTTATGAATTTTCTTCTCCAGCATCAGGAGAAGCATAATCGCACCTATCACTTTCTGGTCCTCATGGACGCCATCATCAGTGCGGGAAAGTATATCCAGCACTACTATCTCACCGGCGCCTTGAAGGGGAATCTCGGCTCAGCAGGCGACATAAACGTGCAGGGTGAGGATGTCATGCGTATGGATCAGATCGCCCAGGAGATCACCCTTCATTATCTAAAGACCTCGGGCCGGGTCATTCATGCGGTCAGCGAGGAATCGGAGGAGATCATCCAGATCAATCCGGATGGAGGACGTTATTTTGTCTATTTCGACCCTATGGACGGTTCCTCCAATATCCCCCATGGACTCCCGATTGGCTTTCTATTTGGCATTGCGAAGCGTAATCTGGAAGGCCCTGAGGACGGCCATTTAAGGGCAGGAAAAGATTATATCGCCGCCGGCATGTTTGTGATTCCAACAGGGACCTTCACCCTTGGGCTGAAGGATGCGGGCACCTGGCAGTTCCATATCGACGAGACCATGAATTTTGTCAGGCCTACCCAAATGGTCCTTCCCGAAGACCCCAAAAGCTGGGAGTTGTCGTTCAATGCCTCCAACCGTACCACTTATGCTGAGCGCGTTCAGAAATGGATCACGGAGAACGAAAGTAAGTATGCTTTCAGATACCTGGGCGCGTTAGCCGGAGATTTTCACAGGCTCCTGACAAACGGCGGCATGTTCATGTACCCGGCCATAGTCAATCATCCCAATCCCAAGAAGAATCGTCCAGAAGGGAAATTGCGCCTCATGTATGAATCGTCGGTTGTGGCTTTTATGTGCCGCGAAGCAGGCGGGATGGCTGTCAGCGAGGCGGGAATCCCAATTCTTGAGATTCAGCCGGGGAAACATCACCAGCGAACAGCGCTCTATGTGGGTTCAAAGAAGTTGGTGGAAGATATTGCCAGGGTTTTAAGAAACACGGGTTAGGGTTACGGCTACGAAGCCCGTCTCGTTATTCGGTAACGGCTACGTTTAAAAGAATTAAACACGTCAGACGGAACCTTTTATAGACGATACGGGCATCGTTACCGTCACCGTTAAACAAAACCCTTATTTTCTATTCAATTTTACAACCCAAAAGGAGAGAAGGTCATGGCAAAAAGAAAGGTTTCAAAAGCTGATTTCAAAAAAGCCCTCGAGATTGGACGACCGCCTAATATCAAGAGACTTTTTCCCAATTCAAAGGCCTTAATCGTGAGCGGGAAAGTGGTGGATCGGGCTATGATCGCCAAAGGGAGGGCGATCGCAATGGCTGCAAACGGCCGGAATCAATTTGTCATCCGGGGAGTCCTTCAGGCCGCCCAGCGAGCCAACACGCCTGTCATCATCGAGATCGCAAAATCGGAAGGGGGCATAAAAGCCTATTGTGCGGTGAACTACTGGAATATGGCGATGCTGGTCGATACGATCTGCAACGAACTTGGAATTACCATCCCGGTGGCGATCCATGCTGACCATTATGGAATTAAGAACGAGAAGGACCTCGCCGCGGCTAAGATGGAGATTCCCACCTTCTTTGAAGCAGGAATGACCTCGATAGCCATTGATGCGTCTCATCTTCCTGATGACCAGAACCTATTAGCCAATATTTCCATCAACCCCTATATCCCTAAATGGGCGGGGCTTGAAACAGAAGTGGGGGAAATCAAAGGCGACGAAGGGCTCTCCACGGTAGAAGAGGCGCTCTTTCTCATCCAGGGGCTGAACGCGCATGACATCTTCCCGGATTGGATTGCGCTGAACAATGGAACGACCCATGGCATCGAAGAGAAGGACTCAGGGATTCAGGTGCAATTGACCGCAGATATTCACAAGGCGATAGAAAAATATATAGTCTCCGGCGCCCAGCATGGCACTTCCGGAAACAGCTCCGAGAGACTTCGTCAAATCCTTGCTAAAACCCATACCACAAAAGCGAATGTCGCCACAGCCCTCCAGATGATCTCATGGGGTGTTCAGGTCAATGATTATGGAAATGCTATTCTGGATGCGAATGGAAATTTCAACAAAGTCAAAGAGGAGGGTGTTTCCGAGGAGCTCTGGACAGAGATGGCGGCCTATGCCCAATCGAAAAACTGGAAAAAGGGAGACTATAAAAATCTTAACCTTCCGTTTGAAAATAAACTGCTCGCCCAACCCAAAGAGATCCGGGATCGGATTGTCAAGCAGGTAGAGGCCTTCGCTTACAAGATGATGACAGAAGTCTTCAATTCCCAGGATACGGCCCCCTTTGCCATCGAGGCTATTTTGAAGGCAGACTCCTGCGATCTTGGACCAAAAGTTACCCGGATGGAAGACCCGGTGCAATGGACGGAAAGCAAGATCATCGAACAAGCCGCCCGCCTTGCGAGCGATAAGGGACCCGCCGGCAAATTCGACGACTGAAGTTAGGTTGCACTCCCCGAAATAAGGAAGCCAGGAATCCAGGAAAAAAGAAACCAGGCCAATTCGACAACTGAAGTAAGTTGCACTCTCGGAATGCGCTCAACGAATGGATCAATGCAAAAGCGTGTCTACATCGAAACCTATGGCTGCCAGATGAATGAGCACGACTCAGAGCAGATCCTCCGGCTCCTCGAGAGGTCCCATTATCTTGAGACAAAGGATGTGCAGCAGGCCGACCTCATCCTCGTCAACACCTGCAGCGTCAGGGAGAAGCCGGAACAGAAGGTCTACAGCGCTCTTGGAAGGTTTAAGAGATTGAAAGAGGAGAGAGGAACGATCATCGGGGTGGCCGGTTGTGTGGCCCAGCAGGAAGGCCAAAGGTTATTGAACCGGATTCCTTACCTCGATATGGTGATCGGAACCCACGCCATTCCCCTGATTCCGCAAATGCTGGAGAGGGTGGAAGTTATAGGAGAGAAGGTCTGTGAAACGGGGTTTGATACGGGAGGGAAGCACCTCGACGCCTTTCTCCCTCAGGGCCAAGTATCCGTGGTCAAATCCTATGTCACGATCATGCAGGGGTGCAACCACTTCTGCTCCTACTGCATTGTCCCCTATGTGAGGGGAAGGGAGAGGAGCCGGCCGAGTCAGGAGATTGTGAATGAGGTCAGTCACCTGGCACAAAGGGATGTGAAAGAGATCTGCCTCCTTGGCCAGAATGTCAATTCTTTTGGAAAGGGGCTGGAAGAGGAGATCAAGTTTCCGGAGCTTCTCTCAAGGCTTGATGAAATCGAGGGGGTCGAGCGAATTCGTTTCACCACCTCTCATCCGAAGGACTTATCCGAGGAACTGATCCAGGCGCATGGGGGCCTGAAGAAACTCTGCGAGCATATTCATCTTCCATTCCAATCCGGTTCAAATGGAATCCTGAAGGCGATGAATCGGGGCTACACCAGAGAGTCATACCTTGAAAAGATCGATCGGTTGAGAGAAGTTTGCCCCTCCATTGCGATTACCTCGGATGTGATCGCTGGTTTTCCGGGTGAGGAGGAGAAGGACTTCGAAGAGACCCTCGACTTGATGGAGAAAGTCCGGTTCGATGACCTCTTCTCATTTAAATACTCTCCAAGAAAGGGAACAAGGGCCGCCGAGATCGGTGATCAGGTGGAGGAGCGGGTGAAACAGGAAAGGCTCGCGCTTCTTCAGGGAATCCAGAGAGAAATCACTCTTAAAAAAAATCAGGGATTAGAAGGTCGGGTGGAAGAGGTATTGGTTGAAGGCCGCAGCAAACAGAGGGCTCAAGATGTCGCCGGCAGAACCCGAACAAACAAGATCGTCAATTTCGAAGGGGATTTGAAATTAACAGGAAAGCTCGTCCCCGTTCGCATCGTCAAAGCCTACCCTCACTCATTGAGGGGAGAAATACTTACAGATTGAATTTGGAACAGAGTCATTCCAGATTGAAGTTCAGAAACCCTTTCCCCCTTCAAAATCTGATTGACATTGGGTGACAATTGTGTGCATAATATAATACACAGTTGGAG
>JASEHH010000196.1 GCA_030017685.1 Thermodesulfobacteriota bacterium | reverse complement strand
GGACCTCTTCGCCCGCTGGTTTTAATTCCAGCAATTCCAATCCTGCTGTCTGTCCGACGACCACCACCATCTACACCCTGACCGTGACCGACAATAATGGCTGTACTGACGATGACCAGGTGACAATCACCGTCAATCCATCACCCACCGCCGCTGCCGGGAATGATAATACCATCTGCTCCGGGACCTGCACGACTATTGGCGGTTCACCCGCGGCCACAGGCGGCACTCCGGGATATACCTACGCCTGGACCTCTTCGCCCGCTGGTTTTAATTCCAGCAATTCCAATCCTGCTGTCTGTCCGACGACCACCACCATCTACACCCTGACCGTGACCGACAACAATGGCTGTACTGCTCAGGATCAGGTGACCATCAAAGTCAAGGTAGAAATAGAGGTAACTCTCGGACAAGAAGTCACCATAGAACTGCCTGACGGGACAAAGGTGTATGTCCCGGCCGGGACGGTCTCTGATACAGTCATCTTAACCATAACCACTATCTCGGAAGACGAATCGGATAGTGTCCAGGCGGCCAATCAAGCTGCTAATAGTGATATACTTAGAATCTGTATTCCGGGAACTACTTATGAAATCACTATGAAGAGGAAATCGGACGGCACACCAATTCACCAGCTTAACGGAAGTATAACCATTACTATTCCCTATCCGGATGCTGATAACGATGGATTTGTAGATAATACAGGCGTAGATGAAACTACTCTAAGGATGTTCTACTTAAATGAGAACACCTCAAGGTGGGAATTGATTTCTGCATCTACAGTATATCCGAATGAAAATTATGTTTCGGCTACGGTAGATCATCTCTCCACATTCTCCCTGCTTGGAGTTTTTACTCCTCCCAATGTGGCCGGGAGGGTTACCTTTGCCGGGTACCAGGACAGTGACGGTGATTGGGAGATTTTTTACGTGGACCTGGTAGATACGAGTGATACCACTCCCAAGCAAGTGACTGACAATGACTATGATGATATTGATCCCTGTATCTCACCCGATGGCCGGCAGGTGGTTTACGCCGCCAAAAAGACGGATAAGTTCGGCATCTATCTAAGGAATATCACTGGCAGCGCCACCGAGACTACCCTTTGTGCCAGTGTGGAGAAAGCGGCCCAGCCGGCTTTTTCGACTAACGATGACGCCGATACCTGGATAGTCTTCTCCGCCATTCCGAGCGGTGAGAGTGACTGGGAGATATATAAAGTGAGGACGGATGGATCTGGACTGGATAGATTAACCAATGATGGCTATAATAACCAGGCCCCCTCCCATAATGGGACCTACATTGTCTTCCAATCCAATCGTGGGACCAATAATAATTGGGAGATTATGCGGATGGACATGGACGGTAATGGATTGACTAATTTGACCAATAACGATGCTTATGATATGGACCCGGCCATAACCTCTGCCGGTGATACCATTACCTTCACTTCTGATCGAAATAATCCTGGAGATACTACCAATATCTATGTGAGAAGGCCGGATGGGAGCATAGTGCAGGTAACCAGCCATGCCTCTACCCAGGTATCTTCTTATTTTGTGGGTGACAATGGTGACTGGGTGGTCTTTATTTCCAACCACGAGACATCCAAAGGCAATGCCTACGTGAACTATGCCAATGGAACCAATATGGCTACTCCGGGTAGTTGGGCCACGTGTGTCAACAAATCCGGCCTCGAATATATGGAAATACAGTCTCCAAGCTGGGCATACATAGCTTCACCTGATACTCCGACTATTACCGCGATGAGTTTCCAATGCGAGGCCGCTGACTCCGGGGTCAAACTGACCTGGAGCCGGGGCAGTCCTGATGACAGTGAGGATACCTTTGAGATTCAGAGAGAGTCAACTTCGAGTCCATGGGCACTGGTAGGCTCGACTTCTGAGACCGCTTTTCTTGACACTACGGCGGTCAATTTCCGGGGCGACACTGTCCAGTACAGAGTCCGTGGCTGGAATATTGCTGATTCTTCACCCTGGGCTTACTCTAACACCCTCTTCATCAACTGGACCAATCTCTGGGTTCAAGTCGCCGGTGGTGATACCGTAGCCCAGGGGACCCAATTTAGAGCCGATATAATGTCGGATACAGTTTATTACATGGATACACTTCACGCCTGCCTTACCTATGACACCAATTGCTTTGCCACCCCTACCGTCCAGTTGGGAGACGCTACCGACACCTCGGTTCACCCGGGGACAAACCTTATGGTAGATATGGATACCACGACCGGAACAATCGAGTTCCTGGTCAATATGTTGGATGTCAACAGTTGGGTTACCACCACTTCTGATACCTCCTTGGTCGAGATATATCTCTGGGCTATAGGAGATACGGGGACGTGTTGCACCCTCGACCTCCGGAGGACAGACTGCGCCACCTTAAGTGACAGCCCGACTATGGGCAACACCGCAGCCCAGGAAATATGTGTGATGGATGTAAGTGACACGACTATCTGTATAAGCAGCCAACCTTTTCCCACGCCGACTCTTCGTGGTGATGTTAACTGTGATGGAAAGGTTAATATCGTAGATATTACCAAGTTAGAGAGATGCCTCCTGGGTCTTGACAGCGATTGCTACTGTAATTGGGCTAATGCCGATGCCAATCAGGACGGCAAGGTAAGCTCAGCCGATATTACGGCTGTTGAGCGGATTATTCTTGGCTTGCCTACGGCCCCGGCCCCGACTAAGATTACCACGCCGGAGGTAATAGCCAAACTGAAGATGCGAGGTGTGGCTGCCAGGGAACTGACCCTGTTTGTCGGCGAAGTTAAGGGTTTCGATACCCTCCAGTGTGACCTCGGCTACGATCCGGCCAGGGTGAAGATTGAAAGGGTGGAAGCCGGAAGTCTGACCGAGGGAGCTTATATCCGGAGTAATATCCAAAACGAGCAGGGCAGAATCAGGATATTGCTCAATATGCCCGGAATAGCCGGTATCAATGGTTCCGGAGACCTCTTGAAGATTACTCTGGCCGAGGCGGCTTCAGCCGGAGATATATCCACAAGCAAGATTGTCCTGGGCAGTAATCAGGCCATTGAGCTTCCCTTTGAGCTTCTCAATCCGGAGGCTATACCGACCCGGTCTTTCCTATCTCAGAATTATCCCAATCCTCTCAATCCTGGGGCGTGGATACCCTTCGGTCTGAGCCGGTCAACTAAGGTAGTGATCAATATTTATTCACTCTCCGGTCAATTGATCAGGACCATTGATCTGGGTGAAAAGTCGGTCGGGATATACGAGGATAAGGAGAAAGCCGCTTACTGGGATGGTAAAGACAAGGAGGGGCACAAGGCAGCCAGTGGGGTTTATCTCTATCAGTTGAAGGCAGGTGATTTTACCTCGACCAGGAAGATGATTGTGGTGAAATAGTTAAATTATACTCTTGACGTTCCTCTTGAGATGCTATAGAATAACCGAT
>JASEHH010000069.1 GCA_030017685.1 Thermodesulfobacteriota bacterium | reverse complement strand
AAATCTGATTGACATTGGGTGACAATTGTGTGCATAATATAATACACAGTTGGAGGACTAAAAGCATGAAATTTTTGACGGTTCGAGATTTAAGGGGCAAATCGGGACAAATCTGGAAAGAACTCCCCAAAGAAAGAGAGATGGTTGTTACCAGTAATGGACGGCCCATAGCCATTCTTGCAGCGATAAATGATGCAAACCTTGAGGAATCTTTATCAGCATTCCGTCAAGCCCGTGCGGTTGATGCGGTGGCGTCCCTTCAACGCCGGTCTATTGAACAGGGGACTGACAGAATCTCGATGGATGAAATCAACGCTGAAATAAGAGCTGTTCGTAAGAAACGCGTGCAATGAACATTGTCCTCGATACCAATGTTCTCGTTGCAGGCCTTTTGACGCCCTTCGGGACATGCGGGGAGATTGTCCGCATGGTTTCATCCGGAGAGCTAATCATTTCTTTTGATGCCCGTATTCTTTCGGAATATGATGAAGTCCTGAGCCGACCGAAGTTTAAGTTTGCAAAAGAAAAGGTAGATGCACTGCTTGACTATATTGTGTATCGCGGGCAGACAATAGCGCCTTCTCCTTTGAACAATTCGCTCCCTGACTCTAAAGATGAACCATTTCTCGAAGTTGCCCTCGCAGGTAAAGCTGTTTGTCTTGTCACTGGAAATCAGGACCATTTCCCCATCGAATTATGCCAGGGAATAAAAGTATTTTCTCCTAAAAAGTTTTTAACCTTTTACAAAAAGCAGAAAAAACGTAAGAAACTCGTAACAAGGCGCTAAACCCAGCCAGGGCATAGCCCTGCTGGTTAGCTTCACTGGGTGGACGGGGACCACGCCCCAAATACGGGGAAAGATGTCATTGTCCCATCTTTGATGGAATAACTTCGCTTTTCGCAATGGCTCTTTTTCCAGGTGATTCACTTTAGTTCTGAGGAAAGTACTATGTACTGGAACAACGTTTGTCATGCAATGATGGTTCTTGTGATGCTTATAGTCTTTCCGATCATGGGCAAAGCCGAGGGGGATGAGTGGTTTTTAATGGCAAGACATGGCGAGTGCGCAAAGATTAAGTCACTGGAAAGGAAAATACCGAATTTGGATGGGATTGATACGCCTGCATCTTTTGAAAGGCTCATGAGGGATAGGGGGCTTCAAGTTCAAATACGGGAAATGCCGGACACACAAGGACGGGCATTCGAGGTCCTTGTTCCCGAAAAGGGCCTGTTTTTGTTATTTGTCAAACGACCATTATGTCAGGGATTTATGGAAAAATGATGTCTCTCATTGAGGAGACATACAACCCCTTTTTGCTAAAGAAGAGAAGACCTCATCTCTAACTCCAATCCCCGAACTCTGAACTCCGAACTCAAAACTTCAATTACGTGTGTTTCATCACAATGCTCGAGATGATGTTCGCGGCCTCATCCCCCCGGTCGGCCGCATTGCTGAGGTGGCGATAGATCTCCCGCATCTTCAGCATATAGACTGTGTCCGTTCCCTTAAAGAGGTCAGCGAGCGCCATGTGATAGGCCTTTTCTATTTGGTTTTCATACGCTTTGGCTTTAACCGCATGCTCTGAGGCGATCTTGGGATAGTCTTTCAGGATTTTGACCGCATCATATAATTCCCGGGTGGCCTTACGGAGGATGTTGACCATCTCTTTGATATGATGGTCTCCCTTAACCTCATAAATCTCCATTTCGTCAACGGTCGTATTCGCATAGTCCACCACATCGTCAATGGCACGGGAGAGTTCAAAGATATCCTCCCGGTCTATGGGCGTGATAAAGGTCTGATCCAGTTCCTGGATCAAAATCCGCCGCAGCTCATCCGCCTCCCTTTCAATGTTGCGGACGAGGTTAGCGTTTTCCTTGCTCCCGTTTTCAGCGAAGTTCCAGAGGGCATCCAGTCCCTCGATGCTCTTTAAAGATTGACGGGAGAGCAGGTCGAAGAAACGATTCTCACTGCCCTGAAAGGACTTTTTTCTTCTGAGGAAATCGAATACCATGATTTTGCTCCTTTTCTTTAAAAATTGGGATGGGCCATCCGGATCAGAAGGAAACAGAGCCCTGCCATTATGGCAGAGGCAGGGATGGTGATGAACCAGGCCAGGATGATATTCTTTGCAACCCCCCACCGGACAGCGGAGACCCTCTGCCCCGCCCCCACGCCCATGATGCTGGAGGAAACAACATGGGTCGTTGAAACAGGTCCTCCGAGGAGCGCCGCTCCGAGGATAACCGTGGCAGAAGCGGTCTGGGCGCAAAAGGCGTGAACCGACCTCAGGCGGTAGATCTTCGAGCCCAGGGTTTTAATGATTCGCCATCCTCCGCTCGCCGTCCCAAGAGCGATCGCGGCCGCACAACTCGCAACCACCCAGAACGGGATATGGAAATCCGGAAAGACGCCGAGGATGACCAGAGACATGGTGATAATGCCCATGGTTTTTTGGGCATCATTGGCGCCATGGCTGAGGGAGAGGGCCACAGAGGAGAGGATCTGAACCCGGTTGAAAAAATGGGAGATCTGAGGCGGTGCCTTCCTTGAGAGACGAAAAGTGGTCTTCAGAACGAGGTTGCCGAAAATCAAGCCCAGCACAGGGGTGAGGATCAAAAACGAAATGACATAGAGAACCCCTTTCCAGAGGACCTTATCGGGTCCGTAAGCGATTAAAACTGCGCCGATCATTCCGCCTACCAGGGCATGGGACGAACTGGACGGGAGCCCCCAGGCCCAGGTGATGAGATTCCAGGCGATGGCGCCAATCAGGGCGGCAATAACCAGGGAGATGGAGAGCCCGGTTTGGCCTGGATCAAAGGCGGAGATGTCAATAATTCCTTTTCCGATGGTTTGAGCCACTGCCGTGCCGAAGAGGAAAGGGCCTATGAAATGGGCAATGGCGGCAAGGCCCAGAGCGCTTCGAGGGCTCATGGCTCCCGTGGCGATAATGGTCGCCACGACATTGGCCGCATCGTGGAAACCATTGGAGTAATCAAAAAAGAGGGCCAACCCGACGACGAGAATGGCCAATAAAAGGATCAAGCCTTCGATGAGCATCCCTCCTATTTAAGCTAACTACCTGTATAGACAGGTTATAAAGGAAAAATCGTGGCTTGTCAATATTTAATCTTCAGCCAGCAAGATGGAGTAACTCCTTCGGGTTTTTAATGATGCAGTCTGCCCCGGCCCGAAGCAACGCTTCCATCATCACGGGTTCTGTTTTTCCTGATTGGAGAAAGCCGATCGCAAGCATGGAAAAAAATTTTTTTGCGGCCTGTGCAGCCCTCATATCGTCAACGACATCGCCGACATACCCGCAGCGGGGATTGAGGAGACCGATCTCCTCGATGGCCTTCAGGAGGGAATAGGGGTGGGGTTTGGTGAGTTTCGCCTTTTTTTTCGAAACTTTAAGAAGGCGAGCCTCTTCTTTTTCGCATTCATCGAGGGTGACCACACTGTCAAAATAGGGAAAGATCCGGAATCGCTTCAGGGCAAGCTCTGCTTCGAATCTCGGCCGGCCGCTGGCGATTCCCAACCTCATCTTTTTTCGAAGGGATGAAAGAATTCTTCTCGGGATCAGTAGTCTTTCCTGGCGATATAGTCCGTCTTCTTTGTAAAAGAGGCGGGGAAGGTGATAATAAGAAGCAAACATTTCCCCAAGGTAAACCTCCTGAAAAATACGCTTCACCAGATTCTCCCGTTCGAGATCGCCGGTTCCATAGACCCATCCCTCCCATAAATATTTCAGGGCATGGCGGACACCCTCCAACCCTCCACCCAGGTCTTTAACTTTTTCGAGGAAGTCCAGGAGATGGTTTTTTTGAGGAGGTTTTGTGGCTGGTGGGCTGAATTCAGAAGATTTTCTCTTGAGGAAAGAGATGGCCTCCTTCACATCTTCAAATATTTTCCTTTTGGGGCAGGGCGGGAGACCTGAAAGGGAGAAAAGATAGAGGAGAAACCCGGAGGTCAAATCCCAGTCATTATTGAAGCCCCCTGCTGTTTTAAAGAGGGAAATGTCTTCATTGGAAATGGTTTTTGATTTAATCCCGAGACATTCTTTGAAGTAGATATGGATGGACTGAGCAATCGTCTTTCGGTAGGAGCCGGAGACATCGATGAGGACCCCATCCATATCGAAGATGAGAAGATCCATAACGATAAAGCTCCAATCACCAATGACCAAATTCCAATAACCAAATAAATTCCAAATTCCAATATCCAAACAAAAGTATGTTTGAAAAATTGATTATTGGTTATTGTTTGGTGTTTGGAATTTGGTGTTTGGTTATTTTCGTCTCATATCCCTATGATCTCATCCATCACTGCGTTCACAAGGCTATCCACATCGAGCCCCTGCATGCGGTAGAGGTCATCCGGTTTTCCGGAACTGCCATATCGGGTGATCCCCATCTTGCGAAGACGAGCGGGCAGACCATGCTCGGCGATGACATTGGCGACGAGGCTTCCCAAACCCGTCTGGATATGATGATCTTCGTAGGCGATCACTCTTCCGGTATTGGCCGCTTTCAATATTGCTTCGGTATCGAGGTCGCTTAAACAGGAGATATTGAGGACCTGTACCTCCACCCCTTTCTCTTTCAATCTCCTCCAGGCCTCAACCGCCCGGTAGACCATGCCTCCGGTGGTGATGATGGCCACGTCCTTTCCATTTCGGATCAGGTCAGCCTTGCCATATTGGAATTCATAGGGAGCAGCAAAGCAGGGGACTCCGTCTTCGGTGAGGATGGCGGGGATTGGAGACCGGCCCATGGCCACAAGAAAGTTTCCCTCTGTCTTTGCTACGTATCGAATGACGCGGTCTGTCTGGTTGGGATCCGCGGGGATGATGATCCTGTATCCGAAGAGATTCCTCATCAGGCCAACATAGTCAATACATTGATGCGTTTTCCCATCTTCTCCCACATCGAGGCCGTTATGGGTGCAGATGAGTTTGAGATTCGTCTCATTGATGTCATTGAGTCGGTGCTGGTTGTAGGTTTCATCCACGCCGAAAACGCCGAAGCCCGCAAAGAAGGAGAGAAGGCCAAGGGTGGAGATGGCTCCGGAGAGGGTGGCGGTATGGTGCTCCTGGATTCCCCCCTGGAAGAAATAACCCGGAAATTGCTTAGCGAAGGCGGTCGTCTTTGTTGAAGGGGCTAAATCGCAATCAAAGACAACGATCGGAAGGGAGCCATCCTTCTGAAGGTTAGCTTTTGCAAGGTCGACCAGTGCATTTCCGAATGCGGAGCGATTGTCCATTTTCTGATCTTTTCCATAATCTCTCGGAATCGCGGTCTGAATATGGAGGATTCCCGCCGGATATTTCCTGCCTTCGTAGGGAAGGGTGTTTTTCTCCCGTATTTGACGGTAATGTTCTAAATCGTCCTCCACTCCGAGTTCCTGTATCGCCTTCTTATACTCCTCCATATTAAGGGCTCTTCCGTGAAATTCCTCTTTTCCCTCCATGAAGGAGACCCCTTTCCCCATGACTGTGTGGGCAATGATGGCGGTGGGGTGCTTTGAAAAGGCTGCTTCCCGAAAGGCACGGTAAATCTCCTGAAATTGATGACCATCAACTTCAAGGACCCGCCATCCATCCGACTCAAAATTTTTTGCAATGTTCTGGGGCATGATCTCCCCGGTGATGCCGCTGATCTGCCTTTTATTGTAATCGATGATGACGGTGAGGTTATCAAGACCATATTTAATGGCAAACCGGCGGGCTTCGGTAATCTGTCCTTTCTGCTGTTCTCCGCAACCCATCGCCACAAAAACATGGAAGTCCTTTTTTAATACTTTTGCGCCCAGGGCAAAACCGCATCCGGCTGAGAGGCCCTGGCCGAGATTGCCGGTATCCCACTCCAGACCCGGAATCCCTTTTTCCACATGGCCCTCAAAGGGACTTCCCGATTTCCGAAAGGTAGCAGTGGCTGCTTCAATCGGAAAGAAACCTGTACGGCCAAGGGCGGCATAGACTCCAGGAGAGGTGTGGCCATGACTGATGACGATCCTGTCCCTGTCCGGATCGTCCGGATTTTTAGGATCGATATTGGCATAGGAGTAGAGGACAAGATAGAAGTCGATCGATGACATCGATCCTCCGGGATGTCCGGAGCCAGCCAGAGTCGTCATCTTTAAGATATCGCCTCTTGCCAATTTCGAAAGTCCGGAGAGCCTTTTGAGGGAGACCTCATCCAATTTTTCCGCATTAAATCTTTTCACAGTCATCTATAACCTCCGGTCCGAGTGTATTGACTCATAACTTTATAATAGAGATTGAATTCATTGCAAGTCTCTTTTAAGATATCTGTGATTCAGACAGTAAGACTATAGACCTCACGCCGCGCAAGCGCTGGCGCTGCGGGCAGACGTCAGACTGAAGAGTAGAAATAGCCAGAGGTGACACAAAGATAAAAGACTGGCAGACAGCAGTGGAACTGGCACTCCTGGTATATACTAAAAAATTTCAAAAGAGTGAAATATAGAATTAATTTCATATGTTAGAGGAGTCTGATGTCTAACGTCTGAAGTCCAGTGTCTGAATTGCAATAAGATATATTTCATTGATGGAGGATATTATAAATGACAGGGATTGAATATCAAGAGAAACGCATCCCATGCCGTCTGATCATCTTTGATAAAGACGGGACGCTGATTGATTTTACAGCAACCTGGGTTCCCCTGATTCGGAAGCGGGTTTCCTTCCTTTTAAAAAGGCTGGGGAAGAATGGGGAATTGGAGGCCTTCCTATTGAAATCCTGGGGAATTGATCCTGTGAGTGGGAAGGTTGATCCGAGGGGACCCTGCCCGGTTTCACCACGATCGGATGAGATCATCATCGGAACGATGGCTCTTTATCAGCATGGATATCATTGGGATGAATCGAAACAGTGGGTGAGCCATGCCTTTGACGAAGCTGACGCAGATGGTGATTGGCGACAGAATGTTGTTCCCATCAAGGGCATTCAGACTTTCCTCTCCTATCTGAAAGGGAATGGATTCCATACGGCGCTGGCAACCAATGATGAACGAAAAGACACAGAAGCCATCCTGAATCATCTTAGCATGGACGGTCTGTTTGATGTAGTTCTCTGTTCGGGAGAAGTGAATCCAGCCAAGCCTCACCCCGAAACCATTCTTACTATTTGCCGGAAGCTTTCAGTTTCTCCGAATGAGGTTGTCATGGTTGGAGACTCGGTAACAGATATGATGATGGGAAAAAGGGCAGGTGTTGCGTTGACAGTTGGAATTCTTGAGGGTGGGGTGACGCCAAAGGAAGAGTTAGAAAAGGTGGCGGATCTTGTTGTGGATTCCATCCAGGATTTAAAATTCTACTGAGTGCAGATTTTTAATTTTGAGTTCGAAGTTTTATATTTATAAGCGGATTTAACACTCAGGGTTTGACCATTCCCGTCATGATTTCTTCCTGAAATTCACAACCGGCCATTTTAGGGAAGCATGCTTGATTTGAAACGGTAATCCTCAAGGGTCTTGCTCTTGACATTCAACTTCCGTTTTGATATATCCAATTCACCCCAAACCAAGTTCTTATCATTGATAAGAAAGGAGGAAGACGATGAAAAAGTTTTTTTTAACAGTTTTAGCGGTTATTTGGATGCTTTCTTTCATTACCGGACCAACCCTGGCTGACCAGACCATGGATCAGATCGAGAAGACCGGAAAGATCAAAATAGGTTTCAGGGAAGATTCTATCCCCTTTGCTTTCATAGACCCGAAGGTGGGAAAGCAGATAGGTTTCTCCGTGGACATGGCCCAGCTCCTTGCTGAAAACCTCTCCAAATACTTTGGCAAGAAGATCGAGATTGAGCCGGTTACCATTACCACAAAGACCCGTATCCCCATGGTCATCAACGGAACTATTGATGTGGAGATGGGATCCACGACATACACACAGGAACGGGAAGATGTGGTGGACTTCAGCCTGACTTTCTTCTTCTCCGAGACGGCCTTTCTTGTACCCAAGAATAGTCCCATCAAGACCAAAAAAGATCTGACCGGTAAACGGCTGGGGGGCGCTCAGGGAACGACGAACCTCAAAGCCATGGAGGATCAAGCCAAGGCCGGAGAGTACAAACCAAAAGAGATCGTCACCGTTGAGGGACATGCCCAGGGATTCCTCAGTCTCAAAACCGGTAAAATCGATGCCTATGCCACAGATCGAAGCCTTCTGATGGGTCTTGCTTCCAAAGACGAAAATCCGGGTGCCTGGCGGACAACGGATTTCGCCATCGCCTATGAGCCTTACGGGTATCTGATGCGAGAGGGCAATTCGGATTTCAGGGATTTCGTCAACAATACCATCCTTTCGGCGATCAAGACTGGTAAATTCTATGAGCTTTATGACAAGTGGATGGGACCCAAAGGACAGACCCCGATTCCCATGTCTCAGGCTTACAAAGACTACCTGAAACTCATTGTCTACCCCATGAAGGACGATTGGTGGAAGAAGCAATAAGAACAGTCATCCCAGGACAAGAGGCCGGAGAGTTCAGGATGTTTGCCCCAGTCATATGAGGAGACGCCGGCCCCGACAGACTCTTGTGCTTTAGGTGCTCCCCGCTCGTGCGAAAAGGCCGGATTCCGGCCTTTTCGCTTTCCCTGGGCATTGGAAGAGGTTTGATTGTCAATGGTAAGAGGAATAATAAGGAATGGGACTGGCATATAAGTTTGACTGGAGCGTGCTGTGGCGCGAGCCTTACGGAGAATGGATGCTGCAGGGGATATGGCTGACTTTGCAGTTGGGGTTTCTCGCATGGATCATTGCTTTTTTTCTGGGAATCTTTGTCGGCACGATGCGTGCTTCGCCATGGAAGCTGTTGCGCCTGGTGAGCACGATCTACGTGGAAATCTTTCGGAATGTTCCCTTCCTTGTCCAGCTCTTCTTCTGGTTCTATGCCGGTCCCATGATCTTCGGCAAGACCCTTCAGTTCAAGATCAACGCCATCTCCGGGTTGAATTATTACGCTGCAGTTGTCGGCCTGGGGCTTTACACGGCAAGCCGCGTGGCTGAGCACGTGAGGGCCGGATTTGCCTCCATCGGCCAAGGTCAATACCAGGCAGCTCTGTCCACAGGCATGAGTCAGCGGCAGATGTACTGGCACATCATGATTCCCCATGCGCTGCGTCTTATCCTTCCGCCCCTTACGACGGAATTCCTCACGATCTTCAAGAACTCTTCGGTGGCCATGACCATCGGCGTGGCTGAAACCACTTTCATGAGCTACAAGATCGATTCGGATACATTCCACGGGTTGGAGGCTACGACGGGAGCCATGTTTGTCTACCTTGTCCTGGGAATGGCGGTGGTAAAGACCATGAGTTACATTGAGAAAAAATTCCGGATTCATGGACTGGTAGGCAGATAATATGTTTGATGCGATCATCAACAACCTTTCCTACCTTTTGAAAGGATTCCTGATAAACCTTGAATTGGCGATCTGCGCTCTTGCAGGAGGAATCTTCTTGGGTATCTTGGTGGGTCTGGGGCGGATCTCCAAGAACGTTTGGTTGTATCACAGTGTAACCCTTTACGTGAACTTTATCCGAAACATCCCCCTCATCCTGGTTATCTTCTGGTTCTACTTTATCATGCCCATCCTGGTCGGTAAGCCCCTGAACCCTTTCATCTCTGCGGCCATTTCCTTTGTGGTCTTTGAAGCCACCTATTTCGGAGAGATTTTCAGGGCAGGCTTTCAGTCCATCAGCCGTGATCTGGTTAGCGCTGCTTACTCAACAGGTCTTACTTACACTCAGACAGCTCGTCACATCCTCGTGCCCATCGCCATCCGGCGGATGCTCCCCAGCATGATCACTCAAAGCATCATCACCTTTCAGGATACCAGCCTGGCTTATGTCATCGGACTTCAGGAGTTAGTTCGTAGAACCACCATCGTCGACAGTATGGAGGTGCGCTCCATCCAGCTTTACAGCTTCGTTGCCGCGCTTTTCTTTGTCATCTGTTTTGTCGGATCTCGCATCAGCCGTTACTATGAGATGAAGAGTCGAGAGGCCAATATCCTATGATAGAAATCAAGAACGTGAGCAAGTGGTACGGTGACTTCCAAGTCCTGAGCGGCATCAACGAGACCATCGACCGGGGCCAAACCGTAGTCATCTGTGGCCCCAGCGGTTCCGGAAAGAGTACGCTCCTTCGGTGTATCAACGGCCTGGAGCCTTACCAGAAGGGTGAGATCACCGTGGAGGGTATCTCATTAAGCGACCCCAAAACGAACCTTTACAAGGTGCGACGGAAGATCGGCATGGTCTTTCAGAAGTTCGAGCTTTACCCCCATATGACGGTCCTGCACAACATTACCCTGGCTCCCATGAAGGTACTGAAAAAGTCGAAGCAAGAAGCTGAAAAGAGGGCTATTGCACTTCTTGAACGTGTAGGCATTCCTGAAAAAGCGAAGGAATACCCGGCGAACCTCTCCGGCGGGCAGCAGCAGCGGGTGGCTATTGCCCGCAGCCTGGCTATGGATCCGAGCTACATGCTCTTTGATGAACCGACCTCTGCTTTGGATCCTGAAATGATCAAGGAGGTGCTCGATGTCATGATCGACCTGGCCAAAGAAGGGATGACCATGATCGTGGTCACCCACGAGATGGGCTTTGCCCGCGAAGTGGCCGATGAGATCATCTTTATTGATGAAGGCAAAATCGTCGAAAGGGGAACGGACGAGAGTTTTTTTGCAAACCCCAAGAGCGAACGCACAAAGGCATTCCTCAGTCAGATCCTGGTCTGAGGCCCGGCTGAAAGGGGAGGGGAAGTTGGTGGAGAAGATCATCGGCATACTCGGCGGCATGGGGCCGGAGGCAACCTTGGACTGCTTTGAAAAAATCATAAGGAATACCCCGGCCGTAAAGGATCAAGACCATCTGCGGGTCATTATTGATTCAAACTCCAAGGTGCCTGACCGAACAGCAGCCATTCTCGGTAAAGGGGCTTCTCTACTGCCGCTGTTGGTTCAAGGATGCAGGACGCTGCAACAGGCGGGCGCCGATTTCATCATCATGCCCTGTGTGTCGGCTCATTTTTACCAAGAGGAGATGCGACAACAGATAACCCTTCCCTTTGTCTCTATTTTTGACGTTGTGGCCGAAACCATTTCACATGATCATCCGGAAATCAAAGTGGTGGGGTTGCTGGGTACCACCGGTACGGTTCGCAGCGGTCTTTTTCAAAAAAGACTGGGAGAGGATGGAATCGAGACCATTGTTTGCGAGGATAAGATCCAGGAACGGGTCATGGCCGCCGTCTACGATGTTAAAAGCAGTCAGGCGGATCGACCGCGAAAGGCAATTACGGATGATCTTGTTGCTGCCGCCCAAAGCCTCATCTTCCGGGGAGCCCTGGGGATTGTGGCCGGCTGCACAGAGATTCCTCTTGCTTTGAGTCAACGCGACCTGTCTGTTCCCTATTTTGACGTCCTTCTTCTTCTTGCCCGTGCGGCCATCCGCCTGGCCGGAAAAGAGCCTCTTTCTCTGCGATAAAGACCATGTCATTTCATGAGTTCAATAAAAAGCAACCGAATCACGCGCAGCCGGCTGGAAGGGCAAAAGCAGGGTTGCAGCTGTGTTCAATCTTGAGAGGACAGGATGTCTATGACCGTCGAACAACTGGAGTGAGCCTTAAGTTAAGTGTATGAATGACAATATGGTGATGGGCGAAGTGCCTGTCTTATGATATAGAAGAATGCAAGGAGGAAAAATGGACCTCAGTCGTTTTCCACGTCGACGTTATACCGAAGGACAAACACCTATTGAAAAACTTTCCCGCTTTTCCAAACAACTGGACGGCCCCACGATCTACATGAAAAGGGATGATCTTTTGGGACTTGCGGCAGGGGGCAACAAGACCCGCAAGCTGGAGTTTGTGGTCGCAGATGCCATCACAAAAGGCGCTGATACGCTCATCACCTGTGGAGCAGTCCAGTCCAACCACTGCCGCCTGACTCTTGCCGCAGCCGTCAAGGAGGGGCTCAAGTGCAGGCTGATTCTGGAAGAACGGGTGCCTAAGAGTTACAATCTTCAGGCCAGCGGCAACAACTTCCTGTTTCAATTGATGGGAGTGGAGAAAATCAAGGTCGTGCCGGGCGGTTCGGATATGATGAAAGAGATGCAGACTGAGGCCGATGAAGTGGCAGCTGCCGGCCGCAAAGCATATATCATCCCCGGGGGAGCTTCCAATAGCCTCGGCGCTTTGGGATATGTGGCCTGTGCTGAGGAGATCTTGAATCAGATCTTTGAAAAGGGCCTGAGGATCCACCGCGTGGTCTGTGCCAGTGGCAGTGCAGGGACCCATGCCGGCCTCGTTACGGGCTTTTGCGGTACCAACAGCAATATCCCGGTGGTCGGAATCAACGTCAGCCGCACCAAGGAAGCTCAGGAAGAACTCGTCTACGGGTTGGTCCAGAAAACCGCGGAGCATGTCGGTGTCGAGGGAAAGATCCCCAGGGAAGCGGTGCTCTGTTTCGGGGATTACGTTGGAGCGGGGTACTCCCTCCCCACCCCCGGCATGACCGAGGCGGTTAAACTGCTGGCACGTACCGAAGCGATCCTGCTGGATCCGGTCTATACCGGCAAGACCATGGCTGGAATGATCGACCTTGTCCGCAAGGGGTATTTCAAAAAAGACGAAAACATCCTTTTCGTCCACACCGGCGGATCACCGGCCCTTTATGCTTATAGGGAAACCTTTCTGAGCGGAGTTTAAACCCGACCTCTTCCTAGGCCAAAGGGGTCATTGGTAACGATGCACTTCGATTATTCAGATTCTCAGATTTCATTCGATGATTCCTTCTATGCCGATCCCGATTACCCGATCGATTCCTATCTAAGGTGATGGGGCTATTGATCTTATTCGGGCGGATAGGGGTTGGTCTGTCCTTTATAAGGGTTGATTCCCCGCTCCTGGGGGCGAAATCCCTGTTTGCGATGGTTTCGAATCCATTCGATGGTACAACGGAAAAGGACAAGGGGACGACCTTGGGGACGTAGTTTAGTTATTTAAACAAGTAGCACGGGAGCGGGTCCGATTGAAGAGGAAATACGTGGATGTGGAGGGGTTATGGATTTTATAAGCAAGGAGTTAGGGATAACGAGAGAGGAGATTTTGGGGGGAAGTCGAAGGCGAGAGATCAGTGAGGTCCGATCGGTATTCTGCTACGTGTGTTTAAGGAGGGTGGGACTGACAGGAAGACAGCTATCGGAGGCGCTACGAATGAGTCCTGGGGGTATTCATTCTGCTTCCGTGCGAGGGGAGGCATTCGTAAGAGAAAACGGTGACCTTGAGAAATCTCTGACAAGTTATTTAAATAACTAAACTACGTCCCCTCATCCCCTCATCCCCTGCCTGCGATAGGCAGGCAAACTCATCACCCAGAACTTGTTCTTTCACCCCTAACTCTTCACCTTTAGATTCTCATGATCATAGAGCGGGTCTTTTTCGACGGTGGCTTCGTATCGTGTGGCAGCCACCTCAATCTGCAACCGGGTGCCTGGTTCGGAATAATGAATAGGCAGGTACCCATAGGCAATGGGTTTTTTTATGGTATGGCCGTAACCGCCACTGGTGACGAGACCGACCACTATGTCACCATCGAGAATAGCTTCCTTTCCAACGGGCATCAATGGGCCCGAATCAATAGTCAGACAGCAGAGCCTTCTGGTTAACCCTTTTTCTTTCTGAGTTAGGAGGGCTTTGCGGCCGATGAAATCGCCTTTATCCAACTTCACACAGAAATCGAGTCCGGCCTCAAAGGGCGTATATTCCGGTGAGATATCTCCGCTCCAGTAACGGTATCCCTTTTCCAGCCGCAGGGAGTCAATACATCGGTAACCCGCATTGATCAGGCTAAAGGGTTTTCCCGCCTCCCATAAGGCATCGTAAACATAGGGGGCATATTCCACCGGCATGTGCAATTCATATCCGAGTTCACCCACGTAGGTGATCCGGAGGGCAAGAACCGGAGCGTAGCCGATGGAAATCTCTTTGAAAGTCATATAGGGGAATCCCTCGTTGGAAAGATCATCGTCTGTCAATTGCTTCAAAACATTTCTTGCCTGAGGTCCGCAAAGAACGATACATGCCTTAGAAGAGGTGACATCCGAAACAAAGACAGAGCTATCTCCGGACAGGTGTTTTCGGATCCAGTGAAGATCATGTTTAATGAAAGCTGTTCCGGTTATGAGATAGAAGTGATCGTCACCCAATCGGCACACCGTGAGGTCACACTCGATTCCTCCCTTTTCATTCAGCATCTGAGTATAAGTGAGGGAGCCTGCAGGCTTATCCATCTGATTATCGGTGATCTTCTGAAGGAACTGGAGCGAGCCAGGCCCTTTGATCTCGATCTTTCCGAAAGAGGTCTGATCGATGATGCCTGCCTTTGTCCTCACGGCTTCATGCTCTTTCCCGACATGCTCAAACCAGTTTGGAAGACCCCATGCCAGTCTATCTTTCGGCGCTACTCCTTTCGGCGCAAACCAGTTAGGCCGTTCCCAGCCATATTTCTCTCCGAAGACAGCCCCCATCTTCTTCAGACGCTGATAGAGGGGGCTTGTTCGAAGAGGTCTTGCTGAGGCCATCTCTTCGTAGGGCCAGCTCATGGAATAGTGATGGGCATAGACTTCGATCGCCCTCTTGACGGCATAGGTCTTACTTCCATGATGGGGTCCGAGACGCCGGATATCAAGGCGCCACAGGTCGAGACTGGGCTCTCCCTCGATGATCCATTCGGCCATCATTTTACCGACCCCTCCTGCGGCCGCAATCCCATGGGCGCAGAAGCCTGCCGCAACGAAGAAGTTCTTCACCTCCGGGGATTCTCCCATGATGAAATCCCCATCCGAAGTGAAGGCCTCGGGGCCATTGAGGAGGGTGACAATTTCAGCGTTGCCAATGGAAGGGACTCTCTTCATTGCCAGAACAGAGAGAGGTTCAAAGTGTTCATAGTTGGATTTTAGCAGTGTTTTGGTGAAATCTCGCGGAATTCCGTCCAGCGCCCAGGGAATGGGATTATGTTCATAACCTCCCATAATGAGTCCACCTACTTCCTCACGGAAATAGACGAGAAGGTCGGGGTCCCGCATGGTGGGCATCCCTTTCTTCACCCCTTTCATGGGCTTCGTGATGATGTATTGATGCTCCATGGGGATGAGAGGAATGGCGACCCCCACCATCTTCCCTATCTCCGGGGCCCAGATTCCTGCCGCATTGACAACGATTTCAGCCTTGATGCTTCCTTTCTCGGTGATCACCTCATCGATGGCTCCGTCTTTCAATCTGATCCCTGTGACACGGATATCGGTATAGATAGCGGCCCCTCTGTTTCTGGCTCCCTGGGCCATGGCATAGGTCACGCCGCTCGGGTCGATCTGGCCATCCGTAGGAAGAAAGGCAGATCCGACGATTCCCCTTCTCGTCATCAACGGAAAGAGGTCACAAGCCTCTTTCGGAGTGATCAGCTCCATGGGCAATCCAAAGGTCTTTGCCATGGCCGCTGAGCGACGCAGCTCCTCCATGCGATCTTTTGAGGAAGCGATCCGGAGGCCTCCCACCGGACTCCATGCTGTGTGCTGCCCTGTCTCTTCTTCAAGCCTGGAGTAAAGTTCGACGCTGTATTTGAGCATTTTAGTAATATTGACCGAGGCTCTTAACTGGCCAACCAGGCCGGCCGCATGAAAAGTGGCTCCGCTGGTGAGTTCCCCTTTATCTAAAAGGATGACATCCGTCAATCCCATTTTTGTCAGATGGTAAGCAATACTGCAGCCTGTGATTCCACCGCCGATGATGACAACCTGCGCCTGATCTTTCATGGTTTATTACCTCTCACGTAAACTTTTCTTAAACCAAACCCTCTCCCTATCTCCGTGTCTCCCCATCTCCTTATCTCCCCATCTTTCTCCTACCTACCTGTATAGACAGGACTAATTGAAAAAGGGAATTTTGTCAATCCTTTTCAGAGTGAATAATGATTGACAAAATAAATTGGTTTCGATATAAGAGGTTTAGGCATTTAATGAATCGTCGAAAAGGAACCCAATAAAAGAGGGGAGGTGAAATTCCAAAAATTATTGGCCAGAATAATTCAACGAAATCATTCGAAATAAGAAGGAGGTTAAGCGTATGAAGAGAAAATGGTGGGCATTGATGGTCGGTTTTTTGATGGTGGCCTTTCTTTCAGGAAGTGTGCTGGCCCAGGAGAAGGTGGTCGTCTATACCTCGTTGGAGACGGATGAGGTAGCAGAGTATCTGAAGTTGGCCCGAAAAGAGTTACCCGATCTTGATATCCATATCATCCGGCTTTCCACGGGAGAACTGGGTGCCAGGATGCTGGCGGAAAAAGACAATCCACAGGCTGATTGCATCTGGGGATGGGCCGTGACGAATTTAGAAGACTTCGTTACAAAAGGAATGGTGGAGCCCTATAAACCGAAAGGCGTTGAGAAATTAGAGAAAAGATTTGTACATCCCAAATATTATTATGTAGGTATCGATATGTATATCGCCGCTTTCTGCGTTAATACAAAGGTCATGAAGGAGAAGGATCTCCCAATGCCGAAAGGTTGGAACGATCTGCTCGATCCAAAGTTCAAGGGTCTGATCGCCATGCCAAACCCGGTTGCATCAGGGACGGGATTTCTACAGGTTTCGAGCATCCTTCAAATGTACGGTGCCAAGGGAGGAGAATCTGAGTTAGTGGCAAAAATAAAGGCCTCAGGTATTCTTAAGAAAGGTAGCAAAGGTGATGTAGTTGTGGCATTACAAAAATCATTAAATCAATTAGGTTTAAAAGCAGGAGCTGAGGATGGAATTTTTGGTCCTTCGACTTTATCTGCGGTGGTTAATTTCCAAAAAGCAGAAGGTATTGGTGCGGATGGTGTTGTTGGAACGATTACTAAAGAGAAACTAGCAAAGAAGATTCCTCCAACCGAAGCTAAAGAAGACGGTTGGGAGTTTTTAAAAAAATTGGATAAAAATATGGGTCAGTATATTAAGAGCGGGTCCAGGCCCGCCAAGATGACGGCCGCCGGGGAATTTGCCGTGGGCGCTTCTTTCGACTTTGTGGTGGCAGAGCAGAAGAAACAGGGATTCCCGGTTGAATTCGTCTTCCCGATCGAAGGGGCAGGCTATGAGGTGGAGGCCAATGCCCTTCT
>JASEHH010000068.1 GCA_030017685.1 Thermodesulfobacteriota bacterium | reverse complement strand
ATCTTAGGATACCCTGTCGAAAACATTGCTTTTTGAATTCTTGAATTGGCTAAACTCATAACTCTTAACCCTTAATTCCTATTTCCCATTTTTCTCCTCTCGCCCGCGTTGACTTTTCCAGTGATCTGTTATAAATAAACCCGAAAGAGTCTGTTATCTGAACTAGGAGGAAAGAGATTATGACGGAGAAGACCTATGAAGAGGTGCCTGTTGAGAAGTTGCGCTGGCGGTGCGATCCCAATTCATTCCCCATGGAAACCACCGAAGCGATTGAGCCCTGTCAGGAGATCATCGGTCAGGAAAGAGCCCTGGAGGCGATCCGGGTTGGGCTGGAAATCAAGAGTATCGGATACAATATCTTTGTAACCGGATTGGCAGGCACAGGCCGCTTCACTACGATCAAAGCGGTCTTTGAAGAGATGGATGTTAAAGGGAAGATTCCCAATGACCTCTGCTATGTCAACAACTTCAAGAACCCGGATATGCCCCATATGCTCAGCCTTCCAGCGGGGCAGGGAAATAGTTTCAAAAAAGAGATGGAGACCCTGATCGAAACCTTGAAGAAGAAGGTCCCCCTCATGTTTGAAAACGAGAACTATCTCAATAAGAAGAAAGAGCTGGTTGAGGGATTTCGGAACAGGCAAGCCGAGATGTTCCGGGAGTTTGAAAAGAAGGTGAACAAGGAGGGTTTCGCCCTCGTTCAGATCCAGATGGGGCCCTATTCCCGTCCGGGTATTTTTCCGATGGTTGAGGGGAATCCCGTCAACATTGAGCAGTTAGAAACGATGGTGGAAGAGAATAAATTCTCCAGGGAGGAGCTCGAGAGGATTAAGGGAAAACAGGCCGAGATGGTCAACGCATTGGAGGATATCTTCAAGGAGACCCGGAAATCTGAGAAGGAGATCAAGGATGAATTGTCGGCTCTGGATACGGAGATGATCTCCCCGGCCGTCAAAGACTCCATCTCAGATATCAAGGAGAGGTTTGATTACGAAAAGATTCATCACTACCTGGATGAGGTCCAGGAGGATATCCTGGCCAATTTCCATCGTTTCAAGGAGAAAGAGGAGCCTTCCCCTTCACCCATTCCAGGGCTGGTCCTGCCTCAGCCGGCGGATACATACGCCGAATATCAGGTCAATGTCCTGGTAGATAATTCCGAGACCAAGGGGGCGCCCATCATCGTGGAGATGACGCCAAACTACCGCAACCTTTTCGGCACCATCGAGAGGGTGGTTGAGCGCTCCGGAGTCTGGAAGACCGACTTCACCCATATCAAAGCAGGGTCATTTTTGAGGGCGAATGGCGGGTATTTGATCTTCAATGCGCTGGACGGCCTCATGGAACCAGGGGTCTGGCCCGCCTTGAAACGGACCTTGAAAAATCAGGTGATGGAGGTTCAGACTTACGATCCCTTCTATTTCTTTGCCACCACTGCCCTCAAACCGGAGCCCTTCGAGTGCAATACGAAGGTCATCATGATCGGTGACACCCATCTCTATCACCTCCTCTTCAACATGGATGATGACTTTAAAAAGATTTTTAAGATCAAGGCGGACTTCGATTCGGTCACCGGCAAGGATGAAGATAAAGTCCGGCAATATGCCTCCTTCATCCGGAAAGTCTGCGATGAAGAGAAATTGAGGCCCTTTGATCGAACGGGTGTGGCAGCGGTTGTGGAGCATGGGGTGAGGATTGCAGGAAGGCAGAAAAAACTCTCCACACGATTCCACCTGATTGCCGATCTCCTGAGAGAGGCCAACTACTGGGCTGGGAAGGACGGCTCTCAGGTGGTCAAAGAGGCCCATGTGGACAAGGCCATTGAGAAAAGGGCTTATCGTTTGAATCTTGTGGAGGAGAAGATTCAGGAGATGATTGATGACGGGACAATTCTGATTGATTCCGATGGGATGGTCGCAGGACAGGTCAATGGCCTCTCCGTCTATAACCTGGGGGATTACGCCTTCGGGAAACCCTCACGGATTACCGTCAAGACCTCCCTGGGAAAGGCTGGAATTATTAATATCGAGAGGGAAGCGGAGATGAGCGGCCCCATCCATAATAAAGGGGTCTATATCCTTTCGGGATACCTCCGGGACAGATATGCTCAGGACAAACCGATCACCATGAGCGCCAGCATCTGTTTTGAACAGTCTTACAGCGGTGTGGAAGGGGACAGCGCCTCCTCCACGGAACTCTATGGACTTCTTTCAAGCCTTTCCGGCCTTCCCCTCCGGCAGGATATTGCCGTGACGGGTTCGGTCAATCAGAAAGGAGAGATTCAACCCATCGGCGGGGTGAATGAGAAGGTCGAAGGTTTTTTTGAAGTTTGCAGGGCAAAAGGTTTAACGGGAAAGCAGGGCGTGATGATTCCTCACCTCAATATCGACGATTTAATGCTGAGAAAGGATGTGGTGCAGGCGGTTCAGGAAGGGAAGTTTTATGTCTATCCGGTCAAAACCATCGATCAGGGGATTACGATCCTCACCGGTGTGGAGGCAGGCGAACGGCTGGAGGACGGACGTTTTAAAGAAGGCACGGTCAATGACCTGGTGGACAGGAAACTTCAGGAATTGGGAAAGAAGATCAAAGAGTATGAGGGGGGCGGAGAGGAAGCCAAGGAGAAGAAGAAAAAGAAGGGGAAAGCCTCCTGCAATGGATAGAATCGTTCTCGATCGAAAGGTTGTAATCGGGAAAGAAGTGATCATCGAAGGGCCTCCTCTGGAGGCCCTTCGAGTTCAGGGGGGCCGTATAGGCAGCATCCTCACCCTGACCGATTCTCAAGGGAAGGACTTCAGGGGGAGAGTCCTTCGACTCTCAGGAGAAAGGGCTTCTGTTCTCACCTTTGAAACTTTTCAATCCCCCACAGAATCACCTCTTGAAATTATCCTCCTTCAAGCACTCCCAGAAAAGGAGAGGATGGAACTGATCATCCAGAAGGCGACCGAGCTGGGGGTCTCAACGATCGTCCCTTTTAAGTCCGAGAGGTCTATTTCACTGGAGGAGAGGGAAACTAAACAAAAGAAGGCTCACCGATGGCAAGAGATCGCCGTTAAGGCAGTACAGCAATCGAGAAGGGCAAAGGTCCCTTCCGTGGAAGAGTATCGTTCCTTTGAGGAGGCGCTGGAAGTTTGCAAGGATGATGGGCTAAAGATTCTTCTCTGGGAAAAGGAAGGCGAAAGCCTCAAAGAAGTCTTAAAAAGATTTTCCGCATTATATCCCCCCTTTGAGAAAGGGGGGCAGGGGGGATTTAAGACTAATCGCCCCGGAAGAGTCTACATTATGATCGGGCCCGAAGGGGGATTTTCCGAAGAGGAAGTGACATTGGCCAAAAACAAAGGATTCATACCCGTTAAACTGGGCCAACGAATTTTAAGGACCGAGACCGCCGCCATCACCCTAATCGGAATTCTACAATACGAACTGGGAGACCTGGGATAATATTTAAAGATAGGGAGATGAGGGGATAAGGAGATGGGGAGATTTTAAATGTTCCACCAAAGGGTGAAGGCCAATCTCGGTCAGATTTTGTGTATTTCCACTGGAAAGGGAGAATGCCGTCTGGCCGTCTTTCGGCAGAGCGAGAATTACGAGGTTGGTGATGATTCTGTGGTCACGTGGATTTTCGTGCTCTGTCATTAACAGGTGATGGTTGTTTCTCCACGAGTCTCTCTTGTAATCTTTTTGCTTTGTCCCTAACAAATTTAATCTGCTCTTCTACTGAAAGATTTTTGGTTTCCTCAAAGTGCTTATCTCTAATCTTGCGGACCATCTCAATTGCCTTGACCTCCATAGGTTGTCACCTCCCTCGGTGAAAAAATCAAAATTGGTTTATAACCCATCTCGATATTAACAGCATTGTAACACTTTAGTTCTTTGAAAAAAGTTATCTAATCCCCCTTCATCCCCCTCCTTCGACAAGCTCAGGATGGTGAGTATGTCGAACCATTTGACAAAAGGGGGAAATGTTTCTCCTCCCTTTGGAAAAGGGAGGTGGGGAGGGATTTTAACAAGTTTATTTCAAACCGCTAAATTGATACACAGCATTGGATTTCTGAATCTTTTCGAAATGGACAACATGATATCGGTAAGAAGCCCGTTTGACCATTCCTGAAACTCCTGGTCATAGCAGCCGCCAATCACTGACGTGTCCACGTATAAGCTGCTTTTCCTCATTCGTACTTCTGGGGTTTCTCCCCTCCCTTTTGACTTTATACGTCAGCTTTCTTGCAATGTCAATTGATACCTGAATACCATCAAACTGTATTCCGGCTTGTCTTGCTCGAATCAAAATTCGTATTCCTTTGGTTCGTACTTGTATCCTTCGGGTAACGCTCGGAATAATTTGAGCCTCTTGATTCCCAAATCAATATCATCTCTTTCAGCGATAGCTCTCCAGAACTTCCTCTGTGTCTCGCGTATGGCTTCGTCAGGGCCTTTGCACTCGACAAAGAACCAAAGCAGATCCTCCGGATATTCTGGATATCGGATCTTTGGATCGTTGGGGGTATCCTCATGGAATACGAAAAGGTCTGGTTGCCCATCATCGCCGCCAGTTATTTCTTTAAGTTCCGTTGTGAAGAAACGGGTTGCCCGTCTACCAACGAAACCATGAACAAGCTTAGTGAAGTAGTTTGCCACGTGTCTCAGGGGCTTTGTTTTCGTCACTGAGTAGTCGTGGATGACCTCGTAACCACGTAATCTGAAGTCCGCTGCGATTACTGCTTCATGGAAGCCGTAATGGTTCTTATGAGGCCAGGTGCCCCCTTCCTTCCATGAACGTCTCCGTTCAGGATCATAGTAAACAACGTGCTCTTTGATTTTGAATTCTGGTTTCATATTCTCTCCTTCGAACGACAAGGTAAGCGGCGGCGGGCTTTTTCGCCGTCCGTTTGACCGACTGGTTAGACAGTCATCTCATCATTTCCAATTCTTTTACGGCACTTTTAATTTCGACAGTTAGCTCACTATTCTGTTGCGAATATGTTTCCAGCGAGCCAGATGGCGTAACAGCCATATTAGCGTATTTATTGAATAACAAATACAATTCTTTTAGTCTCTGATAGTCTTTTTCTTTACCTACGGGAGGAGTTATTTTTTTTATGTTTTCAGCAATCTCTTCTGACAGTCTTTTGATTGATGCAATATCATCAGCACGATTTAATTGTACTTCCCTAATTGCATCATTGAAATTACGCTTCTCGTATTTAGAAAATATCGCTTCTCGCCAAGCTCTATTTATTTCGTCCACCACAGTTGTCGAGGATCATGTTAAATCACCCCCTTAGAGGGGTTTAGGATCATCTCATTTCACCCCCCTGGGATCACGATAATTCACCCCCCCCTTTGAGTAGCTGTAGAGGGTTCCATCCCTGTATCCTTCAAGAGGAAAAGTATCGCTTGAAGGAGGTGATGGATGGCAAGGAGGCAGATTACCGTGAACGAGATGGTTGAGATCATTTATCAGTGGCACCAGGGGAAGAGTCTGAAGGGGATTCAGCGTTCCCTGGGAGTGGATCGGAATACGGTGCGTAGGTACGTTGAAATGGCTCAGTCTGTAGGAGTTCGTCCTGGAGAGTCTTTTCCGGAAGAAACGGAGTTGATGGGAAGGATCAATGCCTTGGCCGATAGGTCGCTCCGTCGGGAGACGCCGGTTCAGGATTTGATTACTCCTCATCAGGATTGGATCGAAGGGTTGCTGAGAGATTCGCGGATGACAGCCAAGCAGGTCTGGCGTCTGTTCAAGGAAGAAAAAGGGGTCTCGATGGGGTACTGTACGATGAAGCGCTACCTTCGGTCTCAGTTTCAATTTGGGGCTTCTCGCGTGACCGTCCGTTTGGAGGTGGAGCCCGGGAGTCAGGCTCAAGTGGATTTGGGCTACGTGGGACAAATGATGGACCCTGCGACGGGGAAGCTCAGGAAGGCCTGGGTTTTTATCATGACCCTTTCCTATAGCCGGCATCGGTTTGTCCGTTTCATCTTCCGTCAGGATGTGGGCAATTGGATCGAGTGTCATCGAAGGGCCTTTGATTTTTTTGGAGGGGTTCCCGAAACGGTAGTGATCGATAATCTCAAGACGGGAGTGCTCAAGGCTGATCTTTACGATCCGACCTTGAACCGGGCTTATGCGGAGATGGAGCGGCATTACGGGTTCATCATCGATCCGACCAAGATTGCAACGCCTCGGCATAAGGGGAAAGTCGAACGAAGTGTTCCCGTCGTCCGAAAGCACCTGTTGGCCGGTCGAAACTTCAGGCACATCGAAGAGGCCAACCAGAGGGCCCTCTCTTGGTGCAAGGAAGAGATCGGGATGGAAGTTCATGGGACGACCCAGAGAAAGCCTTGGGAAGTGTTTGTCCGGGAGGAAAGGCCACGGCTCAAGTCTCTTCCAACTGAAGCCTTTGAATGCCCGGAATGGAAGAAGTGTACGGTCCATCCGGATCATCACATTGTCTTTGAGCGATCCTACTATTCTCTTGCAAGCCGTTACATTGGCCAGGAGGTATGGGTTCGTGGAGATCATAAGTTGGTTCAGGTCTTTCTGAAAGGGGAGCGGATCAAAACCCATGTGCGAGCTCAATCTCCAGGGACCTGGCGTACGGATCTATCGGATTATCCTCAGCAGAAATTGGCCTATCTCATGGCGACCCCGACGTATTGCCGAAAGAAGGCTCAGGAAGTGGGTCCCCAAACCGAAGCCCTAATCCAGAAGATCCTGAGCGATCATGCCATGAGAAATCTCAGGAAAGCTCAAGCGATCCTGAGACTGGCCGAACGATACGGCCAGGCTTCCATGGAGGCAGCAGCCCAACGAGCTTTGTTCTTTGGAAACTTCCACTATCGAAGCCTTAAAACCATTCTGGAGAAAGGATGGTTAACGTTGGAACCTCATCCTCTTGAGAAGAGAGGTCCTTTGTCCCCCCTCGGACAACGCTTCCTCAGACCTCCTGATTATTTTGCTCAGAGGAGAGAGGAGGTGATCTCATGAACCTTCAGCATCAACTCCAGTCGCAGCTTAAAACCCTTCATCTCGGAGGATTCCTCCAAACCCTGGATCTTCGTCTCCAACAAGCTCAGAGCGCCTCTCTGGGATATGTGGAGTTCCTTCAACTTCTGGTTCAAGATGAACTCGAACGGCGAGAGGCCAAAAAACTCAACCTCCGTCTCACCCGGGCCTCTTTCGAAGAAGAGAAAACCCTCGAAGGCTTTGACTTCTCCTTTAACCCCAAACTCAATGCCAAACTCATTCGAGATCTCGGAAACTGCACCTTTATCGAAAGGAAAGAACATGTGCTGCTCTATGGTTCTGCAGGAGTGGGTAAAAGCCACATTGCTCAAGCCCTGGGACATCAGGCCTGCCGCTCAGGTTATGAGGTTCTTTTCACCAAAGCGGTTAAACTCCTCCGCTTTCTTCTGGCAGGCCGGGCCGATCATTCCTGGGAAAAACGCATAAAAAGATATCTGACTCCGGATATCCTGATCATTGATGACTTTGGCCTTTCATCTCTCAGTCCAACCCAAGCAGAGGATTTCTACGAGATCATTGCTGAACGTCATCTGAAATCCTCCATCATCATTACCAGTAACCGCCCACCTCAAGACTGGGTCCCACTCTTCCCAGATCCGGTGATGGCCAACTCCGCCCTGGATCGCTTGGCCCATCATGCACATCACTTAATCATAGAAGGAGAATCGTATCGGAAGAAACTTAGTCCCAAATCGTCTAACCCCTATCCCTCAAAAGGGGTGAAATGAGGTGATCCCAGGGGGGGTGAAATAACGTGATCCTTGACACAGTTTCGGAATTAATCGCTAAGTTTATCATTCTCCAAGATATGGCTTCTACTATAAATGAAAAGCCTCTATTCGAGTTTCGTTTCTCAATATTTAAATAGAATTTATAACCGATAAACGATATTGCTAAAGCGATAACCACACTTACCACAATGATTGGATTGACTAATTTCTTTACAGGCTTCTGAATTTTTGGCTGTGACCGATTGATATCAGGGGCCTTTATGGGAGAGGCATTCTGGGCTGTATTCTGCTGATTGAGTATTTTCTCGTATTTAGCATAAATAATTCCACACGAAGGGCATTCATAAGATGGTATCATATCGTTTTGCTGTCTTTCAGCCCCACATTTTGGACATTTTTTGATCATATCAAAGCGCCTTATTGATTTTATGCTTATATGTCTAACAATAATTGAACTGTAAGTTAGAATTGCCAAAATTCTATATCTATCAGTGTATTTTGTCAACAAAATATCGGGGATTCAAAAGATTTTAGCGTAGTAACAATTGTTATTCATTCTTGTCATTTCGCTTACTTAGGTTCTGACATAACCGTTATGGGTCCTCTTTAGGCTTCCAATAATTTGTTAGAATATAAATGTTATATTGCTTGGTATTAACTCCATACGAATTATTGTTGGGGAACAATGAGGGATAGATTGAAGGTTCGGTTTGAAATAAAAAATGATTACCACCTGAAAGCTTGTATTATAGGCGCTTGCCTCTGCCACTTACTTTCAGGAAGTACTCGGCGATACGAGGAGTTGATTTTTCGATCCATATCCCCCTTTTGGTGACCGAAGTCCTTTCAAACTCTATACAGGATATTACCACTTTGGAATGGGCTGGGGAGAGATGTATTTCTTGATAGCTTCGAGGCTCCTCCAGAGATGAGCCTCTTCGTGGGGTTCGAGTGTATGGATGGGGTTTAATCCCCATCGGGAAAAGAGGCTGAAGAGCTCCCTGAAATCGAATCCTCCCTCACCCATGGGCAGATGATCATCCATCTCCCCGTGATTGTCGTGAAGGTGGGCCTCGACGAGATATTCTTTCAATAACTCCATCCAAAGAAGAAGAGGGGTCTTGCCGAAGACATGGTGGTGACCGGTGTCGAAACAGAACCGGAAGTGTGGGGAGTCGATCTCCTTCAGAAGCATTAACAACGAATCAGGACTCTCTTCAAAGACATTTTCAATGGCAATGGTAAGTCCCCGTTCTTTTGCCTTTTCTACCAGAGGTCTCCAGGTGCGCAGGCTGCTTTCAAGCCAGAGGTTGACATTTCCGTCAAATTTCCACTTCTCATATCCGGGATGGAAGACGATCGCCTTCGGTTTGAATAGGGCGGCCAACTCGATCGTTCTTGAGAATCGATCCAGCGTCACCTCCTTGATTCTTTTGTCCACTCCTCCCGGACTTAAATCCATAAAGGGGCCATGGATGGTGATCTCGAGTCCGCTTCGTTGAAGGGTCTCCGCCAGCTCTTTTCCCTCCTCCTTCTGGCAGGCGTCGAGATCTTCGGCGCTGAAGTAGATTTCGGGATGAAGGCGATGCTCCATGACAAAATCGATTCTCTGCAGGAGCATGGAGTAAGGGATATTGATCTGGATGGTGGTCATGACTGGCAAGAGAATTATAGCATTCTATGAAATAAAACTCAAATCAGTCTTCTGAGGTCAACCCTCTAATATTTCGATCGCCTTCAGAACTTTTTCTCTCTCTCCGATGAGATAGACGATATCCCCTGTTTTAAAGACAAAGTCCGGGTCAGGGCTGGGCAGGATCTCCCCATCCCTTCTCACGGCAATGACGGTGGCGCCTGTCCTGGAGCGTATCTTCAGATCTCTGATGGAATGGTCAACCGCAGGGGTTTGCTCGCCGATCAGGTAGGTTTCGGTCTCGATATCGGTGATGATCTCGCATTTTTCAGGCAAACTCTTCACAGGAAGCTCCACTCGTCTCAGGGCTTCGTAACTGCCGCTTCGGATCCTCTCAATCTGATCGAAGAGGAGGTTCCTCGGCACCTGATAGCGATGGAGCACTTTTGCAAAGATTTCGATCGATGTCTTGAACTCTTCGGGGATGACTTCGTTTGCCCCCAGTTGGAGAAGGTCTTCGACCTCAGCGGTGTAGCGGGTTCTGACGATGATATAAATTCTGGAGTTCTCCTTTCGTGCGAGACGGACAATCCTTCGGGTCGAAGCTGGGTCCGAGATGACGATGACGAGCATTCTGGCCGTGGAGAGCCCCAATTTGTGGAGGATCTCCGGACGGGTGCCATCTCCGTAAAAGATGGGTTCGCCTCTCTTTCTCATTTCCCGGACGGTCTCACTGTTGAGGTCGAGGACGGCATAGGGGATCGATGTCTCTCTCAGGACCTCTGCCAAATTCCTTCCATTTAATCCAAAACCGATGATGATGACATGATCCTCTCTACCAGGAAGGAAAATCTCCTTCTCCACTTTCTTTCTCATCCTGTCCAATCGGTCAAGGAGTTTTTTCGAACTCATCCAGGCCGAAATGGAGGGAGAAGCCTGGAGGAGGAAAGGGGTCAGGATCATCGTGATCACAGAGGCTGAGAGAAAGAGCTGGTAGTGGCTTTCCGAGATCAGCCCGGCCGATTTTCCAGCCATGGCAAGAACGAAAGAGAATTCGCCGACCTGCGCCAGATGGATTCCAGTCTGAAGGGAGATACGGAGAGGATGCCCGATCAGATGGACGGAGAAGGAACCGGTGAAGATCTTGAGCAGGAGAATGATGGCCACACCAATGAGAATCAGGAGCATATTCTGGCGGAGGAAACTCAGGTTCATCAACATCCCTATGGAGACGAAGAAGAGTCCGTTGAAACTGTCTTTGAAGGGCAGGATGTCGGAGATGGCCTGGTAGGCATATTCCGATTCGGAGATGATCAGTCCTGCGAGAAAGGCCCCAAGGGCAAGTGAGAGGCCAAGCCAAGAAGTGAAGAGGGCTGTTCCGAGACAGAGGAGGATGATGGTGATGACGAAGAGTTCACGGCTTCGGGTGTGGACGATCTGGTGGAGGATGTTGGGGACCAGCCACCTGGCGCCGAAGATGACAACAAAGATGATGGTGGCAGACTTAAGAAGCGTCCATAAAAGCTCAAGGAAACTCCCACTCGCCCCAGAGAGGATAGGGATGAGGAGCATCAGGGGAACGACGCAGAGGTCCTGGAAGATGAGGATGCCGATGGAGAGGCGTCCATGGGGAGAGTCAATCTCACCCCGGTCAAAGAGCATCTTCATAACGATCGCGGTGCTGCTCAGGGCGACGAGAAAACCAGCGAATAAGGAGGTATTCCATCTCTGGAGGAATGGATAAGCGATCGCGGCGGTGGCGAGAAGCGTAAGGAGGACCTGAGAGAGCCCCCCTCCTAAAACAGCGGAGCGAATCCTCTTCAGGTTCTTCAGCGAAATCTCCAGTCCGATCGTAAAGAGGAGAAGGATGATCCCGATCTCTGCGAGGAGTTCAACCTCATGGATGTCCCGGATTAATCCGAATCCATGGGGACCGAGAAGGACTCCGGCCGTGAGGAAGCCCACAATGGAGGGGACCCTCAATTTGTGAAGCAGAAAGATCACTGAGGCCGAGACACCGAAGATGATGACCAGCGTTTTTAAAAATCCAAGTTCCATAGGTTTTAATCCTGACTGCCATTATAACCCAAAAAGCTAATTAAAAAATCCCTCTATATGCGAATTTATAAGCTGCTGATAAAGATACCATCTGTCACCCTTCTGAACTTGGTTCAGGGTCTGGTTTATTTGCGCCGTTACGTTAATAGGATGAGATGCCGAACCAATACTGAATTAAGTTCAGCACAAAGTTCAGAAGCATGACATTTTGGGTCATTATCGAGTTTTTTAGGAACCTGTTCATATTTTTACTCCGAACTCCGAACTTATGTGATCCCATTGCAAAAAATAGAGGGATTGTGGTATAAAACCCTTGAGGTGAAGAGATGTTTAATATCGGATTGCCGGAAATACTGATCATTGGAGCGATTGCTCTGATCGTTTTCGGGCCGAATAAACTTCCGGAGCTCGCCAAGGCTTTTGGCAGGGCGATGAGGGAGTTTAAGAAGGCGACCGACGAAGTGAAGGAAAGTTTTGAGGCTGAGACCAGGGACCTGGAGGAGATAAAGAGCGCCATCACGGAGGAGAATGTCCTGGGAGATCTGGCCAGAGAGATATCCAGCCTCGAAGAACCTTCTCCGGAGCCGGCAATGACTGAAGAGGTTGCCCCGGAGGCAATGGCCCAGACAGAGACCTCCTCCGCCGAGGAGATCGTGACTTCTCCGGAAGAGAGAGAAGTTGAAGAGAAGAAAGAGGAGGGGTCAGCAGGGATGAAAGAGGGAACCCCCTCCCATGGATGAAAAGAAACAACCCTTAACCTCTCACCTTCAGGAGTTGAGAAAGCGTCTCGTCCTCTCCTTTATTGCGGTCGCAGCCGGTTTTGTCCTCTGTTATGCTTTTTCCCAAGACCTCTTCGATATTCTTTCCAAACCCCTTCTCAAGGTGATGCCTTCCGGAGGCTCTCTCATCTTCACGAGCGTGGCAGAAGCTTTTTTCACTTATATGAAAGTGGCCTTTATCGCGGGCATCATTTTGACTTCCCCCTTTGTTCTCTTCCAGGTCTGGGCTTTTGTGGCGCCAGGGCTTTATCGTAATGAAAAGCGGTATGTGATTCCCTTTGTCGCCGCCGGCTCCTTCTTCTTCGCCCTGGGAATTCTGTTTGCCTATTTTGTCGCGATCCCCGTCGGTTTTAAATTTCTTTTAGGATATGCCACCGATTTCATCAAACCGATGCCAAGCATGAAGGAATATCTCTCCTTTAGCATCAAATTCCTATTAGCCTTCGGTCTTGTGTTCGAATTTCCGGTGGTCCTGGTCCTTCTCGCGCGGATCGGGGTGGTTGATGCGAAGATGCTGGCCCGGCACAGGAAATATGCCATTCTCCTGATTTTCATCTTTGCGGCGGTTATGACCCCGCCTGATGTTATCTCCCAGTTGCTCATGGCCATTCCTCTGATGGGGCTTTACGAATTAAGTATTATTCTTTCTAAAATTTTTGGAAAAAAAACAAAGCCGATTCCTCCAACCACTGAGTAAATATTTCTTAATGGGTAACTGGTACCTAAATTGAGCGATTCTTTCGAAAAGAACCTGTAGTCGCAGGCTTTAGCCTGCGGTTTCCCCTCACCCGTTGGGCGAGAAATCATTTCCGGTAAAATCACGCAACCTAAAAGTTGCGGCTACATTTAGGATAATAAATCGCTCAATTTAGGTGGTAATATTTTATCACTTTGATAAATAGTATCTAATCCCCCTATATTCCCCTTTAGAAAAGGGGGATAAGATTTCTCCTCCCTTTGGAAAAGCCTGCCTGCCGGTAGGCAGGGGAGGGTTTATTTTATTTGAGTCATGGCAGAATCTCCCTATAAGATTTCCAGATGGCCGGAAAAGGAGAGACCAAGGGAACGATTGCTCCAGCAGGGGGCGCAGCATCTCACCGAGGCCGAACTTTTAGGGATTCTGATCGGGAAAGGGACGAGGAGAAAGACCGCCATCGATCTGGCGAGGGAGCTCCTGGACCGATACGAATCTCTTGAGAATCTCTTCAGCCGCTCCCCTTCGGAATTGATGAAGATCAAGGGCATCGGCTCAGCCAAGGCGGCCACGCTCTCGGCAGCCTTCCAGTTGGTGAGGCGGATTCAATCTAAGACGAGTAAGGGCCAGCCTTCTTTCAAGCGAGCGAAGGATGTGGCCAATCTTTATCTCCCGTTGATGAAGGATTTGAGGAAGGAGGTCTTCAGGGTTCTTCTCCTCAGCCGTTCCAACAGGTTGATTAAAGAGGTAACCATATCCGAAGGAACACTTGATGCGAGCATCGTCCATCCGAGGGATGTCTTTCGGGAGGCGCTTCTGGAATCAGCAGCGGGAGTCATCCTCCTTCACAATCATCCGAGCGGCAATCCGAGCCCGAGCGAAGAGGATATCCGGATCACCAAACAATTGGTGGAGGCAGGCCGGGTGATGGGGATCAAGGTTTATGATCATATCATCCTGAGTGGAGAGGATTACCGCAGTCTGGCGGATGATGGCTTGATCTAATAATAGTCGGATAATCTATTAGTCAAATAGTCACATAGTCAATAATCGTTTGATTACAAACTATAAGACTACGAGACTATAAGACTACGAGACTATTCTCTCCGAACTTACTATGCGTGTTCTGGTGACAGATGGGCACTTTAGAAAGACACTCGCTGTGGTTCGGTCCCTCGGTCAAAAAGGGGTCCATGTCACGGTGGGAGAGAGGACTTCCCTCAACACCTCGTTCTTCTCAAAGTATTGTTCGAGGCGTATTGTCTACCCCTCTCCAAAGCGGTATCCGGATCGATTCATCGAATTCTTACTGACGGAGATTAAAAAGAATCCGATCGATTGCCTCTTCCCGATGGAGGAGGAGACCCTGCTGCTAATAGCAAAATATCAATCCGAAATTTCAAAATTTACCTACCTTCTTATCCCTGATCTCAAAAAGATCGAATTTGTTCGTGACAAGGGGACCCTTATTCAGTTTGCTGAAAGACATGGGATTCCGGCACCGAAGACATATTATCTCCCCCCCACCCTAACCCTCCCCCGCCAGGGGGGAGGGGATTATAGGGGAATTTCTCCATTCCTTCAGTCCGATGGAATCAACAGCGCTTTAACCCTCTCCCCTGGAGGGAGAGGGGAGGGTGAGGGATATGTGATCAAACCAAGGATCAGTTCAGGCTCTTTCGGGATTGCTTATGTGAAGAAAAGAGAAGATATCCTTCCTTTCTATCAGAACATTCATCAACGTTATCCCTTCCCGTTAATTCAGGAATATATTCCGGATGGAGGGGGGACATTCGGGTTTTCCGCCCTCTTTGATGAAAAATCGAATGTGAAGGCCGCTTTTGTCCACAAGAAATTGAGGATGTATCCGGTTCAGGGAGGTCCCAGCACGCTTCGGGAAGGGGTTGAGCATCCCCAGATCATGGAATTGGGCCTTTCACTTCTCAAGTCATTGAACTGGGTGGGCATTGCGATGGTTGAATTCAAAGTGGACCCAAGAGACGGGATTCCCAAATTGATGGAGGTCAATCCCCGTTTCTGGGGTTCCCTGCAACTGGCCATCTTCTCCGGTGTCGATTTTCCATACCTCATTTTGAAAATGGCGAAGGGTGAGAAATTCGAGCCGGTACTTCACTATACTGTTGGCAGGCGCAGCCGCTGGCTCCTCTTCGGAGATATCCTCCATTTTTTCAACAATCCGGAGCGTTTTCATCTCCAGCCCTCCTTCTTCCATTTCTTTGACCCCAATACCTCCTATGATATAATTTCAAAAGATGATCCACTTCCACTATTGGGATCGGTGGCAACCTTTTTTACCTTCCTCTACGATCCGGAGATGAAACGATTCTTGGAAAGACGATAGCGTTCCATTCAAAAATGCTTTAGAACCAACGTTCCCTCTTTGTCGTCCCTTGTGATTCTGGGCTCTGAAAGCCGTATTAAAGCGGTTAAGGATATTTGACAGAATTTTGTTGACAAGGTCGACCATTTCATTCCAAAATTCAATTGGAGTAAGAGGCTTTCTAAATAGAAAATAGCTAACAAGAAACAACCATGAAGATTCCTGAAAGAAAAGCGAATGAAAGGCTGGTAGAGTATGCGGAGAGACTTTCCGCCTTATACTCTGATGCTTTGAGGCCAAAAGATGTGAAACCCAAGGGGCAATTTTTCACCCCAAAGCAAGTAAGTATTTTTATGGCAGAACTGTTCGATATTAACCAAGACAAGATAACCCTGCTCGACCCGGGGGCTGGAACAGGCGTCCTATCGGCTGCCTTTTGTGAAAAGTTACTGAGCAGAAAGAAGCCAGTTTCTCTGGTAATAGACACCTTCGAGAACGACCCTGAAATAATTCCATTCCTAAAAAGGGTCTTACAGGAGTGCAAGAAGGACTTGGAAGAAAAGGACTCGAAGGTCGGGTTTAACGTGTTAACCAAAGATTTTATCCTCACAAATGAGCCATATCTTAGCGGTCCCGGGCTATTTGAAAGGGGCGAAAAGTTCTACGATTTCGTAATTTCAAACCCTCCTTATTACAAAGTAGGTACAGAATCTCCCTATTCAAGAATGATGGCAGAGTTTATATGTGGGCAACCCAATATTTACGCTTTTTTTATGACCATGGCTGCAAGCATGCTTGCCGATAAGGGCGAAATGGTCTTTATTACGCCACGGAGCTTTTGTTCGGGCCTTTACTATAAGAATTTCAGGAAATGGTTTCTGCGGAAGGTAAGAATCACAAGGATTCACATTTTTGAGTCGAGGAAGGACATTTTCGACAAGGACGGAGTTTTACAAGAAAACGTAATAATCAAGGCAAGTAAGAACGGCAAAGAAGGGATAGTAACGATAACGACAAGCAGAGATAAAGACTTAAATGAGTTAGGGAGAATCGAGGTTGATTATTCAGATATCATTTCTCCTAAGAATAGCGAGAGATTTATCAGGATACCTACCAGCGAGTTTGACGTTAAAATACTCCACATTATTGACAAGTGGCCGTGCACCTTGGAGAAGCTGGGCATGGAGATTTCGACCGGACCGGTAGTTGATTTCAGGGCTAAGGAACATTTACGCCAGGAGTTAATGAAGGAGTCTGTGCCCCTTCTATGGATGCATAACATGCAAAACATGAGGGTGGTATGGCCATCCAAGAAAAACAAGAAACCCGCGGCGATAGCTTCCACGGAAAAAACTTCTCCACTGCTGCTCCCGGTAAAGAATTATGTGCTTTTAAAACGATTCACATCGAAGGAACAAAGACGGCGCCTTGATTCAGCAGTGCTAAAGCAATCCGAGTTTCCCTACGGGTCAGTGGGAATAGAAAACCATGTGAATTATATTCATAAGCCAAACGGGAGCTTGTCCGTCAATGAGGCTTTTGGTATAGCTGCCCTTTTGAATACTGGTTTAATCGATAATTATTTCAGGTCACTCAACGGACATACACAGGTAAATGCGACCGAAATTAGAAACGTTCCCTTGCCTGACCTCTCTGTAATAAAGAAGATCGGTGAAGTTGTGTCCAAGGCAAAAGACCTGCCAGCTAACCTGGATGAAATCATTGGTTCCGAACTCGGAATTGATGCTGAAATTATCAAACATCTTGAGGAGAGGTATAATGGGAAAAATCGATGAAGCTTTATCTATTCTGAAGGCACTCGGATTCCCTAAAGCACAACAGAATGAGCGGTCCGCATTAACCCTTCTGGCCCTTGTTGATTTGAAGAAGAATTCACCATGGTCGAAAGCCAAATCAAGACTAATTCGGATTCATGATATATTAAAATTGGTTCATGACGAATTATTGTGAAGGTTTATCCAGGGATTAAATTCTCTCATCC
>JASEHH010000195.1 GCA_030017685.1 Thermodesulfobacteriota bacterium | reverse complement strand
TGCCCTGGAAACGCCAATCCATCGCCCTTAAACCGAATTCTTCAATTGCCTCAGTGTCTGTTTATAAATTGCCCCCTCAATCAGAATCGTCATTCCGGCGAAAGCCGGAATCCAGTCCTTTGAAGACCTTCTGGATGCCGGATCAAGTCCGGCATGACGGAAAACACTGTTTATGGACAGACACTATTTATATCTATGAAGGCAAGGTAAAATCCAGAACTTCCTGGATATGTTCGACCAGGATGAAGTTCATCTCTTTTTTGATATATTCGGGGATATCCTCCAGATTCTCCTCATTCTTCTTAGGAAGGATGATGGTCTTCACTCCGGCCCTCCGGCCGGCCAGGATCTTCTCTTTGATCCCTCCCACCGGCAACACCCTGCCACTCAATGTCAGCTCGCCAGTCATGGCAACATCGTGGGCAACGGGCCTCTCTTTCAGAAGAGAGAGGACAGCCGTGGCAATGGCAATTCCTGCCGAGGGCCCGTCTTTCGGGGTTGCTCCCGCCGGTATGTGGATGTGGATATCCCATTCCTGATAGAAATTTTCCGGGACCTCCAGCGAGCGGGCATTGGCCCGGATATAGGAGAGGGCCGCCTGTGCCGACTCCTTCATCACTTCTCCAAGAGAGCCTGTTAAGAGAAGTCCTTTGTCCCCTTTCATCTTCGAGGTTTCAATGAAGATGATGTCTCCTCCATTCTCCGTCCATGCGAGTCCCGTAGCCACACCGATCCGGTCTTTCTCCTGGGCAACTTCGCGGAAGAATTTTCTCGGTCCCAGAAGGCTTTCAACCACGGACTCATTGACGATTTCTTCCGGCTGATTCCCCAGTGCGACTTTTTTGGCGATCTTACGGCAGACAGTGGCGATCTCCCTTTCGAGGTTCCGTACACCCGCCTCCCGCGTATATTCCCGGATGATCTTATAGACCGCCTCCGTTGTAAAGGAGAGGGGGTGATCCTTCAGCCCGTTCTCCTCCTTTTGATGATGAATCAGAAACTGGAAGGCAATCTTCTCCTTCTCCTCTTCCGTATATCCCGGAATACGGATCACCTCCATCCGATCCAAAAGTGGGGGAGGAATGGGAGACAGGGTGTTCGCCGTCGTGATGAAGAGGACATGAGAGAGGTCGAATGGAACATCTAAATAATGGTCGGTGAAGGAGAAGTTTTGCTCGGGATCGAGCGCCTCCAGGAGAGCGGCCGCCGGATCTCCACGGACATCCTGACCGATCTTATCGACCTCGTCGAGCATAAAGACCGGATTGGAGGTCCCTGCCCTTTTCATCTCCTGAATGATCCTTCCCGGAAGGGCTCCCACATAGGTCCGGCGGTGGCCGCGGACCTCCGCCTCATCCCTCACTCCTCCGAGGGAGATGCGGATAAATTTCCTCTCCAGGGCGCGGGCAATGGAGCGTCCGAGAGAAGTCTTTCCCACTCCCGGCGGCCCCACGAAACAGAGGATCGGGCCCTTCATGGGATCCTTCAATTTTTTGACCGCCAGAAATTCGAGGATTCGATCTTTCACCTTTTCGAGGTCGTAATGGTCCTCGTTGAGGATGGTCTGTGCCCTTTCAAGGTCGAGGTTATCCGTGGTCTTCTTATCCCATGGAATGTTAATGAGGTAGTCAAGATAGGTCCGGGAGACGGTATACTCGGCAGAGATCGGATTCATCCGTTCGAGGCGATAAATCTCCTTATGGGCGATCTCCTCCACCTTCTGCGGCATTCCTGCGGCCTGAACCTTTTCACGAAGTTCGTGAATCTCAGTTAGATAAGGGTCCTCATCATGGGCTTCTCTCTGTCCCTTCATGGGAGAGCGAAGGATATGCTCTCTCTGCGATTTCCCCGTCTCCTTGCACCCGGTGAAGAGCAGATGGGGTCTCAGGGGAAACGATGAAAACTCGCGGCTGAAAAGGTCGAACGACTTTTTCAATCTTTCGAGAGGATCGATCGTCTCAAAGATCTCCTGCTGATCCTTCAATCCCAGATGGAGGGTGATGGCGATCAAATCGGCAAGGCGTCCCGGATGTTCGATCTGATCGAGCGTCTTTAACACCTCATCGGGCAGCGGCCTTCCCGCAGAGAGGGAGATTTTAAACAGTGTTCCGATGCTCTGGACAAGGGTTTCGGAGAGGGGACTCTTCTCCTCGGGCTCGACCACTTCCCTCACATCAGCCCTGAAATAGGGTGTCTCCTGAACGATGTTCTGGAGAAAGACCCGTGAAATACCCTCAACAAAGACCTTCATGCCTCTGTTAGGTAATTTTACCAGTTGAAGGATCCTGCAAACCGTCCCGACGGAGAGAAGCTCTTTGGGTTGAGGATCTTTAGGAAGAGAGGCACGCTGATAGACGCATCCGATGAGATTGTTCTCCAGCACTGACTTATTCAGAACACTTAACGCCTCCTCCGACTGAAGAAAGAGGGGGACCACCACATACGGGAAGATGATCGTGTCCTTGAGAGGGATGCAGGGTAACCGCTGGGGGATGGAGGTGTTTTCTGTCTTATGGAGGTATTTCACAAAAAATTCCTTATTCGAGTTGAAGAGGCAGAAAAATAATATACGAAAAAGGAGAGGTTTGTCAACGAAGGCCTAAAAGCTCTCTGACGGCGGAAAGGGCCTCCGGTGCACACCAGTCCCTCTGACCAACGACCGTGCCCTCCACCCAGCCCTCCCTGTTGATCAGGAAAGCGGTGGGAATCATTCTGACCCCGTAGGTTCGTGCGACCTGTTCCTTTTTATCAAGGAGTACCGGCAGGGTGATCCGGTGATCCTTAACAACATTCTTCACCCTTCTCTCCTTCTCCCCATCAATCGCAATGGTGAGGATCTCAATCTGACTTCTGATTTTTTCAAAAAATTTTTCCAAAAGAGCGATATCCTCTTTGCAGGCCAGGCACCAGGAACCCCAGAAAAAGAGGAGAAGGGGTTTGCCTTTAAACTCATTCAGGGAGATTTGCTTTCCATTCAGATCTTTGAGAGAGAAAGGGGAGGCTTCCTTCCTGGCCTCAAATCTCTGAACACCAAAGGATTCGCAAACAGAAGCCTTCCCGAGGGTAGGCGAGGAATCCTTTGCTTGAAGAGGCTGTATCACCGCCATGGCAGTCCCAAGCACAATCAGAAGCAATAGCCCGATCCATCTCATAACCGCTCCGAAAATGGCTTTACCCCGTTAGAAATAATGCCCCGCTGCTCCCTCCGGGCCAGAAGCCCCTCTGGGGCGAAGCCTGGGCCGGCGGCTGCAAAGTGGTTATGTTTCTGAATAATTCCGCCTGCCTGCCCCGCCCTCGGTCGGGACCGGGGCCGGTAGGCAGGGCCGGATTTAATGCGCCGCTCGGTTTCCAGTCCCGCTATAGCGGGACTGGAATTTCTAACGGGGTTTACTAAAAGGCTAATATATAAAAGAAGGGACGTCAATATTGCTTAGAAAATACCCCTATTATCTCCCTCTCCCTTGGTGGGCATAAGCGCTAACTTAATTATTGACTTATGAGGGGGAGTTTTGATATAATT
>JASEHH010000194.1 GCA_030017685.1 Thermodesulfobacteriota bacterium | reverse complement strand
GCTAACGCAGGCCAAGGCTGCGGAAATCCTCGGCGTTAGTCAATCCAGGGTTTCAGACTTGATCAGAGGAAAATGGGAAAGATTTAGCCTCGAAATGCTTATCACCCTTGCGACGAGAGCCGGCATGCATGTCACTCTCAAAAAGGCGGCATAGGGACGGGGTAACAAATCGTTCGAGCGGAAGTCCGCTTCTCTCCGGCTCCGCCCTTAGGGTCGGAGCCTGCGTTACGTGGACTCCGCTCAACTCCGCCGTTAAGTCTGTAAAAAAAGGCCTGGAATGGGGGTATATAGATGACGAAAAAATCTGAATAGGAGGTAAGGTCAATGAGCTCAGGACGATTAAATATTATTGCTGGAGGAGTAGCTATTGTCTTGGCCGGATTGGGAGGTTTTGCTCTTGGATTTACGATGGGCCCTTATTTTGAAAAAGGATTCTATGCGATTCCTCTGGGCAGGGTCCTTTTGAAAGCAGGACATACTCATGGATTGCCAATAGCTTTTTACAATATCATCATAGGTTCATTGCTTGACCGACTTACCTTAAGTGATAAATGGAAGAAAATCTGTTCGATTTTCACAATACTTTCGTTCATTATGCCGGTTGGCCTGCTCTTAAGGGGAATCACGGACGGGGCGATGACCTTTGCACCGGTTGTCTTAATTGGATCATTATGTTTCTTCATATCCGCTCTTATTATGGTGAAGGGTGCGATTTCTAATCAGACAGCTTAAATCAGCGCCAGTGGATGCGTGAACGGCAATCGTAGTAAATTGTTTTTTGTGGCGGCGAAAAGAGTTGCCTTAAAAAATTTTAACATGGGTCAAGTTTGACCGGAGCTTACCGGTCAAATTTTATTGATTGACAGGGAGAAATATGAGCAAACTTTTTGAAACAAGTAGGATCAACGGCATGACATTGTCGAATCGATTTGTTCGATCGGCAACATGGGAGGGAATGGCTACCGCTGACGGATCGGTTACTTCGAAACTTATTGAAACGATGACTGCCCTGGTCAGAGGCGGGGTGGGATTGATCATCAGCGGTCACACTTATATCCGACCGGAGGGTCAAGCCTCCCCCTGGCAGCTCGGCATTTACAAAGACGAGCTCATCCAGGGGCTTCGGGAAATGTCGACAGCTGTCCATGAAAGAGGCGGCAAGATCATCATGCAATTGGCCCACGCCGGAAACTTCGCGCCCAAACAGTTGTTCGGACACCCTCCCCTTGTTGTATCGGATTTTGAAGGACTGGCTTCATCACCCCGGCAGGAAATCACCACACAGGGTATCCGGGAAATTGTCAGCGCTTTCGCCGATGCGGCTCGAAGGGCCAAATCAGCCGGTTTTGATGGGGTCCAGATTCACTCCGCCCATGGCTACCTTCTCAGCCAGTTCCTTTCCCCCGCATTTAACAGACGGAAGGATGAATACGGAGGAGACGTTCGCAATCGGGCGCGGATTCATCTCGAAGTATATCAGGCCATCAGAAAGGTAGTGGACCAGGACTATCCGGTCTTGATCAAATTGAACTGCAGGGATTTCGTGGAGAACGGTATAAGCCTGGACGACTCCCTTCAAGTTGCCAAATTGCTGGCCCATGCTGGTATGGATGCAATCGAACTGAGCGGCGGCTCCATGACGAGCGGCAAACTGTCTCCCAGCCGGTCGGGAATCGACTCAGAAGAGAAAGAAGCCTATTTCCAGGAAGACGCACGCGCCATGAAGAAAGAAATTGGTATTCCGTTGATTCTGGTTGGTGGCATGCGATCTTTTGAGGTGGCTGAAAAACTCTTCCAGGATGGGACGGCCGATTATATCTCCATGAGCCGGCCTTTAATCAGGGAACCGGATCTGATCAATCGCTGGAAAGCGGGCGACCGGCGCAGAGCAGAATGCAGATCGGACAATCTCTGTTTCAAACCTGGATTAGATGGCGAGGGGATCTATTGCGTGGTCAAAAGTCGTAAAGGCAACGAGGGCAGCCTTTGACGGGCTGTTGCCCAAACCAACCATTTGCCCTTCGACAGGCTCAGGGCGAACGGTGATATATTGAAATCATTTAACTTTTCCAGTCATGCTGAGTCCTTCCTTCGACTTTGCTCAGGACATTCGGGAAAAAACGTTCGCCCTGAGGCACTCGAAGGGTGAACGGTTCGCTCAGGACAGGCTTGTCAAAGCATGGAATCGATTTGAGCAACACCAATTTCTCTGTTGACAATAAACATGGGTTTGCATATCTTCAGCCTAATGATTGATTTCACCGTTCGAAAGGATCTCAAAAATGCGATTTGGTTTCCATATCTCCATTTCCGGAGGATTTTCAAAAGTCGTTGAGAAGGCTAAGATTCGGAGCTGTGAGACCATTCAATTCTTCTCCAGAAATCCGAGGGGATGGAAATATGAGCCTCTGGACAACAACGATGTGGAAACATTTCGCACATCGATCCAATCATCCGGACTCTTCCCCATCTTTCTCCATCTTCCTTACCTTCCAAATGTGGCTTCAAAAGATTCGAAATTTTACAGCCGCTCGATCGATTCGATTGTGATTGAACTCGAAAGAGCAGAACGGTTAGGGGTTCCTTATCTGATCATCCATGTCGGCCATCGGATGCAAAATTCTGAGGATGAAGCGATTGAGGCTATTGCTCAGGCCATCAACCAGGCCTTTGATCGGGCCAGAAATTCAATCATCCTGCTTCTTGAAAACACCGCCGGACAGGGGACGGAGATCGGTTACCGTTTTGAGCAGATCAAGAAGATCATGGATGGGGTTCAAGAAGTGGAGAAAGTTGGCGTCTGCCTCGATACAGCTCACTCCTTTGAGGCAGGATATGACCTTTCGAAGAAAGATGAAATCGAGAGGACGATTGAGTCTTTTGATCAAACGGTAGGCTTAAAAAGACTTCATCTGCTCCACCTTAACGATTCAAAGACTCCCCTGGGATCAAGAAAGGACCGGCACTGGCACATCGGCGAGGGCTATATCGGGTTTGAGGGATTCCGGTATTTAGTCAACCATCCTTTATTAAAACATCTTCCCGCTATCATGGAAACCCCGAGAAAGGATACGGTTGAAGATCTGAAGAATATGAAGGTGATCCGGAGCCTCGTCGGGTAACTCTCTTCCTTTTTCATTTTGTGATTCAAAAGCAGCCAAGAGGGTCTCCCGTTACAGTGAATCTGAGTATTGAATATTGCAAAAGTCAAAAAATGGAAGCATCTCCAATTCCGCGATGACAGAATGGACTCCAGAGGGGCAGGCGGACCTGCCTACCGGCAGGCAGGCCAGACTCCGAAACCTTTAGGATGCGGATCATTGGACGTTTAAGGGAAACTTTCGTAGTCAGTGAAAATGAGATTTTTATTGGTCTTGGAGCATCTGGAGTCAATCCTTAAGCGGTGCCGCCCTAAATCTTTCTCCGCTGGCCCGCCTGCCCCTCTGGATTTGGCATTCCCATGGATTTCTATCACGAAAAAAGAGATGCTTACAGCAAAAAATCAAGCAAAAAATTAAGACAAGCAAAAAAGGGTGCACGACAAATTTATGGGTAAATAATTTAAGCTGAGGCTCGTTCTTC
>JASEHH010000193.1 GCA_030017685.1 Thermodesulfobacteriota bacterium | reverse complement strand
TGAGAGACCTCCCTGCATAAGTGATGGTTAAGAGGTGGGGATTCTGGGGATGAACGGGTTGATCGGCTCGCCCCTGAGAAGGTTGGAGAAGACTCTGGAGATATTTGACCTTGTAGACCTTCAAACCGTTTGCCTCCCGGAGGGCGGAGAGAAAGACCGCTTTGGAGGTTTGGATGAGGAGTCTGAACAGTTCATGAGTCGTCAATAATGGGGTCAGGTCTTTAATCTTGATGTTTAGGAATTATCAAAAAGCAAGACTTGACCCCGGGACACCACAATTCCGCATTCCGAAATCCGCATTCAGAATTTGAATACGCCAACTTTTTTATGGATGGCACCATCTTTTGGGAATGTCAAAAAGTCAAGCCTGACCCCAAAGCAGTTCCCAAAGCAGTTCCGGACCCCTACTGATTCCTCTTTCCGAAGGCGGAGGCAAAGGGTCTATTGGTAAAGGCGCTTTTCTCTTTCTCCCTTTTTTCCCGCCTCCCCTCTTCTTTCTTTCTCCCCTCTTCTGAAGCCACACCGGGCTGGGGCTGGCCCTGCTTCATGGAAAGGGAGATCCGTCTCCTTCCGGAGTCCACATCCAGCACGGTGACCAATACCTTTTGATGAAGCTTCACGACCTCCGCAGGGTTTTTGACGAAACGGTTGGAAAGTTCGCTGATATGGACCAGCCCGTCCTGATGGACGCCGATGTCGACAAAGACACCGAATGCGGTGATGTTCGTCACAATCCCAGGAAGTTTCATCCCAGGTTTAAGGTCCTCTATCTTTTCAACCCCCTCTGAAAATCTGAAAGCTTCGAACTGCTCACGGGGATCGCGGCCGGGTTTTGAGAGTTCCAGAAGAATATCATTCAACGTCGGAAGGCCCACCTTGTCCGAGACGTATTGTCCGAGATCGATTTTCTTCCGGAGCTCCTCATTGCTCATCAGGTCCAGCACCGAGTCGCCCAGGTCCTTTGCCATGGCATGGATGATGGGATAGCTCTCCGGATGGACTGCGCTTCGGTCCAACGGATTCTCTCCATCCCTGATTCGCAAAAAACCCGCAGCCTGCTCAAAGGCTTTGGATCCCAGGCGAGACACCTTCCTCAGTTCTTCCCTTGAACGGAATGGACCATGCTCATTTCGGTACTCCACAATCCCCTTTGCCAACTGGGGTCCCAAACCCGAAACATAGGTGAGAAGCTGTTTGCTGGATGTATTGACTTCCACACCCACATGGTTAACACAGCTCGCCACCACATCATCGAGACTGCGCTTCAGGTCTCCCTGGTCCACATCGTGCTGGTACTGACCAACCCCGATCGATTTCGGGTCGATCTTAACCAGTTCCGCCAGAGGATCCATCAGTCTCCGGCCGATGGATACAGCTCCCCGGACGGTTACATCCTGATCAGGGAACTCCTCCCGCGCCGCATCGGATGCCGAATAAACCGATGCGCCGCTCTCGCTGACCATCACCACCTGAATATTTTTGGGAAGATCGAGGCCCCGAATAAAAGTCTCCGTCTCCCGTCCCCCTGTCCCGTTCCCAACAGCAATGGCCTCTACGGTGAATCGCCCGCACATCTCAAGAATCTTTGGGCCGGCACCGGCAGCACCCTTTTCGGACTGGAGGGGATAAATCGTCTCAGTATGGAGCAGCTTTCCTTGCCGGTCAAGGCAGACCACCTTGCATCCGGTCCGGAAACCGGGATCGATGGCAAGAACATTCCTCTGACCCAGGGGCGGAGCCAGAAGAAGTTGGCGGAGGTTCTCGACAAATACCCGTATCGCCTCCACATCCGCCCGCTTCTTTGTAGCCATTCGGATCTCGGTTTCCATCGAAGAAGAAAGAAGTCTCTTGTAGCTATCATGTACGGCCATCCTGACCTGCTCGGAAGCAGGTCCCCCGCCCTTAATAAAAAGACCATCGAGGAGGCTCAGGGCTTCTTCTTCCGGAGGCAAGACCCGGAGCGTGAGAAAACCCTCTTTTTCTCCTCGCCTCATGGCAAGAATCCTGTGGGAAGGGGCTGCGTTCACCGGTTCTTCCCAGTCAAAGTAATCCTTGTGCTTGATTCCTTCGGCCTCCTTCTCCGGGATGACCTTTGACTTAAAAACAGCCTTCGAGGAATAGAGATCACGCATCCTGGCCCGGGCTGTTTCATCTTCATTCACCCATTCAGCGATGATATCACGGGCTCCTGCGAGTCCTTCTTCTGCGGAGTTCACCCCTTTCTCAGGATCGATGAAAGAGGCGGCTTCAGCAACCGGATCCATATCCTGCTGGACAAAGAGACACTGGGCCAGGGTCTCCAGCCCTTTTTCCCTGGCGATCGTTGCCCGGGTCCGCCGTTTGGGGCGGTAAGGAAGATAGAGATCCTCCAGGACAGCCATCGTCTCCACCCGGAGAATCTTTTCTCTTAATTCATCCGTGAGTTGCCCCCGTTCCTCTAACGATTTGAGGATGGTCTCGCGGCGTTTGTCCAGTTCCTGAAGTTGGTTGAGCCGGTCACGAACCACTGTTATGGCAACCTCGTCCAGAGAACCCGTGGCTTCCTTCCGGTAACGGGCAATAAAGGGGACCGTGGCGCCTTCTTTTAAGAGCTCAGCCGTGGCCTGGACCTGTCCGGGCTTAAGACCCAGCTCTTGTGAAATCTTTTGAAAATATGGCTGATTCATAACAGGATTAATATAAACCATATCGGGGAGGATTGAAAGAATGGATCAAAAAAATTGGGGATATAAACCCCGTTAGAAATTCAAGTCCCGCTATAGCGGGACTCGAAACCCTCCGGGGCAGAAGCCCCTATGGGGCGGAGCCCGAGTGGGGCACTCGCCGCGCCCGCGCTGGCGCAGCGGGTTATTTCTAACGGGGTAAAAAGAGTGAGGGTTCTGTTCTTTATTATGGAAGAAGAGCCTTAATAACAGCGATGATGATTCCCCGGAAAAAACTGATGAAGGGGTTGAGCAGGCCGAGGAAAAGGAGGCCGACGATGATAAAGAATCCGTAAGGCTCGATGCGGGCGAGAAAATAACGAATTCCTGCCGGCGCGAAACCCATGAGAATTTTTGAACCATCCAGGGGAGGAACAGGGATGAGATTGAGGGCCGCCAGCGTAATATTGATATGGGCAAGGGTGTAGACGATAACAGCGGGTATTCCAACCGAAGATAAGCCCAGGAGTCTGTGAACAAGCAATGCTCCGAAAGCCATCAGGATATTTGCAAGGATTCCGGCTGATGATACAAGAATAAGCCCTTTTCGCCGGTTCGGGATATTGTTTAGATTGATTGGAACGGGTTTTGCCCATCCAAAACCTGCGATAAAGAGCATGAGCGTTCCGATGGGGTCGAGATGCTTGAGCGGATTGAGACTCAACCTGCCCATCCATTTCGCTGTCGGATCCCCCATCCTGTAAGCCACCCACCCATGGGCCACTTCATGGATGACCACGGAATAGAGGAGTGGGATGACGAGAAGCAAGAAAGCGATCGGATCGTTCATCAACAGCCTTAAAAGTCCCATTTATCTCCTTAAACCCTCTCTCAGTTCAATTTTTTTCATTTATATTATGATGGTTTCGTAAAAAGTCTGAAAATCCCAATATCAGTCATTCCTGCGCAAG